>NZ_JADNQM010000094.1:0-1347 GCF_046269425.1 Amycolatopsis sp. cmx-11-12 | reverse complement strand
TACTGCAACGGCACTCGCATGGGTAGTGGATGATGTTGCGGGTGATGGACATGGTGGTGGCTGAGCTGGGTCGGGTCCATGAGCGGATTTCGGGTCGTTTCACGAGGTTGGAGCCGCGGGGCCGGGCGCGGGAGTATGTGTCCGGGCTGGTGGCGGGCCTGGAGCGGAAGAACGGCTGGACGCTGGCCGAGCAGGCGGGTGAGCTGTCTCCTGATGGGATGCAGCGGTTGCTGCGCTGGGCGGACTGGGACATCGATGGTGTCCGTGACGATCTGCGGGACTATGTGGTCGAGCACCTGGGTGTGCCGGGTGGTGTGCTGATCGTGGACGACACCGGGTTCCTGAAGAAGGGCACCAAATCCGCCGGTGTGCAGCGGCAATACTCGGGAACCGCCGGCCGGATCGAGAACTGCCAGATCGGGACTTTCCTGGCGTATGCCTCGGATCGCGGGCATGCGCTGATCGATCGGGAACTGTATCTGCCGGAGCCGTGGATCGCCGACCGGGACCGCGCCCGTGCGGCCGGGATCCCGGACGAGATCGAGTTCGAGACCAAACCACGTCACGCGATGGCGATGCTGGCACGGGCGTTCGAGGCGGGTGTGCCGTTCGCGTGGATCACCGCCGATGAGGCGTATGGGCAGGTGAAGTATCTGCGGGCATGGCTGGAAGAATGCGGCGCCGCGCATGTGCTGGCCACCAAGGTCAACGACACCCTGATCACCATCGACGGCGGCGAGCACCGGGCGGATGAGCTGATCACCGCCCTGCCGCAGCGCTCGTGGCGGCGGCTGTCGGTCGGTGCCGGGGCGCACGGCCCCCGCGAATACGACTGGGCCAGGACACCGATCCGCATCGCCTGGCAGCCAGGACGCGGGCACTGGCTGCTCGCCCGGCGTTCGATCAGCGATCCGACCGAGATCGCCTACTACGTCTGCTACGGGCCCCGCCGCTCGACGCTGCTGGACCTGGCCTGGATCGCCGGATCCCGCTGGCGGATCGAGGAATGCTTCCAGCAAGCCAAGAACGAAGCCGGGCTCGACCACTACCAGGTCCGATCCTGGCGAGCGTGGTATGCCCACATCACCCTGTCCATGCTCGCGCACGCCTGGCTCGCCGTCACCAGATCCCTTGCCATAAAAGGGGAATCGGTGTCGAGGAACCAGACATGATCGGATTCACGCTACCGGAGATCCGGCGCCTGCTCACCAAACTCGTCCTGCGTGTCGCCGACACCGCCGACCACATCTGGTCCTGGTCACGATTCCGCCGCCGACGACAACACCAAGCCCGCCTCAGCCACTACAAACGGCGAGGCTACCCACTCAACTGAGTGCCGTTGCAGTA
>NZ_JADNQM010000093.1:0-1352 GCF_046269425.1 Amycolatopsis sp. cmx-11-12 | reverse complement strand
CTTGGGTTCTAGTGGTGGTTGCAACACCTGACTTGTTCAGGGGTTGTGTTGTTCGAGATCCGTCAGACGCGGTTGCCTCAGGGGCCGCGGAAGCTGCTCGCCGAGCGGCGGGCTTATCTTGATCTTGTGGCGCAAGGGATGGGCACTGCCGAGGCGTGCCAGGTCGTGGGGATCAACCGCCGGACCGGGCATCGGTGGCGGCAGGGGCGTGCGAGTCAGGCGGGCCGGACGACGAGTCGGTCGTCCGCCCCGCCGTCGCGTCCGTCCGTGTCGGAGTCCCCGGCCGCGGGCCGCCCGCCTGCCGGTGGGGCGCGGGTTCCGGCCACCCGGTTTCTGTCCCAGGACGAGCGGTTGCTGATCGCGGATCTCGCGCGGGCTGGGCACGGTCCCCGGGAGATCGGCCGCCGGCTGGGCCGTCCGGCCTCAACGGTCAGCCGGGAGCTGGACCGCAACGCCGATCCCGGCAGCGGTGAGTATCTTCCCTATTCCGCGCAGGCCTGGGCCGAAGCTCGCCGGCCACGGCCCAAACCGGGCAAGATCGCGACCAACCCTGAGCTGCGGGACCGGATCCAGGGCATGCTGGATGACCGGTGCAGCCCGGAACAGGCCAGCAAGCGGCTGCGCCGTGATCACCCCGACCGGCCGGAGCTGCACGTGACCCACGAAACCATCTACCAAGCGTTGTATGTCCAAGGCCGCGGCGAGCTGCGCCGCGAGCTCAAGGCCGCGTTACGCACCGGCCGCACCCGACGCAAACCCCGCGGCAGCGGCGAGCAACGCCAACCCCGGTTCACCGCACCCATGGTGATGATCAGCGACCGCCCGGCCGAGGCCGACGACCGCGCCGTCCCCGGCCACTGGGAAGGCGACCTCATCATCGGCGAGAACGGCGCCTCCGCGATCGGCACCCTCGTCGAACGCACCACCCGCTACGTCATGCTCGTGCACCTCGGACAATCCCGCACCGCCGAACACGTCCGCGACGCACTGATCGCCACCATCACGACCCTGCCCGAACACCTGCGCCGTTCCCTGACCTGGGACCAAGGCGCGGAAATGGCGCGACACCACGAATTCAGCATCGCCACCGCCATGCCCGTCTACTTCTGTGACCCACACGCACCCTGGCAACGCGGCTCGAACGAGAACACCAACGGCCTGCTCCGCGAATACTTCCCCAAAAGCACCGACCTCAGCGTCCACACCCCCGACGACCTCACCACCGTCGCCGCCCAACTCAACCGCCGCCCACGCAAAACACTCGACTGGGACACCCCAGCCGAGCGCCTCGCTAAACTCCTCACCAAAACCAGTTGATCACCCGTGTTGCAACGACCCCTGAAATCCACCCC
>NZ_JADNQM010000092.1:0-1478 GCF_046269425.1 Amycolatopsis sp. cmx-11-12 | reverse complement strand
GGGCGGGTTCTAGCGATCCCCGCAACACCCTGGATTTCAGGGAGTTGTGGGGATCGTGGTTTCTGAGGGGTTGAAGGCGAGGTTTTTCGATGCTCTGGACCGGGAGATGGGCAGTGTGTCGGGTGCTGCCCGGGCGGTCGGGGTGAACCGGAATACGGCGTTCGGGTGGGTGCGGAAGGCTGGTGTCCGGGGTCGTGGGAAGAGGGGCCGGGGCGGGCATCCGGGCCGGGCGGAGTACGACCGGCTCCGCGCGGCTGGGGTCAGGCAGGGTGAAGCCGCCAAGCGGGTCGGGATTCACCGGCGCACTGCTGGTGACTGGGACCGGGGTATCCGGAAGGTCGGCAACGCGCGCCTCCACGCGGATGGGGTTCGGGTCGACTACAAGACGGGTGTGACCACTTTCGTCCCGGTGTCCTCGGAGCCGTCTGTCGCGGCGGTCGAGGCCACAGTGCATCCCCGGTACTTGACGGTGACCGATCGGGAGCTGATCGCCGACATGCACCGCCAAGGCGACTCGTTCCGGGCGATCGGGCGGGCACTGGGCCGTCCGGCGTCGACTGTCAAACGGGAGATCGACACGCGGTCGGTCAACGGTGTCTACCGGCCACACCACGCTCAGCGGGCCTGGGCGAAGAGCCGACCGCGTCCGAAAAAGTCCAAACTCGCCCAGGACGGCCCGCTGCGCGACCATGTCGCCCAGAAGCTGCGGGAGCGGTGGTCACCCGAGCAGATCCGCAACAATCTGGTCATCGAGTTCCCCGACGACGAGGACATGCGGGTGAGTCCGGAAACGATCTACCAGGCGATCTACGTCCAGGCCCGTGGCGGTTTGCGCCGCGAGGTCGCGGTCGCGCTGCGCACCGGCCGCACCCGCCGCAAACCCCGCCGCAGCCCGGAGCAGCGCACTCCCCGGTTCGTCGACGAGATGGTGATGATCTCCGACCGGCCCGCCGAGGTCGCCGACCGGGCTGTCCCAGGGCACTGGGAAGGTGACCTGATCATGGGCTCCCGCAACGAGAGCGCGATCGTGACCCTGGTCGAACGATCCACCCGCTACGTGATGCTCGGGCACCTGCCTGGCGGGCACACCGCCGAGGAGGTCCGCGACGTGCTGACATCGCTGATCACGACCCTGCCCGCACATCTGCGCGGCTCGCTGACCTGGGACCAGGGCTGCGAAATGGCCGCACACAGGCAGTTCACCGTCGCGACCGGGGTCCCGGTCTACTTCTGCGACCCGCACGCACCCTGGCAACGTGGATCGAACGAGAACACCAACGGACTGCTCCGCCAGTACTTCCCCAAAGGCACCGACCTGTCCGTTCACAGCGCCGAAGACCTCGAACACGTCGCCCAGCAACTCAACGGCCGGCCACGCAAAACGCTCGGCTGGAACAAACCAGCCGAGCGCCTGCGTGATCTACTGGCAGCCACATAAGCCATCAGGTGTTGCGAGGACCCCGAGAATTCGCCCGGCT
>NZ_JADNQM010000091.1:0-1564 GCF_046269425.1 Amycolatopsis sp. cmx-11-12 | reverse complement strand
CCTGGAACATCCTGCGCAACTGCCGCCGCAAACGCGACGGCGTCTCGCACGCCACCCGCGGCATCGCCCTCATGCGCAACCTGACCATGACCACCTGACGGCAGCGGATAGCACCGCCGTCACCCCCCATACCTGCCAACACACTTGATCATTACGGGACAACCTTTAGCCTTCGCGTGTAGCAGGCCATCGTCGCTGGCGTGGACGGGACGCTTCACGGCAGCTGGGTGTCTGCCGGGGGCGAGGAAGAACAGTTCGGGATCTCCGTCGTCGAGGCCGTAGACGATTCCCGCGGACTGCCAGCCAAGGCGGGCGGGGAGCCGCTGCATGAGCTGGTTGGACAGGTTCGTGGACGTGAACAGTTTGGGGGTGGCCCGGTGCTGTTGCGCGTCCAGCAGCAGGCGGGCGCCGACTCCGAGGCCGCATGTGTTCTCGGCGACAATGAGCATTTGTGACGCGCCCGCTGCGAAAGGTCACGGTCACCACCGCGCGGCTGATCGCGGCCCCGGTGGCCACCGGGTTTCTGGGCTCAGGTTGGGCTGCTTGGCCTACCGAGGTGCCGCCTTTGCGGTGGCTTCGCCGACGTGGAGATCGCCGGAGAAGGCCGGGAAGCGGACGCGCGTCGGGCGAATCGAAGCAAAGGGCGCGAACCCATCCCGAGTCCGCATCCAGGAAAACCGATCGGAATGAGGTCCTCGTGCGAGTGGGACAGCGCGTCCGGGACCAGGCGATCAAACGGCGGCATTCCAGCATTGGGATACACGTCCGGGTCACGTTTGAGGTCCTCCACACGCCACCGGGCGAGCCATCTGACGCCAACGCCAACACCACCGTGTCCGGCGAACGGAGGGAGCCTTAAGAGCATAGAGCCGCCGAGATCGAGGAAGTACGCCATCGCGTCGCAATCCGTGAGTGGTCCCAAGGTTGCGACGGCGAGGTGTCCTCCGGGGCAGGTGACCCGTATCGCCTCCTCGACGACGCGAGTGGGGTCTTTGGCGAAGTGGAGGCTGTTAAATGCCGTTACCGCGGAGAATTCGTTGTCGGGCAAAGGAATCTGCTCCATGTCGCCGACCAGAAAGCCCCTGCCGGAGTCCAGGTCCGCGCGATCTCGACCAGCGCGGCGCCCGCGTCCAGACCGCTGACCCTGATGCCGTGTCCGTGGGCCAGCCGGGTGAATCCGCCGGCGCCGCAGCCCAGGTCCAGCACCGGCCGACTCGATGACGGCGCTAGGTCGGTCAGGACGGTGAGCCAGGCCGGGTGGATGGTGTGTTCCTGGATGTCGGCCCAGTCCGGCGCGTTGGTTCTCCAGTGTTACCCTTCCGAACTCGCGGGGTCGTCGGCCACCTCCATCGGCCGGTTCAGCCACCGGCGACCGCGGTGAAGAACTCGATCCGGTCGTCGTCGCCCAGCGGCATCGTCCGGTCGGGATGGGGAATCAGTTCGCCGTTGAGGAATACGCGGTGTGCTTTGCGGAGGTTTCCGGTGTTGTCGAGAAGGACTCTGTCCATCGCCGGGAATTTGGTCGTCAGCTCGCCCAGTGCGTCGGCGAGTGTGGTGGCTTCGA
>NZ_JADNQM010000090.1:0-1644 GCF_046269425.1 Amycolatopsis sp. cmx-11-12 | reverse complement strand
CCTGCGTCTTTCACGCAGTGTGATGTAGATCTGGTCGTGAAATGGAGGAAGTGCCTGTCCTGTAAGGGAAACTTGGGCTTGCGAAGGTCCAGGGTTCTCTCACGGGAAGGCACTTCCTTGGTGCACGATAGCAAGCAGTCGCAAGTCCGGGTCACCGCGGACGGCAGTGGTCTCGTCTCTCGCGCCGGGGTAGCTCTACTACGCGAACTCACCGTCAGCACCGGGCTGGGAATCGGCTGGTCAGAAGCGCTTATCGACACCTATGCCGGGATACCAACTCACCTGCCGGGTCGGGTGTTGGCTGATCTGGCGGTGATGATCGCCGACGGCGGTGACGCACTGGCGCACTTGGCGACGCTGCGAGATCAGGCCAAACTGTTCGGTCCGGTGGCCAGTGACGCCACCGCATGGCGGGTACTCGATCGGGTCGATGCCGAGCATTTGGCTCGCTTGCAGGCCGTTCGCGCGGTGGCTCGGGAACGGGCCTGGGCCGCCGGAGCAGGCCCCGACCTCGCGGCCGGGCTGGTGATCGATATCGACGCGACGATCACGATCGCGCACAGCGAGAAGGAGAACGCGGCGAAAACGTGGAAGAAAACGTTCGGGTTTCATCCACTGCTGGCCTACCTCGACCGCCCCGACGTCGCCGGTGGGGAAGCATTGGCCGGGATCCTGCGGCCCGGGAAAGCGGGGGCGAACACTGCCGCGGACCACGTCGAGATCCTGACGATGGCCTTGTCCGCGTTGCCCGCTCACGCCCGGCCCCATCCCGATGACCCTGACGCGCCGCGGGTGATGGTGCGAACCGACGCCGCCGGCGCGACCCATGCCTTCGCCGCCGCGATACGCGGCGCGGGATGTGGTTTCTCGCTGGGGTTCTCCATCGCCGCGGAGGTCCAGGCCGCCGTCCTCACGATTCCCGACGACGCGTGGAGCCCGGCCTACGACCTTGACGGCCGGCCGCGGAAAGGGGCGTGGGTCGCCGAGATCACCGGCATGCTCGACCTGTCGAAATGGCCTCCCCGATCGCGGGTCATCGTCCGCCGGGAACGACCACACCCCGGCGCGCAACTGAGGTTCACCGACACCGACGGACACCGGTTCACCGCGTTCATCACCGACACCCAAGGCGGGCAACTCACCGACCTCGAAACCCACCACCGATCCCACGCCCGCGTCGAAGACCGCATCCGCTGCGGCAAAAACACCGGCCTGCGGAACCTTCCCTGCCGCGGCTACACCGCAAACAAAGCCTGGCTCGAACTCGCGCTGACCGCCGCCGACCTGCTCATCTGGGCCCAGTCCCTGTGTTTCACCGGCGAACTGGCCCGCTGCGAACCCGCTACCTTCCGCTACCGCATCTGCGCCATCGCCGCGAAACTCACCCGCACCGCCCGCATCCCCACCCTGCACCTCGACCGGGACTGGACCTGGGCACACCACCTCGCGACCGCGTTCACCCGACTCCGCGCAGCACCCTGGCCCGACTGATCCACACCCTCTGCCCCTACAACCAAGGACCCTCGGAACCCGCCCACCGACACGACAGTCGGCCCACAACCCTGCCCACAGCACGATTTCCGACCAAAACCCAGCCGCAGCAGCAATCCCGACGAACTCACAGAAACCCATGCAAGATCGAGG
>NZ_JADNQM010000008.1:0-327489 GCF_046269425.1 Amycolatopsis sp. cmx-11-12 | reverse complement strand
CTGCTCCCGCTTCCCCAGCGTCTCCTGGTTCCGCTGCCCTCAGCTATCACCGCTATGATGCGACATAACAATGGTGCAGGTCTTTCACCTCCACATTGATTGACAGCGCCTCGTGGCGCACGCCGGGATGGGTGCATTCCCGGTCCCGTGCCCTGATCAACCTGGCCAGCGACGCCGGTGACCGATACGTCCCGGCACCGGCCTCAAGAACCTGCCCGGTGGCGGGATCGGTGATCAACCGTGACCAGGTCGAGTCGGGGTCGGAGGCGATCTCGCGGACCAGCCAGTCCGGGACAGGCCCGTACCCGGCCAGGACCGCGGGATCCTCACGCACACCCACCAACGTCAGGAAGTCGACATACACGTGGATATGCGCCCGGGGCTTCCCGCGGCCATCCTCGGCCAGCAGCCGTTCGGCGAAGATATCGGCCCGGTGCTGATCGAGGGTGCGGGAGGTGTCTTTGGCCCGGCGGGCCTGGGCGGCGCGGCCGATCGAGGCATAGGCGGAACTGGCAACTTCGACCGGGAGATAGCCGGACAGAGTGGACATGGTCTCGTCCTCGTGCTTCAACGCGATGTGCTGCGAAGCGCGTTTCCTCACCGCCCGGTCCCGATAACCGGCGGGATCGAACTTCTGCACCGCGTAGTCCACCGAACCACGAATCGCCGAAGGATCACGCCCCGCCAGACGCCCCACCATCCACGCGTCCACGAGTGCGGCGACCTCGTCCGGCACCTCCCGCGTCAACCGGGTGACCTTCGACGCCTTGTACAAGTCGATATCGCCGCGTTCCAGCGCCGCCAACGTGTTCGGCAGACGCGCCACCAGCGCACACGAGGTTTCCACCAGCAGGAACGCCTGATTACGAGAGACCGAGAAGCGCAACGCGACCTCCTCGGTCACCGATCTTCGCGACCCACCGGCAGCACCGAACTCGGCCAACGCACGCACCTGACGCCCCTGCGCCCGACGAAGCAACACCTCCTCATCAAACGCGACATCAAGAACACGAGCAGCCTTCAGATCAAAAGCAAGAGAAGTGGCCATGACCAAGATCATACTCGAACAAGAGTTCGACCGCACGTAATCGGACTTCGACCGAGCAAGAAATATCCAGAGCGGTACGCATCTTGGCGATCCTCGGCTTCCGACGCCGACTCGACCCCACGCCCACCAGCCCCCAGGTAGGGCCAACCCCCGCACCGACCCACCTGCTCACCGCATTCACCCCCACGGCACGTCCGAACTAGACTCACAACGTGACCGCAAACCTCCGCACAGGCAGCGATTTCGCCCGCCTGTCCCGCCGCGTCAGCGAAGCGGGCCTCCTCGACCGCCGTCCCGGCTACTACGTCTTCCGCATCGGACTGGTCGCCACGCTCTTCGTCTCCGGCTGGGTCGCCTTCTTCGCGATCGGCGATTCCTGGTGGCAGCTGGGGATAGCCGTCTTCCAGGCGGTGATGTTCGGCCAGATCGCCTTGCTGTCGCACGATCTCGCGCACCGTCAGGTGTTCCGGACCCGGCGTCCGAGCGAGATCGCCGGTCGTATCGCGGGAAACCTCGGCGTCGGCATGAGCTACGGCTGGTGGATGGACAAGCACACCCGCCACCACGCGAACCCGAACCACGAGGACCTCGATCCCGACGTCGACCCGGACATCCTGGTGTGGTCGAAGGATCAGGCGCGGGCCAGCAAGGGGCTTCCGCGGTTCATCGGCCGCTACCAGGCGTTCCTGTTCTTCCCGCTGCTCACGCTCGAAGGCCTGAACCTGCACGTCTCCGGCATCCGCGCGGTCTCGAAGCCGGGCATCCGGCGACGCGGGATCGAGGCGGCCATGCTGCTGGCACATTTCGCGCTCTACTTCAGCGCCTTGCTCGTCGTCCTCTCCCCCGGCAAGGCGCTCGTCTTCTTCATCGTCCACAAAGCCCTGTGGGGTGTCTACATGGGATCGATCTTCGCCCCCAACCACAAGGGGATGCCGATCCTGTCCGGGGACACCGAACTCGACTTTCTCCGCAAGCAGGTGCTCACGTCGCGCAACGTCCGCGGCGGCAGGGTCGTCGACGTCGCGCTCGGCGGGCTCAACTACCAGATCGAGCACCATCTGTTCCCGAGTATGCCGTCGCCGCATCTTCGCCGCGCCCGGCCCATCGTCCAGGAGTACTGCGCCGAGCTCGGTGTTCCGTACCACGAGACGGGGCTCGCCGAGTCCTACAAGCTCGCGTTGCGCAGCCTGCACGAGGCGGGCGAGCCGATCAGAGCCAATCGTCCGGGCGCGGCCACGGCATGAGTGCCGCGAGTTCGTCCGTCACCGGTTCGGTCACCGTGTACCGCCCGCGGTGGAACAGCAGGGGCCGATCGTCGGAGGGTTCCCCGAGTGCGGTGACCCTGCCGACGACGACGTAATGGTCGCCCGCCTCGTGCACGGTCTCCAATGCACAATCGATCCACGTCAAAGCCCCTGCCAGCAAAGGGGATCCGGACGGGGCGGGGGTCCAGTCGAGCGAGGCGAACTTGTCCGCGCCGCGGGCGCCGAACACCGCGCTGACGTCCTGCTGGTCTTCGGCGAGCACGTTGACGGCGAACCGCCCGGATTCGGCGAGCACCGCCCAAGTGCGCGAAGTCTTGGCCGGGCAGAACAAGACCAGCGGCGGGTCGAGGGAAAGCGCCGCGAACGACTGGCAAGCGAACCCCACCGGCGCCCGGCCGTCGTGGCCGGTCACCACCGCGACGCCGGTGCAGAAGTGCCCGAGCACCGTACGGAAGCGTGCCGGATCGATGTCCGCCCCGATCTCCGTCATCCGGGTCACGACTGACCCGGCGGACGGGCGCCGACTGAAAAGTCGTGTCCCCACAAGGAAACCGCCGTACTCTCTCGGGCGATCCAGCTCTCGTCGTCCACTTGCCTTCCCTCGCAGCCGTATTCGACGTCGAAACCGCCGGGGGTCTTCATGTAGAACGAGAGCATCAGATCGTTGACGTGCCGCCCGAGGGTCGCCGACATCGGCACCTTCCGGCGGATGGCACGATCGAGGCAGAGGCCGACGTCGTCGGTGTTCTCCACTTCGACCATGAGGTGCACGATGCCACTCGGAGTCGGCATCGGGAGGAACGCGAGACTGTGGTGACGCGGGTTGCACCCGAAGAACCGCAGCCACGCCGGAGCCCCGTCCGCGGGCCTGCCGACCATCTGCGGCGGCAGCTTCATCGAATCCCGCAACCGGAAACCGAGGACGTCACGATAGAACCGCAAGGAGGCTTCATCGTCGTGAGTGGACAGTACGACGTGCCCGAGCCCCTGCTCCCCGGTCACGAACTTGTGGCCGTACGGGCTCATCACGCGCCGGTGCTGCAACGCGACACCGTGGAAGACTTCGAGCGTGTTGCCCGAAGGGTCCTCAAAGGACACCAGGCCGTCGACCCGCCGATCGGCCAGCTGGTCGGGCGTTCCTTCCTTGTACGGCACGGAATGCGCGTCGAGCGATGCGCGGATCTCGTCGAGTTCGCCGGCGTTGGCGACTTCCCAGCCCGCCACCGCGAGCCTGTCGTGCTCCCCGGGGAAGACCACCAGCCGCGCCGGGAAGTCGTCCATCCGCAGGTAGAGTGCTTCCGGATTGGTGCCGGAGCCCTCCACCATGCCGAGGACCTTCAGTCCGTATTCGCGCCACGCGGCCATGTCGGTCGCTTCGATGCGGAGGTAGGCGAGCGAACGGATACCCATCAGGAGGCTCCCAGGAAGTCGAGTGCCAGCCGGTTGAATTCGTCGAACTTCTCCAGTTGTGCCCAGTGTCCGCAACCGCCGAACACGTGCAGCTCGGCACGCGGGATCAGCTTGAGTGCGAGCAGGGCACCGTCGAGCGGGTTGACCCGGTCTTCCCGGCCCCAGATGAGCAGTACCCGCTGACGCAGGCGATGTGCCTCGCGCCACAGCATGCCCTCTTCATAGGTGTCCGGCTGGGCGAACGACTTGCCCATCGCCTTCATCGCGGCGAGGGACTCCGGCGCGCTCGCGGCGGCGAACCGCTCGTCGATCAGTTCGTCGGTGATCAAGGACTGGTCGTGCACCATGATCCGCAGGAAGGCTTCGAGCTTTTCCCGGCTCGGCCCCGGCGGGGCACTGAACCGGCCCAGGTTCTTGATGCCCTCGGTGGGATCGGGCGCGAACAGGTTCACGCTCAGCCCGCCCGGTCCCATCAGGACGAGACGGCCCGCGCGTTTCGGGTGGTTCAACGCGAGCCGCACGGACGTCCCGCCACCGAGCGAGTTGCCGACGAAGTGGGCACGTTCGATGCCGAGTTCGTCCATCAGTCCGACGACGGCGTCCGCGCTGTGCCGGAAGTACTGCGGATGCTCGGTCGGTTTGTCCGACCGGCCGAACCCCGGCTGGTCGATCGCCAGTGTGCGGTAGTTCTTCGCGAACACCGGCAGGTTACGGCCGAAGTTACTCCACGCCGACGCGCCGGGGCCACCACCGTGCAGCAGGATGACCGTCTCCGGATGCTCCCCGCCCGCCTCGTGGTAGTGGAGCTTGAGTCCGCCCTCTTGATGACCAGCGCGGACAGTGACGTATTTGCCTTCGGCCATCAGACCATCGCATTCTCGACGGGCAACCCGAAGGCGCCGGTTCCGAACATGACGTAGGCGCGCTCCGCGTCGTTCGCCGCGTGCACGCGGCCCGCGTGAGCGTCGCGCCAGAACCGCTGGATCGGCGTTCCGGCCTTCAGGGCACGGCCGCCGGAGTTCTCGAAAAGCCGGTCGATCGCGAAGATCGCGCGTTCCGTGCCACGGACCTGGTCGCGCCGGACCCGAAGCCGCGTGGGGAACGGGAGCTTCTCCCCCTGGCACGCCAACTGGTACAGCTCGTCGATGTTGTGCGTCAGCTGCAACCACGCCGCGTCGATCTCGCTGGCCGCCTCGGCGATGCGCACCTTGGCGAACGGGTCCTCTTTGGACTGCTCACCCGCGTACGCCGCGCGCACCCGCTTGCCCTGGTACTCGACGTGCGCGTCGTAGGCGCCTTGGGCCATCCCGATGATGGGCGCGGTGATCGTGCTCGGATGCACCGAACCGTACGGGAGTTTGTACAGCGGCCCCGGGTTGATCTCCTGGCCCGGCGTCTTGCACTTCGAAGTCGCGATGAAGCTGAGCGCGCGGTGCTTCGGGACGAAGACGTCGTTCACGATGATGTCGTTGGACCCGGTGCCACGCAGGCCCACGGTGTCCCAGACGTCTTCGATCGTGTAGTCGGTGATCGGCACCAGATAGGTGCAGAAGTCGACCGGTTTGCCGTCCTTGAACACCGGCCCGCCCAGCAGTACCCAGGTCGCGTGATCGCAGCCGGAGGAGAAACTCCAGCGCCCGCTGAGGCGGTATCCGCCGTCGACGACGTCCGCCTTGCCCATCGGCGCGTACGACGAGGAGATCCGGACGTCGGCGTCGTCACCCCAGACGTCCTGCTGCGCCTGCGCCTCGAACAGGCCGAGGTGCCACGGATGGACGCCGAGGATGGAGGCGACCCAGCCCGTGGACCCGCACGCGCTCGCGACGAGTTTGACCGCGGTGTAGAAACTCACCGGGTCGGCTTCGAGACCACCGAACGTCTTCGGCTGCAACAGCTTGAAGAACCCGGTCTCCTGCAGGGACTTGACGGACTCCTCGGGAACGCGCCGGGCGTCCTCCGCCTCCTGCGCCCGTTCCCGCAGGACCGGCAGCAGCTCCCGGATCCCCGCGATCACGTCCTGCGCGGCGTGCTCGCTCATATGCGTTCCCTCTCTCGCCGTACTCCGTGAACCGGATCCAAGACTAGAACACGTTCTCGTTTTTGTCGACAGAACGGTGCTCTCCAGCACAATGCAGTCCAGCACGCCGCCCGGAAAAGACACAGTCGGCCAGCGACAGGCCGCTCACATAGGACCTAGAACAGATTCCCACCGCGGTCCGCCCGGCCGCGTACAGCCCGCGAATCGGAGCACCCGCGGCGGACCGGACCGCACCGGTCTCTTCGTCGACGACCAGGCCGCCCAGCGTCAGCATCGGGCACGGATAGCCGACGTTGGGCCGGATCGAGACGTCGATCAGCGAGTACGGCGCCTGATCCAGCGGACGCGCGAACTCCGCGGGCTTACCCGTCGGGTCGGCGCCGGAGCGTGAAGCCTCGACGCTGGCGACAAGCCCGTCAGGATCGACACCGGCCTTGCGCGCGACGTCTTCGAGCGTCCCGGCGACGACCCGTTGCCGCAGCAGATAGCGCACCTGAAGTGCTTGGAACCATTGGCTTTGCTTCCGCGCGTCACGCCGCACGTCCCGCACGATGGCGTCGTCGACCAGCAGCCAGCCTCGTCCTTCGTGTTCGGTGATCATGCGTTCGCCGACGGCCGCGCCGTACCGGGATTCGTCGATGATCCGCCCACCCGCCTTGCCGACGAGCAGCCCGCCGAGGAACGCCGGCGGCGGGGTGATGAAGCGCCAGGCGGAGACCCGGCCCAGTTCCGCGGTGGCCCCGCCCGCCTCGACCCCCATCCGGATCCCGGACCCGTCGTCGGCCGAGGTCCCCAGCGCCAGGCCACCGCGATACGCGGGCGCGTGTTCGCGCACCATCTCGCGGTTCGCGATGAACCCGCCCGCGGCGAGGACGACCCCGCGCGTGGCGGAAATCCGCAGTTCACGGCCGTATCGACGCTCGATCCGCTCCACCCGCCGGTGCAGTGACTTGCGGAGCGACGGCACGTAGATCCCCGGTTTGGCGGCATACGCGGCCAGCTTCCGATGCGCGGCCCGCACGCGGGCGGGAGCGTCCCGCAGGGTGGACACGACGACGCCGGTCACGGTCCCGTCGGCGTCCACGATCAGATTCCGGGCGGCGGTCTGCGGCAGCACCTGGACACCGCGGCTCCGGACGGCCTCGGCCAGGCGTTTCATCAGCAGTTTCCCCGAGGTGCCCGGCCCTTTGACCCGGTGACCGCGCGGCGCCGGCTTGGCCGCGTCACGGAAGCCTCCCGCCGCCTCACTGCCCGAGTAGTACAAATAGTGCTTGTCGCTCGGGTAGGACGTCTTGTACGGGCACAGGCTCCCCTCGAACGGGACTCCGTTGCCCTCCAGCCAGGTCACCATCTCCGTACTACCCGCGCAGAACCGCCGCAGGGTCTCCTCGGAGACGACGTCGCCGACCTCGAGCCGCAAGTACTCGTACATCGCGTCGACGCTGTCGTCGACGCCCGCGTCCCGCTGCTGAGCCGTCCCGCCACCGGCGTAGACGACACCACCGCTGACAGCGCTCGCGCCACCGCCGGAAAACCGGTCCAGGATCAGCACGCGAGCGCCCGCGTCGGCGGCTTCGATCGCCGCACAGGCGCCCGCCGCGCCGAAGCCCACGATCACCACATCCGCGATGAGGGAGTCCATGACACCCACCCTAGAACTAGAACACGTTCTCGTCTATGGTGACTGGAGCAGCGCGGATGCTGCTACCTGCTTCCTACAACGTGTTTCAGGTGAGGGGCGTATGGAGTACGACGTGATCGTGGCGGGCAGTGGTGCCGCCGGGATGACCGCCGCACTGTCCGCAGCCCACCGGGGACTCGAGGTCCTGGTCGTGGAGAAGGCCGCCCACTTCGGCGGCTCCACCGCGCGCTCCGGTGGCGGTGTCTGGATCCCCGGCAATCACGCCCTGCGCGCGGCCGGGATCGAGGAACCCCCGGAGCGGGCTCGCGAATACCTCCAGTCGATCGTCGGGGACGTCGTCCCGGCCGAACTCCGGTCGGCTTTCCTCGACCGCGGCCCGGAAGTCCTCTCGTTCGTCTGCGACAAGACGCCGTTGCGCTTCCGCTGGGTCCGGGGTTACTCGGACTACCACCCGGAGGCCCCGGGCGGGCGCCCCGGCGGACGCTCGGTCGAACCGGCCGCCCTCGACGGCAACGTCCTCGGACCGGAGCTGGCGAATCTGGAGCCGCCCTACAGCGCTCCCCCGCTGGGCGTCCCGATCACCCAGGCGGACTACCGGTGGCTGAGCCTGCTTGCCCGGCATCCGCGCGGGATCCTCCGCGTTCTCGGTCTCGGCGGCCGCTGGCTGGTCGGCCGGATCCGCCGTCAGCGGCTTCTTTCCATGGGGCAAGCGCTTGCGGCCGGTCTGCGTGAGGGGCTGCGGAGGGCGAATGTCCCCGTCTGGCTGAACACGCCGCTGGTGGATCTCAAGGTCGAGGGCGATCGCGTGATCGGCGTCGTGGTCCGCCATGAGGGTGAGGAGAAGCTGATCCGCGCGCGGCTCGGCGTCGTCCTCGGCGCGGGCGGATTCGAACGCAACGAGGAGATGCGGGTCAAGTACCAGCGGGCGCCCATCGGCACCGACTGGACCGTCGGCGCCGAAGCCAACACCGGCGACGCCATCGACGCTGGGCTCAAACTCGGCGCGGCCACCGACCTGATGGACGACGCCTGGTGGGGTCCGTCCATCCCGCTGACCGGCGGCCCGTGGTTCGCGCTCGCCGAGCGGTCGCGGCCGGGCTGCGTGATGGTGAACGCGCGGGGCGAACGCTTCGTCAACGAATCGGCGCCCTATGTCGAGGCCGTGCACGCGATGTACGGCGAAGGTGACGGCCCCGGCGAGAACTTTCCGACCTGGCTGGTGTTCGACCAGCGCAACCGCAACCGGTACATGTTCACCGGCCTCGGCCCGCGCCAGCCGCTGCCCGGCCGCTGGTTCAAAGCGGGCATCGCGGTCAAAGCGAGCACGATCGCGAAACTCGCCGAGCGGATCGAGGTCCCGGCCGACACGCTGGAGGCCACCATCCAGCGGTTCAACGGGTTCGCGAAGAGCGGCGTGGACGAGGACTTCCACCGCGGGCGCAGCGCGTACGACCACTACTACGGCGACCCGCGGAACAAACCCAATCCGAGCCTGGGGCCGCTGGACGTCGCGCCGTACTACGCGGTGAAGATCGTGCCCGGCGACCTGGGCACCAAGGGCGGTTTGAGGACCGATCCGCACGCGCGCGTCCTGCGTGAGGACGGGTCGGTGATCGACGGACTTTACGCGGCGGGCAACACGAGCGCGGCGGTGATGGGCCGCACCTACGCCGGCCCCGGCGCGACGATCGGCCCGGCGATGGTGTTCGGCTATCTTGCGGCCGAGCACCTCGCGCAGCAAGATCACGGTCAACCGGGAGGCAGCCGATGACGACGGAATCCGTACGGCAGATCGACGCGGGCGCGCCCCCTTCGCGGTTCGCGCGCGGCTGGCACTGTCTCGGCTTGGCCGAGCCGTTCCGGGACGGGAAGCCGCACGCCATCACGGCGTTCGGGACGAAACTGGTGGTGTTCGCCGATTCGTCCGGCAAGCTGAACGTGCTCGACGGGTACTGCCGCCATATGGGCGGCGACCTCACCCAGGGCGAGGTCAAGGGCGACGAGATCGCCTGCCCGTTCCACGACTGGCGCTGGAACGGCAACGGCAAATGCGTCTCGATCCCCTACGCCAAAAGGGTTCCGCTGCGGGCGCGGACGAAGACGTGGCAGGTGCTGGAGGAGAACAAGCAACTGTTCGTCTGGCACGACCCGGAGGGCAACCCGCCGCCCGAGGACGTCGTCATCCCGCGGATCGAGGGCGTGTTCAACGGCGAGTGGAGCAACTGGACCTGGGACTCGGTGCTGATCGAGGGCTCCAACTGCCGCGAGATCATCGACAACATGGTCGACATGGCGCACTTCTTCTACATCCACTACGCCTTCCCGACCTACTTCAAGAACGTGTTCGAGGGGCATGTCGCCACCCAGTACCTGAACACGAAAGGCCGCCCGGACAAGGGAATGGCGTCCAACTACGGCGGCGAGGAGAACCTGCTGCGGTCGGAGGCGTCGTACTTCGGGCCGTCCTACATGATCAACAAGCTGCTCAACACGTACCAGGGTTTCGAGATCGAGAACGTGCTGATCAACTGCCACTACCCGGTCACCGAGAACTCGTTCGTGCTGCAATGGGGCGTGAGCGTGAAGAAGTTCGAGGGCGTCTCGGACGAGCACGCGGACAAGATCGCCGGGAAATTCGCCAAGGGCATCGGCGTCGGCTTCCTCCAGGACGTGGAGATCTGGCGCAACAAGACGCGGATCGACAACCCGTTGCTGTGCGAGGAGGACGGGCCGGTCTACCAGCTGCGCCGCTGGTACGACCAGTTCTATGTGGACGCCGCCGACGTCACCGAGGACATGACACAGCGCTTCGAGTTCGAAGTGGACACCAGCCGCGCCAACGAGGTCTGGGCGGCGGAGGTGGCCGAGAACCTGGCGCGGCGGCAGTCGGAAGAGGCCGGGGTGTGAAGCCCGAGACCGTCGAGTTCCTCACCGCCGGGCTCCAGCCGTTGAGCTGCCGCTCGTGCGGGACCTGTGTGCTGGTCAAGAAGAACAGCGTGCAGCACACCAGTATCCAGTGGGCGAGTGACGCGTCGCGGAGCTGTCCGGTGTTCGCGGAACAGAAGGCGTCGGGAGCGCAGACGGCGTTGCTCGACACCTGCGGCAACCTCAGCGAGAGCATCGACGCCGCGGTGAAGGACGGCCTGCTGGAGGTGCCCGAATGAGCGGTCCCGTCACCGTGACCGTGGCCGAGGTGATCACCGAGACGGCCGACGCGTCGTCGATCGTGTTCGAGATCCCGGCCGAGCACGTCTCCGTTTTCGCTTACACACCAGGGCAGTTCCTCACCGTGCGCGTGCCGAGCGACCGGACCGGGTCGGTGGCCCGCTGCTACTCGCTCTCCAGCGCGCCGCACGAGAACCGGGTCCAGGTCACCGTCAAACGCACCGCGGACGGCTACGGGTCGAACTGGCTCTGCGACAACCTCCAGGCAGGCCAAGAGGTCCAGGTCCTGCCGCCCGCCGGGGTGTTCAGCCCCGCGTCGCTCGACGAGGACTTCCTGCTGCTCGCGGGCGGAAGCGGGATCACGCCGGTGATGTCGATCCTGAAGTCGGCGCTGGAGCAGGGCACCGGCAAGGTCGTGCTGCTCTACGCGAACCGCGACGAGCGATCGGTGATCTTCGCGCGGGAGCTGGCGGACCTCGCCGCCCGGTACGAGGACCGGCTGGTCGTCGTGCACTGGCTGGAAAGCCTGCAAGGGCTGCCGACGGAGGCGCACCTTCGCGCCTTGGTGGCGCCGTACACCGCGCACGAGGCGTTCATCTGCGGTCCCGGGCCGTTCATGGACGCGGCGCGCACGGTGCTCAAGGATCTCGGACTGCCGCGCAAACGGATCCATCTGGAGCGGTTCCTGTCCCTCGGCGGGAATCCGTTCGAGGTGGCCGAACCCGTCGTCGTCGACGAGGCCGAGACTCCGGCGGGAGTCGAAGTCACCCTCGACGGCGAGACCAGGAAGCTCGAATGGCCGCGCCGGACGAAACTGCTGGACCTGTTGCTGGAAAAGGGTTTCGACGCGCCGTACTCCTGCCGTGAGGGCCAGTGCAGCGCGTGCGCTTGCCGGATCACCTCCGGCGAGGTGAAGATGCTGAACAACGAGGTCCTCGACGGCGACGACATCGCCGAAGGCATCGTGCTGGCATGCCAGTCCTTGCCGCTGACCGACGAGGTCACCGTCACCTACGAGTAGGAGTTCTTCGTGCCCATTGACCCCGCAGTCGCGATCGGCGCCGACCTCGGCGAGGTGAGTTTCGCCTGGACCGCGTCCGACGTGCAGCTCTACCACCTGGCGCTGGGCGCGGGCGCGGATCCGATGAGCCCGCGGGAACTGCGTTACACCTACGAGGACGGCCTCCAGGTGCTGCCGACGTTCGCCACCGTGGCGGCGAACCTGCGGGTGTTCGAGCCGCCCGCGGTCTCGTTCCCCGGCGTCGAGGTCGACCTCGGGAAGGTGCTGCACGGCAAGCAGGAGGTGATCGCGCACCGGCCGATCCCGGCGTCGGGCAAGGCGGTGGCCAGGACGCGGATCGTCGACGTCTTCGACAAGGGCAAGGCGGCGGTGATCGTGAACGAGACGGTCGCCACCGACTCCGACGGGACTCCACTGTGGACATTGCGGTCGAGCATCTTCGCCCGTGGCGAAGGAGGTTTCGGCGGCGAGCGCGGACCGTCCGATCGCGTCGAACTCCCGTCTCGGGGGCCGGACGTGGTCATCGACACCCCGACGCTGGCGCAGCAGGCCCTGCTCTACCGGCTCTGCGGCGACCGCAACCCCCTGCACGCCGATCCCGCGTTCGCCGCGGCGGCCGGATTCGACAAGCCGATCCTGCACGGCCTGTGCACCTACGGCGTCATCGCGAAGGCCGTCACGGACGAACTGCTCGAAGGGGACACCTCCCGCGTCGCGTCGTTCTCGGCGAAGTTCGCCGGCGTCGTCTTCCCCGGCGAACCGCTGCGGACCCGCGTCTGGCGCGAGCCCGCCGGGCTGATGATCACGACCACGGCACCGGATCGGGACGAGGCCCCCGTGCTTTCCGACACTTTCTTGACCACGACAGACTGAATCCTCATACCCGCTGGTAAGGGCTCTGGTTAGACTCGGCGAGGTGCGCCCCTTGATCAGCGACCCGTATGCCGAACTCGGCCGGGACTACGCGCGATCGAGACGTCCGGATCCCCGGATCGCGGCCACCGTGACCGCCGCTCTCGGCGACGCGCGCTCGGTGGTCAACGTCGGCGCCGGAGCCGGTTCCTACGAGCCGGAAGATCGCAGTGTGGTCGCGGTCGAACCCTCGCGGCGGATGATCGGGCAGCGCCCGGCCGCCGCCGCCCCCGCCGTCCAGGCGTGCGCGGAAGGGCTGCCCTTCCCCGACAGAGCCTTCGACGTCGGCCTGGCGGTTCTCACCGTGCACCACTGGACGGATGTGACCGCCGGACTGGCCGAATTGCGGCGGGTGTCCCGTCGCCAGGTGATCGTGACCTGGGACCAGGCGGTGTTCGCGCGGTTCTGGCTGGTGCGGGACTACCTGCCGGAGATCGCCGAGCACGAGAGCAGGCTGGCCTGCCTGGACCGGGTCGTCGAGGAGCTGAGCGCGGCTGGCGAGACACCTTCGGTGGCTCCGCTGCCGGTGCCCTCGGACTGCGTCGACGGGTTCCTCGGCGCGTATTGGCGCAGGCCGGAGGCCTACTTGTCCGAGCGTGTGCGCGCGGGGATGTCCGGTGTCGCGCTGCTGGACCAGAACGTCGTCGCGGCGGCGGTCGAGCGGCTGCGCGCCGACCTCGCCGACGGGCACTGGCACCGGCATCACGTCGGCCTGCTGGGGCGGACCGAGCTGGACCTCGGATACCGGCTCGTCACCACGTGATCGGGAGCCAGCTGGCGGAGCTGAGATGTCCCGTGGCAAAGGACACCACGCATGAACCCGCCCCGGCCGAAGGCCCCGCTATCGCGGTGGCAGGGCGCCCCGTACGCCCATCGCGACGTAGATGACCAGGCAGCGTCCTGCCGACGTCGATCGCGGACGCGGGTTCATCCAGGTGATTCAGTACACAGTGGACTCTTAGGACGGCTCTCGCCGCGTGGACGGCGGTCGACCCCGGGCCCGGGTCGTGGTTTCATGGCTTTCGTGACAGCAGGGGACGGGGGCGGCATGACGGCGGAGTACTTCGTGGTCCGTGGCCAGGTGGAGAAGGGCGATCAGCGGGGACGGGAACTGGGGTTCCCGACCGCCAACATCGCGCTGCGCGACCAAGACGGCCAGGTCGGCGACGGAGTGTGGGCGGGCTGGGCCGAACGCGCGGACGGGACGCGGATCGCGGCGGCGGTCTCGGTCGGCAGGCGGCCGACGTACTACGGCGCGGACGGCTACCGGCTCGTCGAGGCGCATCTGCTCGATTTCAGCGGTGACCTCTACGGCGAGGTGCTGACCGTGTGGCTGGGCCACCACCTGCGCGAGCAGGAGGCGTACCCGTCGTCGGAAGCGCTGATCGTCGCGCTGAACAAGGACATCGCGAACGCCGCCAAATGGGCCGCGGACAACCCCGCGGAGGATCTGCCGGACGCGGGTGACGCCGGGGACGGCGTCGTCCGGCGGATCGGCGTCTGACGCGTCGCAATTAGTCACCTACTTGCGCTGCCGATAGGCGCAAGTAGGTGACTAATTGCGGACTAGAGGGCCGCACCCAGCAGCATGTAGCCCATCCCCAGTCCCATGATCACGCGGCACACCCACCGCGACACCTGACCGGAGTCGCCGGTGCCCCGTGCCGCCAGCACCCCGGCGCGCACCGCGTCCACCGCGAAATACGCGGCCACGACACCGAAAACCAGCGACAACCACAGTGCCGAAGCGGCGCCGGGGCCGGACATCACCAGCCACGGCCCGTGGGAGACGTCGCTGTGCGGCATGAAGGTCACCATGAACAGCATCGCCGCGGCGGAGACGGCGTGGTGCCCGCACGCGGCGTGCCCGGACCGCCGCCCCTTCCACCACGAGACCGCGAACCAGCCCGCGGTCAGCGCCAGCACCGCCTGCCAGCCCGCCGCGGGGATCGGGCCGCCCACCGGGGACAGCATCGCGACCATGGCGACGACGAGCAGCAGTTCGGCCAGATCACCGTTGCGGACCGCCGTGCCCAGTCGTCCGTAGTCCAACCGGACGAGTCTGAGCACGCAGGGCAGGACCAGCGCGGCGAACACCGCGGTCAGGGTCCACGCGACGACGATTGGTCCAGACATGGCACCTCCCAGCCGGTATTCCTCTCACCGTGGCAGGTACCGCTCTAGTACACCATCGGGCAATGAGGTGATCTCAGCCCGCGGTCAGGACCAGTCCGCTCGTAGGTACGCCGGTACCGGCGGTCACGAGCACGCGTGAGGCCCCGTCGACCTGGTTGACGGCGTCGCCCCGCACCTGCCGGACCCCTTCGGCGATCCCGTTCATCCCGTGGATGTAGGCCTCTCCCAGCTGTCCGCCGTGTGGGTTGAGCGGCAGCTTCCCGTCGAGTTCCAGTGCACCGCCGCCGATGAAGTCCTTGGCCTCCCCCTTGCCGCAGAAGCCGAGTTCTTCCAGCTGCATCAGGACATAAGGAGTGAAGTGGTCGTACAACACGGCGAGATCCATGTCGCCGGGACCGAGACCGGACTGCTCCCACAGCTGCCGTCCGACGACGCCCATCTCGGGCAACGCCGGGAGGTCGTCACGGTAGTAGCTGGTCATCACGTACTGGTCCGGACCACTTCCCTGCGCGGCCGCCGCGATCACGGCGGGCCGGTGCGGCAGATCGCGCGCGCGCTCGGCGCTGGTGACCACGAGCGCGACACCGCCGTCACTCTCCTGGCAGCAGTCGAGCAGGTGCAACGGTTCGGCGACCCAGCGGGACGCCTGGTGGTCTTCGAGCGTGATCGGCTTGCCGTGGAACCAGGCCTTCGGATTCGTCGCCGCGCGAGCGCGGTCGATGACGGCGATCCTGCCGAAGTCCTCGCTGGTCGCGCCGTACTCGTGCATGTAGCGGCGGGCGAGCATGGCGACGGTCGCGGCCGGCGTCGCGATCCCCATCGGGTAGTGGAACGCGTTGTCGACGCCGGACGAGTTCACCTGCCCCGCCGCGGTCGACGAGACCTGGCCGAACCGCATCCCCGACCGTTCGTTGAAGGCCCGGTACGCGACGACGACGTCCGCGACGCCGGTCGCGACGGCCATCGCGGCCTGCTGCACGGTTGCGGCCGCCGCCCCGCCGCCGTAGTGGATCCGGCTGAAGAACTTGAGCTCGGGGATGCCGAGTTCCCGCGCGACGGCGATCTCGCTGTTGCCGTCCATGGTGAACGAGACCAGTCCGTCCACATCGGACGCTTTGAGGCCCGCGTCGGCCAAAGCCGCTGAAACCGCTTCGGCCGCCAATCGCAGCTCGCTGCGCCCGGAATCCTTGGAGAACTCCGTCGCGCCGATACCGGCGATCGCGGCCCGCCCGGACAAGGTCATCACTCGCCTCCCAGCGTGAGCTCCACGGTCCCGGTCACGTGCTCGCCGAGACTGTCCACACCGGACACCGCGATCACCACGTCGTCACCGGTCCGTTCCGTGACCCGCCCGGTGAAGGTCAGGGTGTCGTAGGCGTAACAGGGCACGCCGAGCCGGATCTTGATCGACCGCACGAACGCCTCCGGTCCCGCCCAATCGGTCACGAACCGCTGCACCAGGCCGGTGTCGGTGAGGATGTTGAGGAAGATGTCCTTCGACCCGCGCTGGACGGCGGCGTCGCGGTCGTGGTGGACGTCCTGGAAATCCCTGGTCGCCACGGCCGTGCTCACCACGAACGTCGGCGTGGCCTCGATGGCCAGCGGCGGCAACTCGGTGCCGACCGAACAGTCCTTCATCGCGCGACCCTCCATGCGGGCAACGTCAGTTCCTCGTCGATCTTCACGAACGTGGCCTCCACCGGGAGTCCGATGTGGACGGTCTCGGGGTCGGCGTCGAGCAGTTCGCCCATCACCCGGACGCCTTCCCCCAGTTCGACGAGCGCCACCACGAACGGCAGGTCCTTGCCCGGAACCTTCGGATGGTGGTGCACCACGTAGCTGTAAACCGTGCCGCGCCCGGACGCGACGACGTAGTCCGGCTTCGCGTCGAGGTCACCGTCCGGTGGCATCGGGCCGGGCGGATGCCGCAGGATTTCGCCCCACCGCTGGATCCGCAGTTCCCCTTCGCGCAGGCCTGCCCAGAAGAACTCGGTGTCCTTGCTGATCACCGGCCGCAGCACCGGAGCGGCCGCCTTAGCCGGTTCGGCGTCCAGCGGGCGGAACTTCAGCACCCGGAACACCATGTCCGCGACGGCCTCGTCGCCGACGTACCACGTGGTCTTCGTCGTCACGAACCAGCCTTCGCCGAGCGCGGTGCGTTTCGGCCCGACGACGCTCTCGAGTTTCGCGGTCGCCGAGACGTGTTCGCCGTGCCGCAGATAGCGGTGGTAGTTCTGCTCGGAGTTGGTGGCGACGACCGAGGTGAACCCGGCTTCGTCGAGTACCTCCATCATCGCGCCGAGCGGGTCGTCCGACGCACGGGTCCCGTGCAGTCCGCCCATCGTCCATACCTGCGCCATCGCGGGCGGTGCGACGAGTCCCTTGTGGACACTCTTCGCGGCGAATTCTTCGTCGACGTACACGGGATTGCGGTCACCGATGGCCTCGACCCAGTTGTTCACCATCGCCTGGTTGACCGCGTCGCGGGCGGCCCTCGGCGCGGATTCCCCTTGTGCGGCGATGTGGGCGGCCGCTTCCTGGATGCTCATCGCGGCACCCTCGGCAAGCCGAGACCGGCGGTGGCGATCAGTTCACGCTGGATCTCGTTGACGCCGCCGCCGAAGGTCAGCACCAGGTTGCGTTTGGCCACCACGTCCAGCCAGCGGGCCAGTTCCGCGGTTTCGGTGTCGGCCTGATCGCCGTGTCGTGCCACGAGCTCCTCCAGTCTCCTGGCCAGCCGCTGGATGCGTTCGGAACCGAAGATCTTGGTGGCGGAAGCGTCGGCCACCGCCACCGGTCCGGTCGCCGACGACGCCGCGACCTGCCAGTTCAGCAGTTCGTTGACCCGGGCGGTCGCGAGCACTTCCGCGAGCACGGCGCGCACGTCGGGCAGATGCAGCAAGGGGGTTCCGTCGGGGGTCTTCCTGGACGCCGCCCAGTCACGGACGCGGTCGTGGAGCCCGCCGATGCGCCCGGCCGGGCCGAGCATGACGCGTTCGTGGTTGAGCTGGGTGGTGATCAGCCGCCAGCCCTCGTTCTCCTTGCCCACCAGCATGTCCGCCGGAACCCGGACGTCCGAGTAGTAGGTGGCGTTCACGTGATGCGCGCCGTCGCAGGTGATGATCGGCGTCCACGAATAGCCCGGATCCCGGGTGTCCATGATGAGGATCGAGATCCCCTTGTGCTTCGGCGCGTCCGGCGCGGTCCGCACGGCGAGCCAGAGGAAGTCGGCGTCGTGCCCGCCGGTGGTGAAGGTCTTCTGGCCGTTGACGACGTATTCGTCGCCCTCACGCACGGCCGTCGTCCGCAGCGACGCGAGGTCCGTGCCCGCGTCCGGTTCGGTGTACCCGATGGCGAAATGCACCTCGCCCGCGAGGATTTTAGGCAGGAACAAGGCCTTCTGCGCCTCGGTGCCGAACGCCTGCAACGTCGGCCCGACGGTCTGCAACGTCACCGACGGCAGCTGGACGTCGGCGCGGGCGGCCTCGTCGACGAAGAGGTGCTGCTCGATCTCGCCGAAACCCCGGCCGCCGTACTGTTCCGGCCAGCCGACGCCGAGCCAGCCGTCGCGGCCCATCCGCCGCACGATCTCGCGGTACACCGGGCCGTGCCGCTCGCGCAGCATCGCGTGCCGCTCCTCGGCACTCACCAGGCCGGCGAAGTACTTTCGCAGTTCCGAGCGCAGTTGGTGTTGCGCCGCGGTCAGTTCGATCAGCATCGGTTCACCCCACCGCCAGTTCGCCCAGTTCGGCCAGCCGATGCGAGGCGCCGCCGAGCGTCCGTCCGAGATCCTTGACCGCCGACGAGAATCGGTGCAGTGGATACGTTTCGTCCACGCCGACCCCGCCGTGCAGGTGGTGGCAGACGGCCAGCGCCTCGGGCGCCTCCTCCGCCAGCCAGTACGCCGCGATGTCGAGCTCCGCTTCGGCGTCGAGCCCCGCCGCGAGCCGCCAGACCGCCGACCGCGCGGCCAGCTGGACGGTTCTCGAAGCCACATAGACGTCCGCGATCTGCTGGGCCACCGCCTGGAACGCCGCCAGCGGGCGCCCGAACTGCTCGCGTTCGCCGACGTGCTTGGTGGTCAGCGCGAGCGCGCCCGCGAGCAGCCCGTCGCCGAACGCCACCGTGCCCGCGAGCGCGAACCGGTGGAGGGTGGCGATCGATTCGCCGGGGCCGTGCCCATTGAGGAGATCGGCGTCGGTGACGGTCACGGAGTCCAGCGTCATCGTGTAATCCGGGGTGCCGGATGAGGTCCTCGTCGGCGTCAGCGTCACGCCGTCCGCGCGCGGGTCGACCAGGAAGACGCCGGTGCCGCCGGGCAACGAGACGGGCGTCAGGATCCGGGTCGCCTCCGCCGCGAACGGCACACCGACCTTGACCCCGCTCAGCCGCCAGTCCCCCGCCGACTCCGCCACGGTCGCGGGCCGGGTGGTGAACGGCGCGGAAGGTTCGTGCAGCGCGGCCGTGAGCACCGATTCGCCCGCCGCGACCGGCGGCAGGAGGGCGGCCAGCTGATCCGGCCCGCCCAGCGCCCCGACCGGCAGGACGCCGAAGGCCAGCGACGCCAGCGCGGGCACCGGCGAGGCGACGCGACCGAGTTCGGTCAGGACCAACGCGACTTCGGCCACGCCGAGGCCGTCACCGCCGAGTTCGGCGGGCAGCGCCAGCGCGAGCAGACCGGAATCGGCGAGCGCGCGCCAGGTGTCGGCGGGTTCACGCTCCTTGCCGAGCACGCGCGCGGTCAGCGCGGTGACCTCGGTCTGCGTCTCGTCGAACTGGAAGTCCACACTGGCTCCTCACCGGGGCGAACGGGCACAATACTGAAACCTGTTCTAGTCTTAACCGGAAGAAGGCCGGACGGCAACCCCTCGCTAAGGAGCGGCCTTGAGGAGTTCCTGGAGAGCATCGGGGAAGTGGTCGGCGAGCGGCCACAGGTCACCGGTGAGTTCGCGGGCGCCGAGCAGGCCCACGTCGACCCGGCCCGCGTTGGACAGCACGGTCACGTTGAGCCCGGCGCCGTGGAAAACCGGACCGAGCGGGTAGAGCCCGGTGATCTCGCAGCCCAGCAGGTACAACGGCATCGGCGGACCGGGCACATTGGACACCACCAGGTTGTGCACCACCGGATGCCGTTCGGCGAGGCGCAGCGCCGAATACGCGCGCACCGCGAGGCCGAACATGGTCGCCGCCGAGAACTGGGCCCAGTCTCCGAGCATGTCGGCGTCGATGTCGTGGTGGTGGTCCTTGGACAGCCGGTTCGACTCCGCCAGCATGAACACGCGCGCGGCGGGATCCTCCAGATGGGTGGGCAGTGCCGCGAAGAACGCCGAGACCTTGTTGCTGCCGTGGTCGCGTTCGGTCCGTTCGTGTACCGACACCGGCACGGTCGCCACCAGTGGGTCGTCCGGCAGCTCACCCCGGTTGCGCAGGAACTGCCGCAGAGCCCCGGAAACGACGGCGAGGACGACGTCGTTCACGGTCACCCCGAAGGCGTTCTTCACCTGCTTGACCTCGTCGAGGTCGAGCGAGGCATAGGCGACGCTGCGGTGCGCGGTGATCGTCCCGTTGAACGAGGTGCGCGGCGCGGTGAACGGAACCGGCATCCCCTTGCCCTGCAACGCTTTCCCGAGCCATTTCGGAACGAGTTCGAGCAGATCCGGCAGCAGCTTCACCAGCTCGACCGGGCCTTTCACGAACGACGTCAGTCCGGCGCCGAGCAACGCCCGCCTGCCCGGTACGTCCGCGTTGCGGCGTTCGTCCCGCGCGATCTCCGGCGGCGGGGCATCCGGTTCGAGACCGGCGAGAGCAGTGATCAGGCTCGCGCCGCTCACACCGTCCACACTGGCGTGGTGCATCTTGAGCAGGACGGCGATCCCGCCGTCTGCCAGGCCTTCGATGACGTGCAACTGCCACAGCGGCTGCGCGCGGTCCAGCCGTTGTCCCGCGATGTGGGCGCAGAGTTCGGCTAGTTCCCGCCGGTCCCCCGGCGCGGGTACGCCGATCCGGTGAACGTGGGCTTCGAGGTCGAAGTCCTCGTCCTCGACCCAGACGGGGTGGGTCAGATTCCAGAGTGGATTGTGCAGCTTGCGCCGGAATGCCGGGATCAGTGCCACCCGTTCGGCCAGTTTCTCTTTGAAGCGCTCGAAATCGTAGCCGCCGGGCATGGTCGAACCGTCGAGAGTGAGCAGCCCGCACACGTGCAGGACCTGGGTGGGTGTCTCCAAGTAGAGGAAACTCGCGTCCAGACCACTCAATCTCTGCATAAGAGTCACCCTAGGCGAACTCTGCAACCGGTTCTAGGCCGTCACCCGGCGGTAGGATCGGTGCCCATGCAGCCGAGTTTCGTCCTCCGCCAGGCACTCCAGCTCGCGCTCACCGCGAACGCGTTGAAGCCGCCGAGAGGCGCGCGGACAGCGGTTCCGGCGTTCTTCGCGGGCTGGCTCACCGGGGAACTCGCCCCACACCTGCTCGCCCTCACCGCGGCCGACGCGGCGGCGCACGTCGCCCGGCACCGGGGCGGATCGAGCAAGGCCGGTCTGGCCCTCGCGGCCGCGTCCGCGGCCGGGCTCGGCACGCTGATCGCCCAGTCCCAGCGAGCGCGCGACGAGATCGAGACCGCGCTCACCGAAGGCATCGGCAAGGCCTACACCGACGAACTCGAGCACCCGCCGAGCCCGACCGACCTCGCGACGCCGTGGGGCCAACTGGCCATGCCGTTCCGCATGCGCGACCCGGAGGTCCGGCGGACGCGCGACATCGCCTACGCCCCCGGCGGGAAGCGGTTCCTGCTCGACGTCTACGCGCCGCGCGAGAAGGTCACCGGCGCGCCGATCCTGCTGCAGGTGCACGGCGGCGCGTGGGTGATCGGCAACAAGGACCAGCAGGGCCTTCCGCTGATGCTGCACATGGCCAAACGCGGCTGGCTCTGCGTCGCGATCAACTACCCGCTCTCCCCCGCCGCCCGGTGGCCAGCGCACATCATCGCGGCGAAACGCGCGCTGGCATGGATCCGGGACAACGCCGAGTCCTACGGTGGCGACCCCTCGTTCGTCGCGGTGACCGGGGGTTCCGCGGGCGGGCATCTCGCGGCGCTGCTGGCACTGACCGCGAACGACCCGGCGTTGCAGCCCGGTTTCACCGAGGCCGACACCAGCATCCAGGCGTGCGCCCCGCACTACGGCGTGTACGACTTCGCCGCGACCAGCGGTCGGCGCTCCAGCCAGACCAGGCTGAAGACGCTGATCGCCCGGCACGTCTTCGAGGCGGACAAGGACCCGGTGAACTTCCTCGACGACTACATCGCGGCGTCACCACTGGACCGGATCACCGAGGACGCGCCGCCGTTCTTCGTCATCCACGGCGTCCACGACTTGCTGGTACCGGTGGGCGAGGCCCGCGAATTCGTGCGGCGCCTGCGGGAGAAGTCCCAGCGTGAAGTCGCCTACGCGGAGATCTCCGGCGCGCAGCACGCCTTCGACGTCTTCCCCTCGATCCGCAGCGCGCATGTGGTCCGCGGGGTGGAACGGTTCCTGGAATGGGCGTATCGCAGCTCCCTCCGCCGACGTCAGGGTGGGTAGATCACGTCCGTCGGCCGGGTGGACGGCGGGCCGTCGACCCGCCAGCCCTCGCCGTCGCGCACGAAGCGGTACCAGCGTTCGTCACGGCCGTAGCGCAGTTGCAGGTCGCCCTGGGTGATCCGGTTCCGCCAGGTCTTCGGCGCTCCCGGCAGCCCTGATTCGGCCAGGTCCGCCCTGGCCTGCGCGAGCGGCGCCTGCCCCGGCCGCCACACCTCCCGGACCACCGCCATCCCGCCCCGGCCCGCCTCACGCCAGGCCTGGGCCCAGACGGCGAGGTCCCGCACCGGCACTCCCGCCGCCTCGGCGAGTTCGGTGACCAGGTCCGGATCACCCGTCGCCGCCCGGCGGGCGAGGTCTTCCTCGAACGACAGCTCCGGTTCGCGTCCGGGCCCCATGACCAGCAGTTCCCAGGCCCGCGCGGCGGCGTCGGCGGCGAGTTCCGCGAACGTGTCGCTGCTCCAGCCCGTGCGGTGCGGCGGATCGAGGTCGAGGACCGCGGGTGGCCCGACCGTGCCCGGGACCGCCAGTCGCGGCGGCAGCGCCGCGATCCGCCGGGTGTAGGCGCGTTTCGGGTCGACGCCGGGTGCGGCGGGGGCACGCACCCGCTTGCCGGACTCGGGCGCGGGTGCCCGGCGGGACCGCAGTTCCGCGAGGACGGCCTCCCTCGGCCTGCCGCGCAGCAGGAACAGCACGAACGGATCGACGTCGACCTCGTCCGCGACCAGGTAGTACACCGCGGCGACATGTTTGCACGGGTTCGCGCTGTCGGGACAAGAGCACTTCGGGCGCAGATCGCCTGGGCCGGGGAGCAGGTCCGCACCGGCGGCCCGTGCGTCCTCGGCCAGCTCGCCGGGCAATTCGCCGTCGAGGAGGGCGGCGACGTGCCCGAGCCGCGAGCCGACCATGCCGAGCAGGCTCTCCCACTGCTCCTCGGTGAACGCCCGCATGTGGATGGTCACCCGGTACGGCACGGCCCGGCTGCCCTGCACCCGGGCCCGCACCTCACCCGTGCCGGCCGTCAGCTCGCTGACCACGCCCTTGCGCGCGTACGTGCGGCCGCGTGGCAGCCGGTTCGGGTCGAGCTTGGCGCGGTCTTCCAGTGCCTCGACCCACGCCTTGCCCCACCACGTGTTGCCGAAGGTGCGCCGTTTCCGCCCGGTCACGCTGGGCATCAGGTGTCGCCGAGCCGGACGAGGTCGGCGAGTTCGTCGTCGGACAGTTCGGTGATCCAGTTCTCGCCCGCGCCGATGACCGCGTCGGCAAGGCCGCGTTTGGTCTCCAGGACCGTGGCGATGCGCTCTTCCAGGGTGCCTTCGGCGATCAGCCGGTGCACCTGGACCGGCCTGTCCTGCCCGATCCGGTACGCGCGGTCGGTGGCCTGGTCCTCGACCGCCGGGTTCCACCAGCGGTCGTAGTGGATCACGTGGGTGGCCTTCGTCAGGTTGAGTCCGACGCCGCCCGCCTTGAGCGACAGCAGGAACACCGGCACCTCGCCCGCCTGGAACCGGGCGACCATGTCCTCGCGGGCCTTGGGTGTGCTCGACCCGGACAGCAGCATCGTCGGCAGTCCGCGTTCGGCAAGGCGTTTCTCCAGCAGGCGGCACAGCTGGACGTACTGGCTGAACACGAGCACGCTGTCACCCTCGTCGAGGATGACGTCGAGCAATTCCTCGAAGGCGGCGAGCTTGCCGGAACGGCCGTGCAGCACGCCGGGTTCCTTGAGGTACTGCGCCGGATGGTTGCAGATCTGCTTGAGTTCGGTGAGCAGTTTGAGTACCTGCCCGGCCCTCGCCATCCCGTCGAGTTCGCGGATCATCGCGAGGTTCTCCCGGACGACGGCCTCGTACAGCGTCGTCTGCTCGGCGGTGAGCGGGACGAACCGGTCGGTCTCGGTCTTGCGCGGGAGTTCGGGGGCGATGTCCGGGTCGGTCTTCTTGCGGCGCAACAGGAACGGCCTCACGGTCGCGGCCAGCCGTTCGGTCGCGGCGGTGTCGCGGTTCCGTTCGATCGGGCGGGCGACCTTGCGCCGGAACCCGTCGAGTGAGCCGAGCAGCCCCGGGGTCGTCCAGTCCACAATGGACCAGAGTTCGGTGAGCCGGTTCTCCATCGGTGTCCCGGTCAGCGCGACCTTCGCTGCCGCCGGGATCTTCCGCAGTTCCTTGGCGGTGACCGAAAGTGGGTTCTTGACGTGCTGCGCCTCGTCGGCGGCGATCATCCCCCAGTCCACTTCGGACAGTGTCTCGCGATCCCGGCGAAGGACGCCGTACGTGGCGAGCACGACCTCGTCCGGCGCGACCTCGTCGAGATGCCGCCCGCCGCCGTGGAACCGGCGCACCGGGACGTCCGGCGCGAATCGGGCGAATTCACGTTCCCAGTTGCCCAGCAACGACGTCGGGCACAGGACGAGCGTGGGACCTTCCTTGAGCGGGCGACGATGCAGGTGCAGGGAGATGAGCTGGATCGTCTTGCCAAGCCCCATGTCGTCGGCCAGGCAGGCGCCGAGACCGAGCCCGGTCATCGTCGCGAGCCACGCCAGGCCCGCCTTCTGGTACGGCCGCAGGGTGGCCCGCAGTTCGGCGGGCTGCTCGATCGGCTCCGCGGCGCTATCACGGATCCGCTGGAGCAGCCCCGTCAAGGCCGACGGCGCGGTGAACTCGACCTTCTCGCCGTCCAGCTCCAGTTCGCCGGTGAGCGCCGCGGCCAGCGCTTCGGCCCCGGACAGTTTCTTCGCGCGGTGAGCGCGCACCTTCGCGATCAGGCGCGCGTCGACCTTGACCCACTTGCCGCGCAGCCGCACCAGCGGCCGTTTCGCCTCGGCGAGCGCGGTGACCTCGGCGTCGGTGAGTTCCTCGTCGCCGACGCTCAGCCGCCAGCGGAACTGCAACAGGCTCTTGAGCGTGAACTCGGGCCCGGTGACACTGCCGGGAGCCTGCGTCGCGCTCGCCTTCGCCTTGAGTTCGCTCGCGAACAGATCCTTCGGCCACTGCACCTCGATACCGGCGCCACCCAGCGCCGCGTCACCGTGGGTCAGCAGGTCGACGACCTCGTCGTACTCCAGCGCCAGTTCGGTCGGCGCGGCCGACCGCAGCATGCGGCCGAGCGGCGACCACGCCCTGGCGCCTCGCCGCAGCCCGAGCAGCAACTGCGTCTCTACCTGCTCGCCCATGCGCTCCAGCACCGCTTCGGGCGCTTCCCACAACGTCGCCGCCTCGACGATCAGGCTCGGGTCGGCGGCGCTCCGCACGGCGAGGACAGCGGCGAAAGTGGCCTCTTCTTCAGGATCCTCAGGTTCGTACACCTCCATGCGCAGGACGAGATGCGCGTCCTGCGCCTGCCTGGCGCTCAACTCCGCGAGCCACGCGGCACCGTCCGGCCCGACCAGCGTCGGCTCGGCCGCCGCGAACGCCGGACCGCCCGCCGTGACACTCGCGGCGGGCGTGCGGACCAGCACGTCCGCCGTCGCGTCCCAGAGCGCGCGGATCAACGACTCCGGCGAATGCAACCGGATCCGTTTCAGCCCTGACAACGGCAACGCGTGCGCCTCGGGCGGCAGCGCGGCGGCGAGCCCGCGCAGCATCTCCTCGTCAGCGACGTCGAGCGGGCCGACCCGCCACGAATCCACCCCACCGGGTGAGGCCGCGGGCAACAGCCTGCCGCGGGCGATGAGGTTCACCCCGGCCTCGGCGGCGGCCGACCACGCGGCGATGGCCGGGCTCAGGTCGCCCTCGGCGGTCAGCAGCCGCGGAATCGCGCGTGACAAGGGAACGAGTGCCGCGTCGACCTTCGTGCGCCGGAAGACCTTTCCCACCGGCAGCACGAGTTCGATCGCGGTGTCACCCGCTACGCCGTCTCCCCAGAGCGCCAGCACGCCCTCCCGAGGGGGATCCGAGGGGACGAAGGTGGCTTGGGTTCCTGTGCCGAACTCCACGACCGGCACGCTAGAGCACGGGACCGACAGGCAGCGGGCGGGACGTGTTATGAACGGTCCGTTCATAACAGGATTTGTTATGAACGGACCGTTCATAACACTCCGCGGAGCCGTGACAGGGACTTTCAGGACCGCGGCAGCCCCAGCAATCGCTCGGCCGTCAGCGTCAGCAGCACCTGTGTCGTGCCGCCCGCGATACTGAGGCAGCGGGTCAGCAGGAACTCGTGTTGCGCGGGGTCACCGGCGACGAGGGCGTTCCCGCCGAGCGCCTCCAGCGCGAACTCCGCCACCGCCTGCCGATGCCGGACGCCCAGCAGCTTGCGCACGCTCGATTCGGCACCCGGATCCTGGCCGTCGAGCCGCCGCAGCGTCGCCCGCAGGTCCAGGACGGAACACGCGCTGCCGTCGGCGATCAACGCGCCCAGCTTCTCCAGGTCGGCGTCTTCGTGAAGAGTGGCGAGCAGGTTTTCGACGCCCTCTCCCACCGCGGATCCACTGCCGAGCGCGACACGTTCGTTGGCCAGCGTCGTCCGCGCGAGCCGCCAGCCGCCGTTCACCTCGCCGACCACCATGTCGTCCGGCACGAAGACGTCGTCGAAAAAGACTTCGTTGAAGACGGCGTCGCCGGTGATCTCGCGCAGCGGGCGGGTGCTGATCCCGCCGGTGGTCATGTCGACGAGGAAGTACGTGATGCCCTTGTGTTTCGGCGCGTCCGGGTCGGTGCGTGCCAGGCAGATCGCCCAATCGGCTTCTCGCGCGAGCGACGTCCACACCTTCTGGCCGTTGAGCAGCCAGCCTCCGTCGACGCGCCGGGCCGTCGTGCGGAGCGACGCGAGGTCGGAGCCGGCTTCGGGTTCACTGAACAGCTGGCACCAGGTGATCTCGCCGCGCAAAGTGGGCGCGGCGAAGCGGTCCCGCTGCTCCTGTGAACCGTGTTCGAGCAGTGTCGGCACCGCCCAGGAACCAATGACCATGTCGGGACGGCGGATACCGGCATCCGCGAGGGCGGCGTCGATCCGCAGTTGCTCGGCGGCCGTGGCGCCCCGGCCGTACGGCGCGGGCCAGTGCGGGGCCAGCAGTCCCGAATCGGCCAGTGCGACACGCCGTCCAGGCTCGGGAAGGGCGGCGATTTCGCTTACCAGGTCACGGAGTTCGGCGTCTTCGCCGACCTCGACACTCAATGTCCGCCGGTCACCGTGAAGCGCGAGTTCAGCGGCACGACGGCGCCAGCGGGCGGATCCGCCGAGCCACTGACGGAGGGCGACGGCGCGGCGCAGGTAGAAGTGCGCGTCATGCTCCCAGGTGAATCCGATGCCGCCGAGGACCTGAATGCAGTCCTTCGCGTTGGCCACGGCCGCGTCGAGGGCGTAGGCCGCCGCCGTCGCGGCCGCGAAAGAATGCTGCGCGGGGTCGTCTGCCGCCCTCGCCGCGTCCCACGCCAGGGCGTCGGTGGCTTCGGCCCGGCAGAGCATTTCCGCGCAAAGATGCTTGATCGCCTGGAAAGACCCGATGGGACGGCCGAACTGCTCTCGCACTTTCGCGTACTCGACGGCGGTCCGGAGACACCATCGTGCGATGCCGGCGGCTTCGGCGGCACCGAGCGTGGCGGCGTAGTCGTCCACGGGCAGCGACTCGAAAACCGCTTCGGGTGTCACGCCGCCGCATCGGACGCGGCCGACCGGACGGGAGACGTCGAACGGGTCGCACTGCTCGATGTCCACTCCGGACGTCCCGGGTGGAATGAGCGCGGAGACGTCACCGGCGGAGACCAGCAACCACGCCGACGGGTGAACGTCGAGTGCCGGTCCCGACTCGCCGTCGACGACCGAACCCGAGACGACGAAACCGGGGCCGAGCACCACCGCCAGTCGTTCGGTCCCCTCCGCGAGACCGGGCAGGATCTCTTTGGCGGCCTGCGGAACCGTCGACAGCAAGGCGCCGCCCAACGCCGTCCCGAGGACAGGACCGGGTACGAGTGCTTCGGCGGCTTCGGCGAGCCCGGCGGCCAGATCGGCGAGCGTGCCACCCGCGCCGCCGACCTCTTCGGGAATCGCGACGCCGAACAAGCCGAGGTCCGCCAGTCCTGGTGGCGGCTCGGTGATCCGGCCACTTCGGACGGCGTCGACGGGCCGGGCGGACGCCGCCCATGCCCGGATCGACGCGGCCAGCGCCGCCTGTTCCTCGGTGAGCGCGATCGACACGGGTGGGACCTCCTCGCCGTGGCCCTGCTCGGACCTACTAGCGAGTGTAGAACGTGTTACAGTTTCTTGCCCAGTGGGTCACGTCTTGAACAGTTCGTCCGCTTAGGTACGCTACGCGGAGAAAGTGGAACAAGTTCCGAAGATCGGTTCGATGAAGGGGGACGTGGCGATGCCAGGGAAGGCCAAGGCACCCACGAGCGCGAAGGCGCGTAGCGGCAACGGTCTCTCCGCGCTGGGCGGCGACGAACTCGGCTCCGCGGCACAACGCGACCGGCGGCGCCGCATCATCGACGCGACCCTCACGCTCGCCGCGAAAGGCGGGTACGACGCGGTCCAGATGCGCGCGGTCGCCGAGAAGGCGGACGTCGCGCTCGGCACGCTGTACCGCTATTTCCCCTCGAAGATCCACCTGCTCGTCTCCGGGCTGGCCAGGGAATTCGAGCGCGCGCAAGAGAAACTCGAACGCTCCGCCATCCCCGGCGACACCGCGAGCGAGCGGCTGATGTTCGTTCTCGGCCGCAACACCCGGCTGATGCAGCGCGATCCGCACCTCACCGAGGCCATGGTCCGCGCGTTCATGTTCGCCGACACCACCGCGGCCGCCGAGGTCGAGCAGGTCGGGCGGCTGATGGAGAACATGTTCGCCAAGGCGATGGGCATCGAGGACCCGACCGAGGCCGATCGCGACATCTTCCACGTCATCGCCGACGTCTGGATGGCGAACCTGGTCGCCTGGGTGACCCGGCGCGCTTCGGCGGCCGACGTCGCGAACCGGCTGGAACTGTCGGTGCACCTGCTGCTGGACAAAAACGCCTGACGCCCTGCCCTCGTGCAATGAAGGACGCTTTCATAGCAAAATTTGCTATGAAAGCGTCCTTCATTGCAGTACCAGAGGCTCAGGCGGTCAGCTTCGGAAGCACGTCCCGCCCAAAGGTCTCGATGAACTCGTCCTGGTTCCGGCCCACGTTGTGGACGTAGATCCGGTTGAACCCGGCGTCGACGTACTTCTGCAAGGCCGCGCGGTGCACGTCCGGGTCGGACGAGACGACCATGCGGCCCTCGAAGTCCTCACGCCGCACCAGTTTCGCCATCTGGGCGAAGTCGAACGGCGAGCGGATGTCGGCCTTCGGGAACTTCATGCCGCCGTTGGGCCACTGGTCCATCGCGTTGGCCCACGCCGTCTCGTCGTCCTCGGCCCACGACAGGTGCACCTGTAGCAGCTTCGGCATCGAGTCCGGGTCCTTGCCCGCCTTGCGCGCACCGGTCCCGAAGTTGTCGAGGATTCCAGCCAGCTTCTCGATCGACGCGCCCGGCGTGATCAGCCCATCCGCGAGCTCACCGGTCTTGCGCGAGGTGTACGGGCCCGCCGACGCGATGTAGATCGGCGGCGGCTCGTCCGGCAGCGTCCACAACCGGGTGGTGTGCAGTTTGAAGAACTCGCCGCTGTGCTTGACGTCCTTGCCGGTGAACAGCTTCCGGATGACCTCGAGCGCCTCGAACATGCGTCGCACGCGCTCGGGCGCTTCGGGCCAGTAGCCGCCGATGATGTGCTCGTTGAGCGCCTCGCCGGAGCCGATGCCGAGCCAGGTCCGGCCCGGGTAGGTCGCCTCCAGCGTCGCCGCGGCCTGCGCGACCATCGACGGGTGCAACCGGAACGACGGACAGGTCACACCCGGCCCGAGGTCCCCGGTGGTGTTCTCCGCCAGCGACGCGAGCACGCTCCACACAAAGGAAGCTTCACCCTGTTGAGGGACCCAAGGCTGGAAGTGGTCGGCGGCCATCTGGCCGGAGAATCCGTGCTGTTCGCCGAGCGCCGCCAGCCGGATCGACTCGCGCGGCGAGAACTGCTCGAGTGCCGCGGCCAAGCCGATTTGAACCTCAGTCACGCCTGTTGCCCCTTCCGAAAGCTCTCGGCGACCTTCGCGTACTGGTCGAGTCGCTCCAGTGTCGCCGCTTCGGGCTCGGTCGGCAGGAAGAGCGTGGCCTCGTCGACGCCGCCTTCGACCAGCTTGGTCAGCGCGTCCTGCTCCGGGGTGGCACCGAAGGCCGAGAACTTGATGTCGCTCCGGCCCTGGTCGGCCAGCCACTGACGCACCCGGCGAAGCTCCTCCGGCGGTGTGTGGGCGTGCGGCAGCCAGCCGTCGCCGTACTTGGCGATCCGCTCCATCGCCTTCTCCCCCGCACCGCCGATGTAGATCGGCGGATGCGGCTTCTGCACCGGCTTCGGCCACGCGAAGATCGGGTCGAAATCGACGTACTTGCCGTGGAACTCGGCCTCGTCCTTGGTCCAGATCTCCTTCAGCGCGGCGAGTTGCTCGTCCACGAGCACGCCCCGCGTCCGCGGATCCGTGCCGTGATTGCGCATTTCCTCCCGGTTCCACCCGACGCCGACGCCGAAGAGGAACCGGCCTCGCGAAACCAGGTCCAGCGAAGCGACCTCTTTCGCCGTGTGGATGACGTCGCGCTGCTGCAACAACGCGACGCCCGTGCCCAGTTTCAGCTTCGAGGTGGCCCCGGCCGCCGCCGTCAGCGCGACGAACGGGTCCAAAGTCCGGTAGTACACGCGCGGCAGGTCGCCGCCGCCCGGGTACGGCGTCTCCCGACTGACCGGGATGTGCGAATGCTCCGCGATGTGGAGCGAGCTGAACCCGCGCTCTTCGGCGGCGGCGGCGAGGACGTCCGGCCTGATGCCTTCATCGGTGATGAAGGTGGCGATTCCGATCTCCATGTTCAGCAACTACCCGAACACGCCCCGCTATATTCCCGGCCGCTAGACGTTGCGCCGGTACTGCCCGCCCACCTCGAAGAACGCCTCGGTGATCTGGCCGAGCGAGCACACCCGCGCCGCGTCCATCAGCACACCGAACAGGTTGCCGCCGCGAGTCGCCGCCTCACGCAGCGTCTTGAGCGCGACCTGCGCCTCGGCGTGGTGCCGGTGCTGGAAGTCCTCCAGCCGGTGCAACTGCGAGACCTTCTCGTCCTCGGTCGCCCGCGCGAGTTCGACCTCGACGTCGTCCTCGCCGGCGTTCGGGTTGCGGAAGGTGTTGACACCGATGATCGGCAGCGTCCCGTCGTGCTTCTGGCGCTCGTAGAGGATCGACTCGTCCTGGATCTTGCCGCGCTGGTAACCGGTCTCCATCGCGCCCAGCACGCCACCGCGTTCGGAGATCCGGTCGAACTCCAGCAGGACGGCCTCTTCGACCAGGTCGGTCAGCTCGTCGATGATGAACGAGCCCTGCAACGGGTTCTCGTTCTTCGACAGGCCCCATTCCTTGTTGATGATCATCTGGATGGCCATCGCACGCCGCACCGAACTCTCCGACGGCGTGGTGATCGCCTCGTCGAAAGCGTTGGTGTGCAAGGAGTTCGCATTATCGTACAGCGCACACAGCGCCTGCAGCGTGGTGCGGATGTCGTTGAAGCTCATCTCCTGCGCGTGCAGCGAACGCCCGGAGGTCTGCACGTGGTACTTGAGCTTCTGCGAGCGCTCGTTGGCGCCGTAGCGCTCCCGCATCGCGACGGCCCAGATCCGGCGCGCGACCCGGCCCAGCACCGAATACTCGGCGTCCATGCCGTTGGAGAAGAAGAACGACAGGTTCGGCGCGAAGTCGTCGATGCTCATCCCCCGCGCGAGGTAGCTCTCGACGTAGGTGAAACCGTTCGACAGGGTGAACGCCAGCTGCGAGATCGGGTTCGCCCCGGCCTCGGCGATGTGATAGCCGGAGATCGACACCGAGTAGAAGTTCCGGACACCGTGCTCGATGAACCATTCCTGGATGTCGGCCATCATCCGCAGGCTGAACTCGGTGGAGAAGATGCAGGTGTTCTGCCCCTGGTCCTCCTTGAGGATGTCCGCCTGCACGGTGCCGCGGACGTTGCGCAGCGCCCATTCGCGCAGTTCGGCGGCCTCGGCTTCGGACGGCTCGCGGTCGTGCTCGGCCTTGAACGCCGCCACGCGCTGGTCGATCGCGGTGTTGAGGAAGAACGCGAGGATCGTCGGCGCCGGCCCGTTGATCGTCATCGACACCGACGTGCTCGGCGACGTCAGATCGAAGCCGTCATAGAGCACCTCCATGTCCTCCAGTGTCGCGATGGAGACGCCGGACGTGCCGACCTTGCCGTAGATGTCGGGACGGGTGTGCGGGTCGTGCCCGTAGAGCGTCACGGAGTCGAAGGCGGTCGAAAGGCGCTTCGCGTCGGAGTCGGCCGAGAGCAGCTTGAACCGCTTGTTGGTGCGGAACGGGTCGCCCTCACCGGCGAACATCCGCGCCGGGTCCTCCCCCTCCCGCTTGAACGGGAAAACGCCAGCGGTGTAAGGGAAGTATCCGGGCAGGTGTTCGCGGCGCAGGAACGACAGCAGTTCGCCGGACTCGGTGTAGCGCGGCAGCGCCACGCGCGGGATCCGGTTGCCGGACAGCGTCTCGCGCCAGAGCTGGGTGTGCAGTTCCTTGTCGCGGATCTTCACGACCAGCTCGTCGGCACGGTAGGACTCGGCGAGTTCATGGAAACGTGCCAGCAGATTTGTCGACTCACCGTCCACATCGGACTCGGCGGCGGCGAGCAGCCCGTCGAGCGCGTCGGTGTTCGCGTCGACGGCGGCCAGCGCTTCCTTGGCGGCGGCGAGGTGTTCGTGCTGGCGCAGCGCGGCGACCTGCTGCTCGGTCTTGGTGTGATAGCCGCGGACGGTGTCGGAGATCTCCGCGAGATAGCGCGTCCGGTTGGCCGGGATGATCGTGCTGGCGTCGGTGGACACCTTGCCCGCGACCTTCGGGAGCACGCCGGGCGAGACGGTCAGGCCGCGTTCGGCGAGGGTGTCGCGCAGGTGCTGGTACAGCGCGGTGACGCCGTCGTCGTTGAACTTCGCGGCACTGGTGCCGTAGACCGGCATGTCTTCGGGCGAGGAACTGAACGCCTCACGGTTGCGGACGAGCTGGCGCGCGACGTCGCGGCGGGCGTCCTCGGCGCCGCGGCGCTCGAACTTGTTGATCGCCACCGCGTCGGCGAAGTCGAGCATGTCGATCTTCTCCAGCTGCGACGCCGCGCCGAACTCCGGCGTCATGACGTACAGCGACTGGTCCACGTAGTCGACGATGCCGGCGTCACCCTGGCCGATACCCGGCGTCTCGACGATCACCAGGTCGAAGCCCGCGGCCTTGCAGGCGAGGATCGACTCCGAAAGGCCGGTGGGGATCTCGCCGCTGGTGGTCCGGGTGGCCAGCGAACGGAAGTAGACGGGGCCTGAATTGCCTCCAGAGCCGGCGGGCTCGCTCCCGAGGCAGTTCATCCGGATCCGGTCGCCGAGCAGCGCTCCGCCGCCCTTACGGCGCGACGGGTCGACGGCCAGGACGGCGATGCGGAGCTTGTCCTCCTGGTCCAGCCGGAACCGGCGGATCAGCTCGTCGGTGAGCGACGACTTGCCGGAACCACCCGTTCCGGTGATACCGAGGACCGGCGTCGTCCGCGCCTTGGCGGCTTCGGCGATCTTGTCGAGCCACTCCTGAGGCAGCGATTCGCGCTGAAGCTGGGTGATGACCCGGGACAGCGCGGGGATGTCACCCGAAAGCAGTTTGTCGAGCGACCCGGGCGACTGCGCGGACAAGTCCGTGTCGCAGGCCTTGATCATCAGGTTGATCATGCCGGGTAGGCCCATCTCGTAGCCGTCCTCCGGCGAGAAGATGCGCGCGACGCCCCGCGAGTGCAGCAGGTCGATCTCCTCGCGGACGATGACACCGCCTCCGCCGCCGAACACCTTGATGTGCCCCGCGCCTCGCTCGTTCAGCAGCTCGACCAGGTAACTGAAGTACTCGACGTGCCCGCCCTGGTAGGCGCTGATGGCCACACCCTGGACGTCCTCGGCGATGGCCGCGGTGGCGACCTCGTCGACCGACCGGTTGTGCCCGAGGTGCACGACCTCCGCGCCCTGCGACTGCAAGATGCGCCGCATGATGTTGATGGACGCGTCATGCCCGTCGAAGAGGCTCGACGCCGTCACGAAGCGAACGGGGTTCACGGGCCGGTGCAGGTCGCTGGTCATCTCTCCAAAATACTAGGACTTCCTACTGTTTTAAACCCGTCTACTCGCGTGACGGCGCTCTCACTCGTCCTTGACAGATCAACTCGCACCAGTATATTCAACCTAAGGGTTAAACAACCGATCGATTGAGCAGCAATGACCACTGATCAGCTCAGCGCCACGTTCGCCGCCTTGGCGGACCCCACCCGGCGGGCGATCCTCGCCCGGCTCTCCACCGGCGAGGCCAGCGTCAACGAACTGGCCGAGCCTTTTCCGGTCAGCCTTCAGGCCATTTCCAAGCATCTGAAGGTCCTCGAGCGCGCGGGTTTGATCAGCCGGACCCGGACGGCGCAATGGCGGCCCTGCCGGCTGGAGGCCGCCCCGCTCGGCGAAATCGCCGACTGGGTCGAGCGCTACCGGCGTTTCTGGGAAGGCAGCTTCGACCGGCTGGAGGACCATCTGGCCGAACTTCAGAAAGGTGATCAGGATGAGTGAGACCGCGGCACTGCCGGAAATCGTCTCGCAGGACAAGTGGCAGGTCGCGCGGGACGCGTTGCTGGCCAAGGAGAAGGAACTCACCCGCGCCGCGGACGCGGTCGCCGCCGAACGGCGACGGCTGCCGATGGTCCGCTACGACGGCAAGTACGAATTCGACGGACCGCAGGGCCGGGTGACACTGCTGGACCTGTTCGAGGGACGGCGACAGCTGATCGTCTACCACTTCATGCTCAACCCCGGGCAGAAGGCGGGCTGCCCCGGCTGTTCGATGGTCGTGGACCACATCGGCCACCTCGCCCACCTGCACGCCCGCGACACCACGCTGTACGTGGTCGCGCCGGCGACACTGCCCGAAATCGAGCGGTACAAGGAGCGGATGGGCTGGACCGTCCCCTGGGTCTCGACCGTCGGCGACTTCAACCCGGACTGCGGCATCGACGGCGGGTTCGGCATCAGCGTCTTCCTGCGCGACGGTGACGAGGTGTTCCGGACCTACTTCACCACCGCTCGCGGCGGGGACCAGCTGGTGGGGACGCTGCGGTACCTGGACCTGACGCCGCTCGGGCGGCAGGAGGCGTGGGAGGAGTCCAGCCGGGGATCGGACGGGCCGGGTCACTGGTGGAAGCGGCACGACGAGTACTGAGTCCCCGCCCCCGGCCACCGCTCCCGCAATTGGTCACCTACTTGCGGTCGGGGCATGTCGAGAACCAGGAACCCGCTCCGACTCCCAGGTGACCGGCGCCCGGAAGGCGGGCGCCACACCGGAGGGATCCAGCCATGCGCAAGCTCGTCTACGCCGTCCACACCTCGCTCGACGGCCGCATCGAAGGCCCGGACGGCGAGTTCGACTGGACCACGATGGGCCCGGAGCTGTCCGCCCACTCCCAGGAACTGGTCGCCCGCGCCGACACTTTCGCCTATGGACGACGGGTCTGGGACATGATGTCGTCGTACTGGCCGCAGGCCGAAGAGATCTCGGACCACCCGCACGACCTCGAGTTCGCGCCGATCTGGCGGAAGACGCCGAAGATCGTCTTCTCCAGGACATTGGAAAACGCGGACTGGGGCACCGAAGTCGTGGCGGGCGACCTCACCGAGCGGGTCACCGAACTCAAAAGCAGGCCCGGTAAGGATCTGCTGCTGATGGGCGGGGCCGAGCTGGCCACCGCGCTGTCGGACCGCGGCCTGATCGACGAGGTCCATGTCGTCGTGCATCCGGTGGTGCTCGGTGGCGGCAAGCAGGTGTTCGCGGGCGGAGTGCGCACGGACCTGCGGCTGACCGGCACCCGGACGATGGACGGGCGCGCGGTACTGCTGACCTACGAAAAGAAGTGAAACCGGGGCGGCAGCCCCTACGCTGCCGCCGCCAGGTTCACCTGGAGTTGCTCGCGCGCAACGCGATCCACTGCCGCATCGCGTATTCGACCAGCGTGATCAGCGTCTGCTTCGTCGACTCCCGTTCCCGGGCGTCGCAGCGGACGATCGGGATGTTGGGGTCGATCGACAGCGCTTCACGCACGTCGTTGATGTCGTGCTCGAGGATGCCGTCGAAGGTGTTGACCCCGACGATGTAGGGCAGGCCCCGGTCCTCGAAGAAGTCGATCGGCGCGAACGAATCGGCCAGCCGTCGCGTGTCGGCCAGCACCACGGCGCCGATCGCGCCGCGGACGAGGTCGTCCCACATGAACCAGAACCGCTGCTGCCCGGGCGTACCGAACAGGTAGAGGATCAGGTCCGCGTCGAGGGAGACCCGGCCGAAGTCCATCGCGACCGTGGTGGTCGATTTGTTGGGCGTCTGGTCGAGGTTGTCGATCCCCCGACTGGCGTCCGTCATCATCGCCTCGGTGGTGAGCGGGACGATCTCCGACACCGAACCGACGAAGGTCGTCTTACCCGCACCGAAGCCACCCGCCACGACGATCTTCGCGGATGTCATGGTCGGGGGCGCGGTTTCCCGCGGTGCCTTAAAGCCGACGGAGTCCACTCAAAACCCTTTCCATCAACACCAGATGTGCCTCGGCGCCGTCATTGCCCGAAATCGTCTTGTGCACGCTGACCAGTCCCGCGTCCGCCGCGTCGCTGATCAGCACGCGTGCCACACCCAGCGGTACACGCAGGGTCGCCGCGATCTCGGCGACCGAACGCGGGGTCCGGCACTCCTCGATGATCGAAATACATTCGATCTGCTCCGCGGCCACCGAGGGGAGGCTACCCGCGGCGACGTGGTCCTTGGTGGAGATGAGCGTCTCCAGCTCAAGAGCGTAGTTCGCCTTGGTCCGGCCGCCCGTGAGGGCATAGGGACGGACGATCGCCGTCTCTTCGAGTGGCGACGGCGCCTGCTCGAAGACGGCGGGCATGATGAACTCGCCGCTGGGCGGGCCCGGGTCGAAAAGACCACCTGGTCTCGGCCCGACGGCACCTGCGCCGCTGTCGGGTGGAGAAGCAAGTGAGGTCACGCGGTCTCCTTGATCGGTCGGCTGCGGGACTGCCGATTCCCCGGCGGCGTGTACTCCGCCAACCTGGGAATCCTCGGACTGCTTGCTCTTCTTGCGCTTCCGACGACCACGGCCCGAATCCAGGGTGAAGCCGTTCAGGACGTCGGCGAAAGTGCCGTCGTCCCGTGAACCGGCAGCATTGGCAGCCCCCGCGCGCGGGGGCTGGTGTTCACCCGTCCCCGGCGGTTCGCCGAAGGATCCGGACCCAGTGCTCATCGAGACATCATCCCACCGGTTCGCCGATCAGCGACCCACCGGCGCCCTGCAATTGTGCGCGAAGTTCCGGCGTGAGGATCTGGCCGACGCGGTCGACGAGCATCGTCATCTCGTAGGCGACCTGTCCGATGTCGCAGTTCGGGGCGGCGAGGATGGCCAGGCAGGAGCCGTCGCTGATGGACATCAGCACCATGATGCCGAGTTCCATTTCGACGACGGTCTCGTTGACCGCGCCCGCTTCGAAGCACCGCGCGGCGCCCTGGGTCAGGCTCACCAGGCCGGACGCGACGGCGGCCAGCTGGTCGGCCCGGTCCAGCGGGAGCCTGCTGGACGCGGTGAGCAGGAGGCCGTCCGCCGACACGACCACGGCGTGCGCCACTCCGGGCACTCGCTCGGCGAAGTCATTCACCAGCCACCCGAACTGGTTCTGCTGGGGCTGGGCCGGGTTCGGCGAGGTCATTCACCCTCCAGGGTTTCGTGGTTGGCTTCGGTCGCCTGGGCTGTGTGGTGCCGTCCGCGCTGGATGCCCTGCTGGAAACTGCTCAGGCGGCCGCGCACGTCGTGCGCGTCTCGCTGTGGTCGGGGCGTGACCGCCGCGGCGGGCGGTCCCGCGCTGCCCGGAAGCAGTTGCTCCCCGCGACGGCGCCGGGGTAATCCTGCCGAAGTCATCTTCGAGGGCGTGGACTGGGACACCGCTTGGGCGGCCTTCCAGCCTTCGTCGGAGCCGAAGTTCCACGCGTCGGTCTCCTCGACGGCCGAGACCGGTTCCGGTTCCGGCGGCGCTGCCTGCGGTTTCTTCTCGGGCTTCCGGCTCGGCAGCGCGGCGGGCGGCGCCACCGGACGCGCGGCCGTCTCCGGTGCCTTCGGAGGCTCGGGCTTCGCTTGCGGCTGGGTGGCGGGAGTGGCTGCCGGTGCCGCCTTGTCCGCCATCTCCTTGCGACCCCGTTTGACGCCCTGCTGGAAGCTGCTCAGCCTGCCGCGCACGTTCACCGGATCACGGACCGGCAGATCCGATTTGGCGGCGGGCTCGGCGGCCGGGACCGACGACGCCGCGCTGCCCGGCAGGAGCTGCTCGCCCTTGCGGCGACGCGGCAACCCGGCCTGGGTGAACGTCGACGGGGTGGTCTGGGAAACCTCCTGGACCGTACGGAAGGCCTTGTCGCTGGCGAAGTCCCAGTTGCGGGCCTCCTGCTCGGCGGTGACCCCGGCCTCCGCGGTGGAATCGGCTTCGGCGGCGGGCTCGGCGACCTTCTTCTCTTCGGGCTCCTTCTTCCCCGGCTTCTCCTTCTTGACCGCGGGTTTGGCCGCGGGCTTTTCGGGAGCGGGGGCGGGCGAACGGAACCACGCCGAGAGCATCTCGTCGAAGATCGGCGTCGTCTCCGACGCGGTGGGCGGCGCCGCCGGGGGCGGTGTGGTCGCCTGGTCCCACCACTCGCTCAGCGTGGTGTTGTTCTTGGCCTCGAACAGTTCCTTTCCGCTGGGCAGTTCGCCTTCCACCGAAGACGGCGTGGGGTCGGCGGCCTTCGGCGCCTCCTTGGCGACCGGCTCGGGCTCGGCGACGGGCTCCGGCTCCGGCGAGCGGGGTTGCGGGGTCGACGGCGGCTGGGCGGGCGGAGGTGTCGCCTGGTCCTTGGGGATCGGGCTGAACAGCGCCGTTCCCGAGATCTCCAGATCCGACGGCGGCCGCGGGTCTTGGGTGTGGGTGTGCCCGTTCAGTCCGGGCTTGGTGTGGCCTGCCAGATCGTTCGCCGACGGCCACCGCTCGCCGCCCTGTGAGGGCACGCTCGGCCGCGACCCGTTCACGGGACGCTGGCGGCGGGGCAAGCCGCCCGGCTGCTGCGGCGGCAGCGGCGCGAGGCGCTGGGTGATCGGACCGGTGGCGGGGCCGGGGTCCCCGCCCGGCGGGACCATCACGAGGTCGGCCGGAACCGAGACGGTGGCCCGCACGCCGACGATGTCCTTACCGCCGTGCAGTGAGACGCCGATGCGGTGCCTGCTGGCCAGTCGCCCGACCACGAACAGGCCCATCCGGCGCGAGGTGGTGAGGTCGATGTTGGGGGCCTCGGTGAGCCGGGCGTTGGCCTCGGCGACCTCGGCCTCGTTCATCCCGATGCCCTTGTCGAGGATGTCGATACCGAACGAACCGTCTTCGACGAGCCTGGTCGCGACGGTCACCTGGGTCTCCGGCGCGGAGAACGCGGTGGCGTTGTCCAGCAGCTCGGCGATCAGGCGCATCAGATCGTTGGCCGCGTACCCGACCAGCCGGACCGGCGGCGGGTTCTGCACGGTGACCCGCTGGTACTGCTCGATCTCGGACACCGCCGCGCGCACCACGTCGGTGGCGGAGACCGGCTGGCCGGACCGCCTGCCCGGCTCGGCGCCGGAGAGGACCATCAGGTTCTCGTTGTTGCGGCGCATGCGGGTGGCGAGGTGGTCGAGCTGGAACAGCGTGGCGAGCTGGTCGGCGTCCTCCTCGTCGCGCTCCAGCCGCTCGATCAGCTGCAACTGCCGCTGCACGAGACTCTGGCTGCGGCGGGAGAGGTTGACGAACACGTTGCTGTACCCGGTCCGCATCGAGGCCTGCTCGGTGGCCAGGCGCAGCGCCTGGTGGTGCACCTTGTCGAAGGCCCTGGCGACCTCGCCGATCTCGTCGTCGCTGCCGACCGGCACCGGCTGTACGTCGGTGCCCTGCGAGCGGCCTTCCTGGATGTTGCGGACCGCGTCGGGCAGTTGCGTCTCGGCGACGTCGAGGGCGCTGGCGCGCAGCACCTTGAGTGAGCGCAGCAGCTGGCGGGTGATGAGGAAGACGACCGCGACGGCGAGCACCATCGCGCCGAAAAGCAGGACCGCGAGCAGGCCCGCGCCGCTGCTGGCGTCGTCGACCAGTTCGGCCGACACCGAACTCGCCTGCGCGCCGAACTTGTTCGCGACCTCGCCCGTCTTGGTGAGCACCGCGTTCGAGGCGTCGTTCCAGCCCTGCGCGGACAGCGTGCGGAACGCCTGTGCGGACGGGGTGCCCTGCTCGCCGAGCGCGGTCTTCGCGAGCCTGTCACGCGTCTCCATCGCGTCGTCGGTGACGGCGGCGCCGAACTCCTGGCGCTGCTGTTCCGAAGCGGCGGCGCGGAAGTCGGTGAAGCGGTCGGACAGCCGCAGTTCGGCGGTGCGCAGCTGGTCGAGCTCGCTCGGCGCGAGGCTCGAGCGGGCGATGCCGAAGGAGACCAGGGCCTGGCTCAGCGAGAGCTGTTCCTTCATCACGACGAGGTCGTGCAACGCGGCGGGTGTGCCGCCGAGGACGTCTTGACTGGCGCCCGCGGACAACGCGGTGTCGACGGCGAGCAGCGCGGTGGTGACGTCGGTGTACTCGCCGATGGCCTGGACGGGGTCGAGCTGCCCGGCGGAGGCCCGCTGCCGGATGTCGGCCAGCCTGTCCAGCTGGACGGCCGCGGCGTCACGCGCCTGGCGGAGCGACGGCTCGTTCTCGACGGCCCGGGAAGCGGCGGCCACATAGAGAGGGATGGCGGTGTCGACGTCGGCGCGGGCGGAGCCGAGTTCGAGGGTGCCGCCGACGGTGCCGGCGGTCAGCCCGGCGGCGGACTGGGTGCGTTCACGTCCGAGCCCGTCGGCGAGCGTGCGGATCTGCCCGCTCAGCGCGACGAGACGGTCCAGCCGCTGGTAACCGTCGGACCGGCCGACCTGGCCCGCGATGGTGGCGATACCCAGTGCGAGCGCGATGAGGATCGGCACCAGCGTCACGGCCGACAGCTTCACCGGCAGGCTCCAGTCCCGCCAGCGCACGAGCGTGCGCCAGCCGGTGGCCCACCGCGATGGCCGGGGAGTGCGGCCCAGCAACTCCCCGACAGGCACTTGGCCTTCTCCTGCAACGGTCACGTAGGTGACTCCCTGTCCGGCGTCCTGGCACGGTCTGAGGCGTCCGTTCCCGCGAGGTACTCACCTGCGGGGAACTCGGCCCCGGCCTGACCACGTGATCGATCGCGACACGTGGGACCCTGTCCGGCGATCCGGGTGTCCCCAGGAACACCGGTCCGCTTCGGGAGGTCTTGCACCTGCACGTGCAGGTCGCAACCTGCGAAGTGCATGGTCGTCGAGATCAACTTTTCTTTGCCAATCGATCACTTCGGGTCAGCCGGGCCAAAGAATCGTACACCAATCCGGGTGCCGTCAATTCTGTTCAGTACACGGGTGCTGACCTGGGAAAAGTGTGTATCCGAACGATGTACAAGGCCCGAAATCCGTCTTCGCGTCACAAACGAGGTAATTCCGGTTACAAGTTGCACGGATGCACAGGATGCGCATGTCACCCGATCAGCCTACGCAGGGTAGCCGCGTCGCCCGGTCGAACTACTTTCCGTGCCCCCAACGGGTGGGTCAAGCCCAAATGTGTGCCCGATGTTGTGGCCTTGCCACTCCGGCCGACTCTTTGATCGACTCTTTGTCGCTCGACGTGGTGATTTCTTTCGAGATGACCGCCGAACCAGGGGATCTTCCCCGGTCCGCGATGGCGGGCACAGTATCGAAGCCCGTCGCGACCCGGAAGCGGAACTACGATCTGTCACCAAAACGAGGGACACAGCGTGGCCACTCTCCACCGTTTGCCGCAGTGGGCCGTTCGGGCGACGACCGCGCGTGACAATCCACCTCACTATTACGAGTGATAAAGCCGGATCATTTCGACCAAAACGAATTCGCGGAACACTATTCCGACTGGAAAACGAATACCGGGTCGTGCGTTCGTGGAAGCGGGGTCGCCTATTCAGAGCGTCCGAAGCCGTAGTTAGTATGTGCGCTCCGCACCGCGCCCGGATGCCAGCAGCCCCCGGAGGACCCCCATGCCCGACGTCGCGCGCCCCTACGCGGCGAGCAACGCCCTCGAGGACACCGGACAGATGCCCGCGCTGTTCGTCCGCGAGCGCCAGACCGCTCCCCCGCCGCCGCGCAGTACCGGCCCGGACTTCGACCGGATCCAGCACGGCAAGGAGTTCGTCGCGCTGCGCAAGACCTTCCGGCGGTTCGTGTTCCCGATGAGCCTGCTGTTCTTCACCTGGTACATGACGTTCGTGCTGCTGGCGGCCTACGCGCACGACTTCATGAGCCGGAAGGTGATCGGCGAGGTCAACGTCGGCATCCTGCTCGGCCTCGGCCAGTTCGCCAGCACGGTCCTGATCACGATCGCCTACCTGCGCTTCGCCAACAAGCGGCTCGACCCCAAGGTCGAGCGGCTGCGGGCCTCGGTCGAGGCGGGTGAGCGATGAGCATCCCCGACAACGACCCGGTCCTGAACATCGCGGTGTTCGCGCTGTTCGTCGCGATCACCCTGTACGTGGTGTACCGCGCCAGCACGCGGAATTCCTCCACTTCGGACTACTACGCGGCGGGCAGCGCCTTCACCGGGCGACAGAACGGCATCGCCCTCTCGGGTGACTTCCTCTCGGCGGCGTCGTTCCTCGGCATCGCCGGGGCGATCGCGATCCACGGCTACGACGGCTTCCTGTACTCGATCGGATTCCTCGTCGCCTGGATGGTCGATCTGCTGCTGATCGCGGAACTGCTGCGCAACACCGGCCGCTTCACCATGGGCGACGTGCTGAGCTTCCGGATGAAGCAGCGCCCGGTCCGTGCCGCGGCCGCGACGTCGACCCTGGTGATCTCCTTCTTCTACATGCTCGCGCAGATGGCGGGCGCAGGCGGGCTGGTGGCGCTGCTGCTGGACATCCACGGCGGCATCGGCCAGGCACTGGTGATCGGCGTCGTCGGCGTCGTCATGGTGCTGTACGTGCTGGTCGGCGGGATGAAGGGCACCACGTGGGTGCAGATCATCAAGGCGACCATCCTGCTGCTGACCGGTGCGCTGATCACCGTGTTCCTGTTCGGCAAGTTCGGCTTCAGCTTCTCGAACCTGCTCGCCGCCGCCGCCGACAAGAGCCCGCTCGGCGACGAGCTGCTCCAGCCTGGCGGCTCGTACGGCAAGAGCGAGATCACGAAACTCGACTTCGTCTCGCTGGCACTCGCGCTGGTCCTCGGCGCCGCCGCGCTCCCGCACGTGCTGATGCGCTTCTACACGGTGCCGAACTCGCGCGAGGCGCGGCGTTCGGTGGTGTGGGCGACCGCGTGCATGACCGTCTTCTATCTCTGCACCCTCGTCATCGGCTTCGGCGCGGCCGCCCTCGTCGGCCCGGAGGCGATCAAGAACGCGCCGGGCGGGGAGAACTCCGCCGCGCCGCTGCTCGCACTGAACATCGGCGGCACCGTCCTGCTCGGCATCGTCTCGGCGGTGGCCTTCGCGACCATCCTCGCCGTCGTCGCCGGACTGACGATCACCGCTTCGGCCTCCTTCGCCCACGACGTCTACGCCAACATCTTCAAGCGTGGTAAGGCGGAACCGGCCGCCGAGGTCCGGGTCGCCCGGCTGACCGCGGTCGCCGTCGGGGCGTTCGCGATCGTCGGCGGCATCCTGGCGAACGGGCAGAACATCGCGTTCCTGGTGGCACTGGCGTTCGCGGTCGCGGCGTCGGCGAACCTTTCGACGCTGCTGTACTCGCTGTTCTGGAAGCGGTTCAACACCACCGGCACGCTGTGGGGCATCTACGGCGGGCTGATCGCGAGCCTGGTGCTCGTGTTCTTCTCGCCGGTGATGTCGGGGTCCGCGGACTCGATCATCAAGAGCGTCGACTTCCACTGGTTCCCGCTCAAGAACCCGGGCCTGGTGTCGATCCCGTTCTCGTTCCTGTGCGGCATCGTCGGCACGTTCGTCGGCCGCACGAAGGCGGACCCGGTCAAGCACGCCGAGATGGAGGTGCGGTCCCTCACCGGGATCGGCTCCTGACCCCCGTCACGCACGCCATGAAAGGTCCTTTCCTTGCGCCTCAGCAGCCCCACCAGTCACAACGATGGCGCGTGAAGGCCCCCTTCCCTCGGCTCAGCCGAAGAAACTCGACCTTCACACCTTCCCCAAGTACATGAAGGACCCCTTCCTTGCGCCTAGGTACATGAAGGGGGCCTTCACGTACTTCAGGACGGGGCGCCGCCGTCACAGCAGTCCCAACGTCACCAGGGACCACATCGGCTGGTAGTGAAGGCCTCCTTCACTACCTTCAGGGTAGGCAAGGAGGCCTTCACGGCCAGGTGAACGCACTGCGGCGGACTCGGCCGACTCCGGCAGCCGCCCGGCAATCAACAGGTACATGAAGGACCCCTTCCTTGCGCCTAGGTACAGCAAGGGGGCCTTCATGTACTTCAAGCGAGCAAACGCGCCGTCGCGAAGGTCTCGAACGTGCCCCGTCCGAAGGTCATCGCACCCGGAGGCCATCCAGCACGATCGCGAGCAGCCGCTCGGCGTCCTCTGGCGACCCCTTGCTCGCGGCCGAACCCACCCCGTGGCCCAGCCGCAGGATGTCGACCCCGGTGACGTCGGCCCGGAGCACGCCCTCCTCCTGTGCCGCCTTCACGATCGCGTCGGACGCGGTCCGCAGCCGTGCCTGGCACCAGCCGAAGACCTCGGACCCGGCGTCGACGGACGCCTTCAGCGTCATCGCCAGCCCGTGCTTCTCGACCACGTAGATGACGTGCGTCGCCAGCCACGTCTCGAGTGCCTTCCCCGGCGGTAGTTCTTCGAGCAGGTCGAAGGCCTGCTGCGCCAGCCCGTCGATCTCGTCGCGGTAGACGGCCTCGATGAGCTTGTCGCGCGTCGGGAAGTGGCGGTACAGCGTGCCGGCGCCGACTCCCGCGCGTTTGGCGATGTCGTCGGCGGGCACGTCCACGCCGTCGGCGGTGAACGCCTTCTTCGCCACGGCCACGATGCGCTCGTAGTTGCGCCGGGCGTCCGCGCGCATGGGGCGGGCCGGATCGGCCGTGACCATCTGCACCTCCTCGGGCGACGAAAACGGAGACGTTCTCCGATTTCACTTGCGTAAGCGGAGACACTCTCCATATCATCGCTCACGACCTCAAGTGGAGAGTCTCTCCGCTTCATCTCGTTACGTCTTTGGAGTATTCCTTGACAGAGCGAACCCTGCGTGCCGAGCCTAGGCCGGAGACGGCCGGGGCCCCACCATCTCCACACCGGCTGGTCCTGCCGATCGTGCTGACCTGCCAGCTCATGCTCATCCTCGACGCGACGGTGATGAACGTCGCGCTCCCCCGCATCCAGTCCGAACTCGGCTTCACCGACACCGGGCTGTCCTGGGTGATGACCGCCTACAGCCTCGTCTTCGGCGGCCTGCTGCTGCTCGGCGGACGAGCGGGCGACCTGTTCGGCCGCCGCCGGATGTTCGTCGTGGGCACGGCCGTGTTCACTGCCGCGTCCCTGCTCGGCGGCCTCGCCGGTTCGGCGGAGATGCTGATCGCGGCGCGGATCGCGCAAGGCGTCGGCGCGGCGCTCGCCGGGCCGAGCACACTGGCGCTGATCACCAGCACGTTCACCGAGGCCAAGGCCAGGGTGCGCGCGCTGGCGCTGTTCTCGGCGATGTCCAGTAGCGGTTTCGCGATCGGCCTGCTGCTCGGCGGGCTGCTGACCGAATGGATCTCGTGGCGCGCGGCGCTGTACATCAACGTCCCGTTCGGGCTCGCGATCGTCCTGCTCACCTCGCGCTACGTCGCCGATCCTCCTCGACGACGCGCGCGGCTGGACCTCCCCGGCGCGATCACCGGCACCTTCGGCGTCGGCTCGCTGGTGTTCGCGTTCACCCACGCCGCGTCGCACGGCTGGGGCGACACCATCACCCTCGTCAGCCTCGCCGCCGGGTTGGCCCTGCTGGCCGCGTTCCTCACGATCGAGACGCGGGTGAGCCAGCCGCTGATCCCGTTGCGACTGTTCGCCGAACGCAACCGCGCCGCGGCCTACGTCAACTTCTTCCTCGGGCCGATGGCGATGATGTCGCTGTTCTTCTTCCTGACCCAGTTCTTGCAGGACATCGCGGGTTTCGCCGCATTGGAGACCGGCTTCGCGTTCCTGCCGATGGCCCTGTGCATGTTCGGGCTCAGCAGGCTGATCCCGCGGCTGCTTCCCCGGTTCGGCCCGAAGCCGCTCGCGCTCACCGGCACGGCACTGATGACCGGCGGCGTCGCCTGGCTGACCACGCTCACCACCGAAAGCGAGTACTTCTCGCACCTGCTCGGGCCGATGGTGCTGATGGGCGTCGGCGCGGGGCTGGCGTTCTCCCCGCTGAGCGTGATCATCATGGCGACGGTGCCCACCGAGGACGCGGGTGCGGCCGGCGGCGTCTTGCAGACTTTGCAGCAGACAGGCGCGACGCTGGGGCTCGCGATCCTGATCACGGTGTTCGGCGCGGTGACGCGGACCCCGTCCGGGAGCCCGGCGCAGACCACGGTCGACGGGATGACCTCGGCCTTCGCCACCGCCGCCGTGGTGACGGCGTTGTCCTTCCTGGTGGCGCTGACCTTCCGGCGCCGGGCTTAGAGTTTGACGCCCGCCTGGACCTTGTGCGTGACCTTGCGCTCCATCACGAAGGAGAAGAACGGGATGCAGCCGGCGATCAGCACGAGGAGGGTGCCCTTCATCGACCAGCGGGCCTTGATCGCGAGGTCGACCGAAAGCAGCAGGTAGATCAGGTAGAGCCCGCCGTGGACCATGGGGATCATCTTCACGAACTGCGGAAGTTCCACGCGGAAGACGTACTGCAGCAGCATCTCGACGACCAGCCCGAGCAGGGCCACACCGGTGGCGTACGCGGCGACGCGGAAGCGGATCAGCGGCCCGCCCAGCGAGACCGAGCGGGCCGGGGCGGCGTCGTCAGTTCGGGTGGTCATAGGGTCTCGAACCTCTCTGGGAACTACTTGTCGCGGGCGTTGAGTTCGCGCAGGTACTTGTTGTACGCGGCGAGCTCGTCGTCTTCGGGAGCGGACGGCGCGGGCTCCGGGGCACGCCTCCGCCGGGGCGCGGGCACTTCGGGGGCGACGGTCTCAGCCGTCTGCTCCGGGGTGTCGGCTTCCGCGGCCTGGCGGCGGAGCTTGCGGATCCGCCAGAACATGAACGCGGGGAACAGCCCGAACAGCGGCCACTGAAGGACGTAGCCGAGGTTCTGGAAGGTCCCGCTCGCCGAGGAGAAGCGCTCCCACTGCCACCAGGCGAGCCCGCAGCACAGCGCCAGGCTCACCAGGCAGACGCCGGCGATGCCGAGGCGGCGCAGGGTGACAGACGATGCGGGCACGCATCGACGCTAGCACTGGCCGCGCGGCGAAAGTTCGGCGACCGGGCCGGTCGGGACCTTGGTCCCGACCGCTCCTCCGGGCCTCGCCGCGTGCCATGAACGGCCCGTTACTTGCAAAATTTGCAAGTAACGGGCCGTTCATGGCACGCGAGAGAGAGGGAAGCGGCGTAGGTCACTTCGCGGTCTGAACGGCCTTCGCGTAGTCGTCCGCCAGCCCGAAGACCTTCCGCGCGTACTCCGTCGAGTTGTTGTACGACAGGATCCCTGCCCACCATCCCGAGGCCGCCGACATGTCCCGGTTGTTCACGCACAGGTAGCGCGCGGCCGCCAGGGTCGCGTCGTCGATCTGCTGCGGGTCGCCAGCGCCGTCGCGGTTGCCGTCGGCGGCGTACCGGCGCCAGGTGCTGGGGATGAACTGCATCGGGCCGACAGCGCGGTCGACGGCCGCGTCGCCGTCGAACTGGCCGCCGTCGGTGTCGCCGATCGCCTTGACGCCGGGCGAACCGTCGAGCGGGACGCCGATGATCGGCTTCGAGGGCCGTCCGTCCTGGCCGAGGACGGCGCCGCCGTACTGGCCGTGGTTCGATTCGATCCGGCCGATGCCCGCCAGGGTGGCCCACGAGATCTTGCAGTTCGGCTGCATCTGGCGCATCGCCAGCTCGGCGTTGCCGTAGGCGAGCAGCGCCCTGGCCGGGATGCCGGTGGCCTGCGCCGCTCGTTCGGTCCAGGCGGCCAGCGGGTCCTTGCCCGGTTTCGGCTGCGCCTGCTGCGGGAGGGTCTGCTGGGCCGCGCCGCCGGCGGGGGTGGCGTTGACCGGGACGACCGTCCCCGGTTTGACGTCCGCCGCCTTGACCTGCAAGGCGGGGATCTCCATCGTCGTCGGGCTCGCGACCGGGGCGGACGCCTTGGTCACCAGCCAGATCCCTCCCCCGGCGAGGCCGAGCACGGCCAGCACGATCACCAGCCTGCCGAGGACGGCGGCGCCCACACCGCGGCGTGGCGGAGTGGGCGTGGCCGGGTCGGCGACGAGCTCGTCGTTTTCGGGGGTGGTGCGCACGAAGCGAGTCCTCCAGCGTGGGCGGCGATCACGACCGATGCTCGCACAACGAGCCCGCGCAGGTTAGCGTTACGCGGTTGCCGAGATCGCCCCTGCCACGCCGGTTCACCCGGGTGTGCGAGAAGTTCTCATCAGGCGGACTTCTGCTGCCTCGCCAGCCTCGCCACGCACCAGGCCGGGGCGCTGCCGCGGCGAAGGTGCTGCAAAACGGTCATGGGGCCGAGACGACGGCTCAGATCGGACGGGGCGAGCCCGGCCGCGCGGTAGTCGAGGGCGCGCTGGTCGAGCGGGCTGATGCCGGCGTCCCACCAGGCTTCGGCCTCGGTGACGCCGCCGACCATCTGCCACCAGCCCGCGGCGGCGACGAGCAGGTCCTGCGGCACGCCGGGAAGACGGCTGCGCATCGCGTCGAGGTAGCCGGGGTCGGTGGCCTCGACCGGCGCCCACCGCGCCTGGCCGGACTGCTGACGCTGGCCGGGGATACCGGGAGCTTGGCGGGGCACGTCGGCCAGCCACGCCGACGCGATCCGGTCGGCCTCCTGCTCCTCGGGGGTCTGCTCGCGCTCGGCGGCCCACTGCCGGATCAACGCATCGACTCCGGGATCTCCGGTCATCCCTGCCTCCTCATGATTCCCCGACTGACAAGTCCTGACTTACTTGCCCGGCTGGAAGTTCCCGCTGCCCTGGGGCTTGCACCTGCGGAAACTTCTCGCCCAGGAGGCCGGCTCCGGCGCCTGGAGGACCAACCGATCACGCAATGTGAGCACCGTAGGGGCGCGGAGGTCTATTCCGCCAGAGCTTCCAGGGCACGAATTCGTCGACCAGCGGGTTTTCGGGGGCAATCCACCCGGATGGTCGAGTCACTCGACCGAAATCCGAGACGGGTGACTCTGAGTGATAACCGCTGGTGGATGCGCACGGTGATCACCGGTGTCACCGAGGACACCGGGGAGAGGCGCTACCGATCAGGAGAAGAGGCTCCGGACGAACGTCACGATGGCTTCGGCACCGGACCGGAGCCAGCCGAGCGCGGTGTGGACGGCGTCGGCGGATTGGGTCGGCCTGCTGATCAGAAAGAAGAGCACGAGCGCGACGACAGCGATCACAACGAATTTCTTCAAGCCGGGCGACATGGCTCCATCCCATCACACCGTAGTGTCCAGACGATGACTCCGCGCGCGCTGCGGACTTTGTCACCACTTTAAGGAGACTCGGGCCCCGTTGCCCACCCGGATCCGCCTCAGGGAGCGATTGATGAGCGAAAACGTTCTCGTCCACCGGGACGGACCGGTGACGACGATCACGCTGAACCGGCCCGACGCCCGCAACGCGGTGGACGGCCCGACCGCGGCCGCGCTGGCGGACGCGTTCCGCGCCTTCGACGGCGACGAGGAGGCCGCGGTCGCCGTTCTCACTGGTTCGGGTGACGCCTTCTGTGCCGGAGCCGATCTGAAGGCCGTCGGCACCGACCGCGGCAACTCGCTCGGCCCGGCGGGCGACGGGCCGATGGGGCCGACGAGGATGGCGTTGTCGAAGCCGGTGATCGCCGCGGTCCGCGGGCACGCCGTCGCGGGCGGACTGGAACTGGCCCTGTGGTGCGATCTGCGGGTCGCCGACAGCACCGCCGTCTTCGGGGTGTTCTGCCGCCGCTGGGGAGTGCCGCTGATCGACGGCGGCACGGTGCGCCTCCCCCGGCTGATCGGGCACTCCAGGGCGATGGACCTGATCCTCACCGGCAGGCCGGTCGACGCCGACGAGGCGCTGGCCATCGGGCTGGCGAACCGGGTCGTGCCCGACGGCGAGGCGCTGAGCGCCGCCCAAGCGCTCGCGCGCGAACTGGCCGCATTCCCGCAGGCGTGCCTGCGCGCGGACCGCAAGTCCGCGTACGGCCAGTACGGGCTCACCGAAGACGAGGCGATGCGGGCCGAGTTCTCGAACGCACTGATCCGCGGCGGACTCGCCGAGGAGGCCGTCGAGGGCGCGGGCCGGTTCAGTGGCGGCGCGGGGCGTCACGGCACCTTCGGCCCCTAGTCCATCCATGCCCCCGCCACCACCCTCAACGGAGAAGCTTCGCTTCCCTGCCTAGCCTCAGGGAATGAACGAAACCGGAGTCGCGCTCAGACCGGTGTCCGAAAACGACCTGCCGATGCTCGAAGCGCTGACGAACGATCCGCAGGCGGCGGGCGCGTTCGAATGGCACGGCTGGCACGACCCGCACTTCCTGCGCCGCCGCTGGGCCGAGACCGGCATGCTCGCGGCGGACAACGGGATGCTGATGATCGTGCTCGACGGGCAGAGGCTCGGCTTCGTGTCCTGGCACAAGACCAGGTCCGGGTCGACGTCGTACTGCTGGAACGCCGGCCTCGTGCTGATTCCCGAGGCACGCGGCCACGGCCACGGGACCGAGGCGCAGCGGCTGCTGGTCCGCTATCTCTTCGCGCACACGCAGATGAACCGCGTCGAGGCGTCGACGGAGGCGGGCAACGTCGCGGAGCAGCGCTCCCTGACGAAGGCAGGCTTCACCAAGGAAGGCGTGCTGCGCGGCTACGGGTTCCGGGACGGGGCCTGGCGCGATCACATCCTCTATTCGATGCTGCGATCCGATCTGGACCCCGGCCCGGAACGTCCTTAAACGATGGTGCCCGCGGCCTTGAGCCGCTCGATCCCGTCGGCGTCCACCCCGAGTTCGGCGAGGACGTCGGCGGTGTCGGCGCCTTTGGGCCGCGGCGGTTCCGGCGTCTCCGCCGGGGTGCGGTCGAACCTCGGCGCGGGCGCGGGCTGCACCACGCCACCGATGTCGACGAACGTCCCGCGAGCGACGTTGTGCGGATGCGACGGCGCCTCCCCCGGCGCGAGCACGGGCGTCAGGCACGCGTCGGTGCCCTCGGCCTTCGCGACGAGTTCGTCCCGGGTGTGCTTCGCGACGGCCTCGGCGACGATCTTGCGCAGCTTCGGCCATTCGTTCTTGTCGACGTGGACCGGGGTCTCCTCGGGATCGAGGCCGAGCACCTTCACCAGGTCGCCCCAGAACCGCATCTCGATCGCGCCGATGGCGACGTACTTGCCGTCGGCGGTCTCGTAGGTGTCGTAGAACGGCGCACCGCCGTCGAGCATGTTCTCGCCGCGCCCGCCCGGCCACAGCCCGGTGTTCAGCAGGCCGTGCAGGCTGGTGGTCAGCAGCGCCGCACCGTCCACCATGGACGCGTCGACCACCTGACCCTTGCCGGACGACTGACGTTCGAACAACGCCGCCAGCACGCCCATCGCGAGCAGGAGGCCACCGCCGCCGAAGTCACCGATGAGGTTGAGCGGCACCACCGGCCGCTGTCCCGCGTGCCCGATGGGTTCGAGCGCGCCGGCGATACCGATGTAGTTGATGTCGTGCCCGGCGACGGTGGCCAGCGGGCCGTCCTGGCCCCAGCCGGTCATCCGCCCGTAGACCAGCCGCGGGTTGCGGGCGTGGACCTGCTCCGGCCCGATGCCCATCCGCTCGGCCACCCCTGGCCGGAAACCCTCGATGAGCACGTCGGCGTCGTCGGCGAGTTTCAGCACCAGCTCGACCCCTTCGGGGGTCTTGGTGTTGATCCCGATCGACCGCCTGCCGCGGGCGAGCGGGTCGTTCGGGAACGCGATGACGTCGTTGCCCGGTGTCGCCCGGTCGATCCGGACGACCTCCGCGCCGAGATCGGCGAGGACCGTGCAGGCGAACGGCGCCGGGGCGAGCCCGGCCAGTTCGACGACCTTGAGGCCGCTCAGTGGCCCAGCCTTCATCGCCACGTCCTTTCCATGTACGGCAACGGTTTTCAGAGGGTGCGGGAGATGATTTCCTTCATGATCTCGCTGGTACCGCCGAAGATACGGGAAATCCGGATGTCGGCCCACGCGCGCGCGATCGGGTACTCGGTCATGTAGCCGTAGCCGCCGAAGAGTTGCAGGCAGTCGTCGACGACCTTGTTGACCCGTTCGGTGGTCCACAGCTTCGCCATCGCCGCGCCCTGCACGTCGAGTTCCTTGCGCAGGTGCCGCTCGATGCACTGGTCGAGGTACGCGCGCGAGACCGCGGCCTCGGTGGCGGCCTCGGCGAGTTTGAACTTCGTGTTCTGGAAGTTGTAGATCGGACGGCCGAACGCCTGGCGGTCCTTGGTGTAGGCGATGGTCTGGTCGATCGCGGCCTCCATCCCGGCGACCGCGGTGACGGCGATGATCAGCCGTTCCTGCGGCAGCTGCTGCATCAGCTGGATGAAGCCGAGGCCTTCCTTCTCACCAAGGAGGTTCGCGACGGGCACGCGGACGTCGTCGAAGTTCAGCTCCGCGGTGTCCTGGCCCTTGAGCCCGATCTTGTCGAGGACACGGCCGCGGCTGAAGCCGGGGGTGTCGGTCTCGACGGCGATCAGGGAGACGCCCTGCGCGCCCGCGTCCGGGTCGGTCTTCACCGCGACGACGACGAGGTCGGCGTGGAAACCGTTGGTGATGAACGTCTTCGCGCCGTTGATGACGTAGTGGTCGCCGTCGCGGACCGCGCGGGTCTTGATGCTCTGCAGATCCGAACCCGTGCCGGGTTCGGTCATCGCGACCGCGCCGACCATCTCACCGGAGGCGAACTTCGGCAGCCACTCCCGCTTCTTCTCTTCGGTGGCGTACTCCAGCAGGTAATGCGCGACAATTCCATTGTGGACGGTGACGCCCCATGCGCTGTCACCGGACCGGGCCTGCTCTTCGTAGAGTACGGCCTCGTGGGCGAACGTGCCGCCGCCACCGCCGTACTCCTCCGGGATGGACAACGCCAGCAGGCCGACCTCGCCCGCCTTCGTCCACAACTCGCGGTCGACCTTCTTGTCGGCCGCCCAGCGCTCCTGGTTCGGCGCGAGTTCCTTCTGGCAGAACGTCCGGGCGAGGTCCCGGAGGTCTTCGAGCTCCGTCGTGCTCCACGAACTCTTATGGATCTGCAAGGGCACGGCCAACGCCTCCTGATCAGGACCTGGAAAACATGACGCTTAGGATGTAAGTTCCAAGCGGAATGTACATCCGTACCGAGCTGCACGTAAAGGGGGTTCGGTGACCGCACTGAGCAGGACCCACCGGACACAGGCCGAACGGCGCGAGCAAACCCGCACCGCCCTGCTCGACGCGACCATCGACTGCCTGGTCGACCTCGGGTACGCGCGCACCTCGGTCCAGGAGATCTGCGCTCGCGCCGGGGTCTCGAAGGGGGCCGTGCAGCACCACTTCTCCGCGAAGGCCGAGCTCATGGCGGCCGCCGTCGAGCATCTGACGAAGAAGCAGCGCGGACAGCTCGCCGCGTCGATCTCCACGCTCCCCGGTGGCGCCTCGGGCGTCGCGGCGGCGATCGACCTGCTGTGGGAGGGCTACTCGGGCACGCTGTCCACGGCCGCGACCGAACTGTGGGTGGCGGCGCGGACCGATCCCGAACTCCGCGAGGCGATCCGCCCGGTCGACCGGGCGCTGGGCCGGTCGACGCTGGAGCACATCACCGCGATCGCCGGGGACCTGCCGAAGGAACGCGCGGAGCTCCTCTTCTGGCTGACCGTGAACCTCACCCGAGGCCTGGCGCTGGACGCCGAACTCGGCGGCGATCCGAAGCGGCGGCGGCACTTGCTCGACGAATGGAAGCGCGTCGCGGTGATGTTGTACGAGGACACCACTCCGTAGCCACCGGAATTGCGAATTCACAAAAGCCTGGGAGCCATGCTTACGAAAGCGTGAGAAAGAAGACAAGCCCCACCTGCGTTTACTACTCTGGACATTCAGGCGGTTACGCAGGGGAGGCGACACCGACGTGTCCTGGAACGCGGACGAACTCAGACACCGGGCCGGGGAACTCGACGCGGAACTCGCGCGCAGCAGGTACCCCGGCCGATCCCATGACGGGCTGGCCTTGGCCGTCGTCAGTGGTCAGGGCAGGTTGGTCGGTCTGTTGCTCGCCGATCACGCGACCGGGATCGCGCATCCGCAACTGGCCGGGCCCGCCGTGGTGGAAGCCGTGCACGCCGCCAGGACAGCGGCGGCCGAAGTGAGCCTGGTCAAAATGCGGGCGGTGCTGGGCGAAGAGGACGACCCGGGCCGAAGATCACCGGAACCCGACGACGACGAGAGTTTCGAGGAAATCGACTTCCTGGACGGGGGTCTCCGGTGAATCACGAAGACGATCTTTATCACCTCGCGAAAGAAATAGACGCCAAGGTCGAGAAAGCGAAAAGCGCCGCTTCGGCGGCGGCGCGAGCACGGCGGACATGGCGGCTCCCCGGCGAGATCGGGACGTTCACGACCACCGGAACGGGCGAACTGGTGGACGTCTCGTTGAACGCCTCGGTGGTGAAGTCCTACTCCGCCGCGAGCCTGTCCCGGAAGCTGCTCGCGGGCATCCAGCGGGCCGAGCGGGACGGAGGGATCGCGTGAGCTATCCGCATCCCTTCGACCCCGGCCCTGGACAGGGTTATCACGTCTACCCGGAGAAACTCCGTGCCGCGGCGGACACCATCGACCAGGCGTCGGATCTCGTCCGCGGCTTCGCGCTCGCGGACCTCGACGACGCCCGGCTCGAGCCGGGCGCCCTGGGGTTGCCGGGCACCCTCGCCGAGCTGATGCGGGGAGTGCGGGGCGCGGGCACCGTCGACGCCTACAACCGGGCGGTGGACCAGATCCGGGAGATCTCCGTGGCCAACTCCGCGGAACTGGGCGAACTGAGCGTGGCGCTCCACCGCGCCGCCGAGTACTACGAGCACCTCGACAGGCAGGCCTACGACGAGATGAAAAGGCTCGAAGGAGGAATCCGATGACCGGCCTGGACAAGTCCGGGTTGCTGTACCCCGAAAAGGCCGATCAGGAGGTCCGCTTCCACGCCGACCTGATCGGCGCGGACGGCATCCTCGAACTTCTGGACAATCTCAAGAACTTCCTGCTCGGCGATCTGCGGAGGCCGCTGGAACTGGCGGACAAGTTCGCTTCGCAGAGCAAACTCAAGTCGGCGTCCAATCTCGTCACGACGACGAAGCTGTCATTGCGCACCGCCTGGCAAGGCGACGGCTTCGACCAGTTCGACGCCTACGCCACCGAAACGACGAAAGCCCTCGACGCGGGTCAGACGTCTTTGGCGAACCTGACGACGGTCGTGGTGAGTATCGCGACGACCGTCATCAACACGTACAAGAACCTGCTCGAGTTGCTGGGCAACTGCGCTTCGACCCTCGCCCAGCTCGGTGGGAAGTTCGGTGTGGTCCTCGGTTCGGCGGTCTTCCCTCCGCTGACCCCGGTCGCGCTCAAGGATCTGATCGACGGCATCAATTCCGCGCTCACCACATTCTGGCGGGACTGCAACGCGAGCCTGACCAAGATGCTCACCGACATGACGACGTTGATCGGGGCCGGGTTCCAGCTCCAGGTCATCGAGGAGACCTTTCCCAAGGTCCCGTCCGTTGGCACGAGCGCGGCGGTGGTCGCCGATCCCCGGCGCTGGCGGATCAAACCCGAAGCGGATCCGGCATGAGGCGCCTGGCGATCGTCCTCCTGACGTTGCTCATCGCCGGATGCGGCGGGACGGCGACCGGTCCGCCGCCGGGTTCGCCTGCTCCGGCGCCGCCCATCCCCGTTCCGCTCGACGGCGCCAGGTTCATCGCCGACCCCTGTAGCGCGATCACGGTGGAGCAGGTCGAAAGCATCGGCTTCACCGGCGGGGTCCGCGACACCGGCGGTGAGGCCCGCTGCGTCCTCGCCTTCGGGCCGATCGTCCGGGTACAGACCTCGTGGCTTAGCCCATTGAGGGAAACCCTCGGCACCCTCTACGCCGACCACGCGAGTGGCAAGGACACCGGCAACCGATGGGAGGAACTGATGATCAAAAGCTATCCGGTGGTGGTGGTCTGGGTCGAGGAGAACATCGCGGGCCGCCAGGACAAGGGACCACTCGCCTGCCGGCTGGCACTCGGACTGGACGAGGAGACCTTGATGTACGTCGGCACCAACATCGACGAACGGGCCGAGGCGGGCCCGTGGCAGTACGACTCTTGCGGCGCGGCGAAGAAGGTGACGGAATTCGTCATCGACAATCTCCGTACCTAGCACGCGCGGGAGCCGCTGACCAGAGCACAGGTGACACTTATCTCCGAGGCCGATCCGTGGTGGAATTCCTTGCTGGACAACAGAACCGGCGGAGGAGCCGACCATGAACGCGCCGCAGCAGCAGCCGTACCAACCGACTGGCCCGTTCGGCGCACCGCAACCCGTCCAACCCCCGGCCGCGCCGCCGCCGTCCGACCTGCGCCTCCCCCGGTTGTTCGCCGCGATGATGGGCGTTTTCGCCGGACTGCTGGTGCTCATCGCGACCTTTCTTCCCCAGTCGACGTACGAACAGGTCTCCGACGGCAAGACCGTGTCGAAATTCGCCGAGACCGGCTGGACCCGGAGTTTCGACATCGAACCGTCGACGGAGGAGAAGGAGTTCTACGACAAGACCCACGTCGCCCGCTACGGCATCCCGCTGTCCGCCACCGCGCTGACGCTGTTCGCCGGGGCCGCGGTGGGCTTCGCGTCGTACCGGCGGAGTTCGGGGTCGCTCGCCGCCACGACGTCGCGGACGCTGCTGGTCGCCGGCGGGGCGGGGACCGCGATCGGCGTCTGGATGTTCGGCATGGACATCTCGGCGAGCCTGAGTTTCGGCCAGGACACCGGCCGCTTCGTCTCGCGCTACGGGACCGGGGGCGGATTCTGGATCCTGCTCGCGGGCGGGCTCGTGGCGTTGCTCACCGTCGGACTGGCGATCGTGGCCAACCGCCGGGAACCCGCGCCACCCCGTCAGACCCCTTACCCGGTCGGCTACGCGCCTTACGCGCCCGGAGTCCCGCAGCAGCAGTATCAGCCGCAACCGCAGGCCTACGAGCCGCCGTCACCCCCGACGCCGCCCGCGGGCTCCGCGTTGCAGCAGCAGGACATCCTGCGCCCGTCGCCCGACAATCCACCCCAGCCCGGCAATATGTGAAACTTATTCACATCAGCGCTGGACAGTCTCCATACCGGCAGTATGCTGTACTCGTCGGTAACACCTGGGCTCTGCGTGGCGCCTTCCGGCTCCACGCGTCGCATGGAACGGAGACGGCATGACGAGCACGACACCGGCGAGCGCGGGCCACCACACCGAAGGCCCGGCCACCATCGGCGATGTCCCCGGCGCCCCGGCCGCGGCCAGGGCGGAACGGCTCGTGCGGCGGGTCGTGGGCGGCAAGAACACCACAGTCTCCGCATCTGTCCAAATGCGCGCCCCGTTCACCGGGCAGCCGATCGCGACGCTCCCCCAGGCCACCGACGCCGACGTCCGAGCCGTGTTCGATCAGGCGCGGGAGGCGCAGCACGCGTGGGCGCAGCGGCCGGTCGAGGACCGCCAGCGCATCCTGATCCGCCTGCACGACCTGGTCCTGAAGCGTCAGGAAGAGGCGCTCGACCTCGTGCAGATCGAGGCGGGCAAGGCGCGGATGGACGCCTTCGACGAAGTCAGCGCCACCGCGCTCGTGGCCGCCTACTACGGCAAGCACAGCGCGAAGTTCCTTTCGCCGCGTCGCGCGGCCGGACTGATCCCGGTACTGACGAAGGTCGGCGAGATCCGGCATCCCAAGGGCGTCGTCGGGATCATCTCGCCGTGGAACTACCCCCTCGCGCTCACCGCGATGGACGTCCTTCCGGCGCTCGCCGCGGGCAACGCCGTCGTGCAGAAGCCGGACAACCAGACCGCGCTCTCGGCGTTGTGGCTACAGGAGATCGCCGAGGAGGCCGGGCTGCCCGCCGGTGTCTGGCAGATCGTGCTCGGCCGCGGCTCGCGGATCGGCGACGCGCTGGTCGAAGAGTCGGACTACCTGTGCTTCACCGGATCCACGCCGACGGGTAAGGGGCTCGCCGCGAAGGTGGCGGAGCGGCTGACGAGCTACTCGCTGGAACTCGGCGGCAAGAACCCGATGATCGTGCTGCCCGACGCGGACATCGCGAAGACCGCTACAGGCGCGGTGACCGCGTGCTTCTCCTCCGCGGGCCAGCTGTGCGTGTCCGTCGAGCGGATCTACGTCCACGAGTCGATCCGCGAGGAGTTCACGCGCGCCTTCGTCGCCAAGACCGCCGCGGTACGGCTCGGCGGCGCGCTCGACTACCAGGCGCAGATGGGTTCGCTGACCTCGGAAGACCAGCTGGCGACGGTGTCGGCGCACGTCGAGGACGCCCGGTCCAAGGGCGCGAAGGTGCTCACCGGCGGCAAGGCCCGGCCCGACCTCGGCCCGCTGTTCTACGAACCGACCGTCCTCACCGACGTCACCGAGGACGTCAAGCTGTTCGCCGAAGAGACCTTCGGGCCGGTCGTGTCGATCTACGGCTACACCGACGTCACCGAGGCGATCGAGCGCGCCAACGACACGCGGTTCGGGCTGAACGCGAGCGTGTGGTCGCGCAACGGCCGCGCGGGATGGGAGGTCGCGGCGCGGCTGAAGGCCGGGACCGTCAACGTCAACGAAGGCTTCGCGGCGACCTTCGGGACCGTGGGACTGCCGATGGGCGGGATGAAGGACTCCGGTGTCGGGCGGCGCAACGGTGCCGAAGGGCTGCTCAAGTACACCGAGGCCCAGGCGATCGCGCTCCAGCGCGGGATGCCGCTGCGCCCCGGCCGCGGGATCCCGCCGAAGCTCTGGGCGCGGGCCCTGAGCGCGAGCCTGAAGGTCCTTCGCCGCCTCCCGCGCCGCTGACCCCTCCCGCGTTTCGTCCTCTAGTTGCGGTAGTTGCGCGTGCAAGGACCGCAACTAGAGGACGAATTGCGGTCAGGAGGAGGTCGGAGCGGCCAGCAGGCCTCGGTCGTAGGCGATCGCGACGGCCTCGGCCCGGCGGCTCGCACCGAGTTTCGCCATCACGCGCGAAAGGTGGACGCTCACCGTCTTCTCGCTGATGTACAGCTCCTCGCCGACCTGCCGGTTGGTCCTGCCGAGCGCGACGCGCTCCAGCACGTCCCGTTCCCGGTCGGTCAGAGGATCGACGACGTCTCGACGCGGGGCCGCGGGCGCCCCGGGAAGCTCGACGCGCGCCCGGTGGCTCAGATCCTGGACGGCCTCGCGCAGCGGGCAGGCACCCAGTTTGTCGGCCACCGCGTGCGCGGCCAGCAGCTCCGACGCGGCGAGCGCGGTGTCGCCGTCCGACGCCAGCAGGGACTTCGCGTGTTGCAGACGGCACATGGCCTGCTCGTACACCGCGCCGTACCCGAACGCCTCGACCGCCTTCGCCCACAACGCCGGATCGCCCGCACCGCGCAGACAGCTGCCCAGCGCTTCGAGCCGGGCGAGCCACGCCAGCGCCTCCGGGCCGAGCGACACCGAACGCGGGATGCCGTGTTCGGCGCACCTGCGGCCGTGGGCGAGCATCTTCTCGCCCGACTCCACCGCGGCGTCCACGGTCGCCTGATCCCCGCGGACCCGGGCTTCGGCGGCCCGCGCGACGGCGGCCGCGAGGCCGTGCACGCTGATCCGGATCCCCCCGAGCACCGCGGGTTCGACCTCTTCGAGCCAGTCGATCAGCTCTTGCGCCTGCCGCACCGCGCCCGCGTGGTCCCCACGCCAGGTCGCGAGCTGGATGGCGGCGTCCCCCGACGCGAGCGCGATCGAGTAGTCCGCGCTCCAATGCCGGTGCAGGCTGGGCAGGATCTTGTCCGCGTCCGCGAACCGGCCCCGCCCGACGACGAACTGCGCCCAGATCCCCAGGAACCGCCCGGCGACGACGCTCGAAACGCCGCGGCCCGCGCGGCCGGCGTCGTCGTCTTCCGGCCAGTCCCCGCTGACGTAGCGCAGCGTGAGGTGCTTGGTCCGCAGCTCGATCCCGAACGAACTCCAGGTCAGCCCGGTTTCCTTGGCCCGCTGGATGCCCTTGGCGTAGTACTTCAGCGCGGAAGGGATCTCCGCCCGGTCGTCGTAGCTCAGCCCGAGGAAGTGCAGTGCCCGCAGTTCGCCGTTGAGCGCGCCGGAATCCCTCGCCTTCCGCTCGGCCTGGCGTAGCCGATCCCGCGCCTCCTCGACGTCGCCCGCCGAATCGGCCAGCGTGCCGAGCGAGACCAGTGCGGCCGCTTCCGCCCCGCCGGCGCCGATGGCCCTGGCGTCGGCGACCGCGGCCAGCGCGCATTGCAGCGCCTCGTCGTGCCTGTCGATCAGCCTCAGGATGCCCGCCCTGGTGGCGAGCACCCAGGCCCGCGCGGAACTCGCCTCGGTGTGTTCGACCAGGCTCCAGGCCTTGTCGATCGCCTCGACGACCTCGTCGAGCGTGCCGTCGACCGAAAGCAGCGCCTCCGCGTGCCGTCGCCAGACCTTGGCGGCCCGCTCGTTGCCGGTGTCCTGGCCGAGCGCCTCGGTCGCGGACCGCGAATACGCGACCGCCCGCTCCGGCTCTCCCGACGTACTCGCGAAGTACGACGCCTCGTGCAGCAGCCGGAGTTCGTCGACGTCCGACGGCCGGTCCGGCGCGGGTACGGCGTCCCAAATGGACAGTGCCTGCTCGACGTGCCGCAACGCGGAACCGGGCGCGCCCAGCTTCTCCGCCTCGTCCATCGCACGCAGCAACGCGGCCAGCGCGCCGACGAAGTCCTTGCTCTCCAGGCTGTGATGCGCGAGCCGCGCGTCCTGGCCTCGGCCCTGCGTCCGGGTGCGGATACGCGACGCGTAGGCCGCGTGCATGCGCACCCGTTCCCCCGGCAGCAGGTCGCCGTAGACCGCTTCCTGCAACAAAGCGTGGCGGAAGGTGTAGAAACCGTTCTCGATCACCAGGACGTGATGTTGCACCGCCTCGCGCAGGGCCTCGTCGAGTTCGAGTTCGTCCAGTCCGGAGATCTCGGCGAGCGCGGCGTGCGCCACCGCGTCCTTGGCGACCGAGACCACGCGCAGCACCCGGCGGGTGACCTGGGAAAGCTGCTCCACCCGGGCGAGGAGCACTTCGGCAAGCCCGGCGGGGAGGTCGCGGCAGTCCTTCGCGGACGCGAGCAGTTCCTCGACGAAGAACGGATTGCCTTCGGACCGGGAGACGATGTCGGCGACCATGTCCTGGCCGATCGGCTCGTCGGCGAGCGCCTCGACGAACGTGCGCGCGTCCTCGGCGCCGAACGGCTTGACCTCGACGCGTTCGACCGCGCCCAGCCGCACCACCTCGGACAGCAGCCCCCGCAGCGGATGCCGCCGGTGGACGTCCTCCTCGCGATAGCTCGCCACCACCAGCAACCGCTGGGTGCGCAGCCTCGTCATCAGGAAGGACAGCAGGTTCCGGGTGGAGCCGTCGGCCCAGTGCAGATCCTCCAGCAGGATCACCACCGGCCGGCGCTGCGCGATGACGGTCAGTATCCCCAGTACCGCGTCGAACAGCTGGAGCTGGCCGAGGTCCTGTTCGGGCCTGAGCCGTTGCGTCGACACCCGTTCGCTCGCGGTGAGCTGACCGTCTTCGATGGCGGGGAAGTCCTCCGCCTGCTGCATCTGCGGGAGCAGCCTGCCCAGCGCCGGCCGGGCCCGGACCGCGGCGGTGACCGCGGGATCGGACGTCGTCGCCAGCGGCGCCAGTGCCTCGGCGAACGGAAGATAAGGAAGACCGCCCTCATGGACGTCGATACAGCGCCCGGTGAGCACCAGGGCGCCCGCGCCGGCGGCGTACTCGCCGAGCGCGGTCAGGAGGCGGGTTTTGCCGACGCCGGCGTCTCCGGAGAGCAGCACCGCGCCCGCCTCTGCCCGTTCTGCACGGGCGAAGGCGGCGCGGAGCTGCCGCATCTCCTGAGTGCGGGCGACGATCGGGATTCCGGAGCCAAGACGGGGCACGAGGTGCATTCTTGCCTACCGGACCGACAACTTCGCCTGGGTTTCCGTCGAGAGCTTCATCGCACTCGACCTCTACCGGGTGATCTCGCCGCTGCGAGCGGGCACCTGCCCTGTCTCCCTGCGCTGCTGGGCGGGCACCTGGACCTCGGCGCGGTTCGCGCGGATCCGCTTGCTCACCCGGCGTGCCCTGTCGACCCATACGCTGCGGCCTGCCCGCTGCAACTCTTCTCGTCGGTACTCGACCTCGGCCAGTACTCCGGTGAGCAGAGCGTCGTTGGTGTTCATCACTGTTTCCCCTTAGGAACTCACTACCTGGTTTGGTAGTGACCAGATTCGTCCTGAGGGGTGCCTCGCGGCATCGGGTGATCACCTACACCCGGACGTGATTCGACCCCTTACTCCCGCCCATCCCCTGCTCGGGAGTCGTAAGGGGTCGAATTCCAGCGTCTCTAGGCGTGGTCCTGGCCACTCGGGCGCACGGCGCCGAGCAGCCCCCGCCAAGCGTCCGGCGAGAGGCGGAAGGCACCTCCCTCGGGGTCCTTGGAGTCCCTCAGTGCGGCGCCGGAACCGGTGAAGGCGACCTCGACGCAGTCGTTGCCGCCACCACTGTGGCTGCTCTTGCGCCACCGGGCCTGGGAAAGATCATCGTTGGGCGTCATGCTCCCCACTCCTTACTCGTTACGGGGACTTCGGCATGCCTAGGTCCCGATAGTGCGGTTTCTCCGGCAGGGCCGCCTGTTCGGCGAACCTTCCGGCGGCCTCGGCTATCACCTCGACCGAGTCGTCCGGCTTCAACGCGGCGGCACGGAGATGGTCGAACATCAACGCGTATCGCCGGACGTCCGGGGGTTCCTCCAGGTAGAGCCCGCTGGAGGTGCTGTCGACGTAGACCACGTCGGTGTCGGCCAGTTCGGGGAAGCCCATGATGAGGAACGGACCCTCCATCCCGGGATGGGCACCCGCGCCGAACGGCACGACCTGGACGGTCACGTTCGCCCTCGCCGCCATCGTGACCATCCGGTACAGCTGTTCCGCCATCACCTCGGCGCTGTCGATCGTGCGGTGCAGGACAGCCTCGTCGATCACGGCCCAGTACTCCGGCGGCGAAGGGTCCGTCAGCAGTTCCTGCCGCGCCATCCTCGCCGCCACCCGGCGCCTGATCTCGGCTTCCTCGGCGTCGGGCCGCATCGCCCTGATCACGGCCCTGGCATAGCGCTCGGTCTGCAACAGGCCCGGCACCAGCAGCGCCTGGAACGCCCGCAGCGAACTCGCGTCCGCCTCCAAACCGACGAAAGTGCCGGTGAACACCTCGTTATACGCATGCCACCAGCCACGTTTGCGGGCTTCCCTGGCCAGCTGGACGAGTGCTTCCTGCTCGTCACCGGCGATGCCGTACAGCTCCAGCATGTCGCGCGCGTCGCGCGGGGTGACGCCGACGTGCCCGGTTTCGATGCGGCTGACCTTCGACGCCGAGCATTCGAGCTTCTCGCTCACCTCGTCGATGGTGAGGTCCGCGGCCTCGCGCAACCGCCTCAATTCACTCGCCAGTCTCCGGCGGCGCACGGTGGGTCCCTGACCCCTCGTCATCACGGCACCTCCACAGGCTGTCCGAGCAACACCGGTCGCGACGCGGCAAGGAGAACAGTGTTCGCCGAACCTCGCTCGAAGCACATCTAACCAGCCCCGGACACATTCGGTGAGATGGTCACCCGACCATTTTCCGACACGTCCGGATTTTCATCCTGCAATTTGCAGATTGCCGTTGTAGGTTGAGCATTGTGCAACGCGGTACGCCCGCCTTCATCGGCGATGGCGGATCCGCTCGCGGCACAGGCGCGGGGCCGCGAGCTGCACCGATGGGCTTTCGCAAGGATACCCGTCGAAGCCGGATTCACCCCCGGTGCAGGGCCGGAGCCGTCCCCCGATCGGTTCCGGCCCTCCCTTATGCCCGGGGGCATTGCGTAATGCTTTGGCTCCAGATGTTAATGCATTTCGCTATTCCCTCTAAAGGGCGGACAAGGCGTCCCGCCGATGCGGAACGTCACCGTTCACACCACCCGGAGAAGGCCTTCTTGCACGACGGTCGCAATGTGCGTTCCATCCGCGGCGAAGAACCGGCCGGTGGCCAGACCACGAGCGCCCGACGCGGTCGGCGACGCGCTGTCGTAGAGGAACCACTCGTCGGCCCGGAACGGGCGGTGGAACCAGAGCGCGTGGTCGAGACTCGCGCCGATCACCTTGTCGAGGTCCCAGTAGACGCCGTGGCGAGCGAGGACCGAGTCCAGGAGCGTCATGTCGGAGGCGTAGGTCAGCACGCAGACGTGCAACAGTTGCTGGTCCGGAAGCTTGCCGTCGGCCCGCATCCACACCTGGTTCCTGGCGGGGCGCTCACCCGACTTCCGGGTCACCCACGGCGGATCGTTGACGTACCGCAGGTCGATCGGGCGCGGCCGGTCGTGGTGGCCGATGAAGTAGCCCTCGGCCCGCTCCTGCAACGTCGGGAGCGACTCGGGATCCGGGACGTCCGGCATACCCTCGGAGTGCTCGATGCCGCCCTCGTCCTTCTGGAACGACGCGGACAGCGAGAAGATCGCCTTGCCGTGCTGGATGCCGACGACGCGGCGGGTGGTGAACGAACGGCCGTCGCGGATACGGTCGACCTCGTAGACGATCGGGACGCTCGGGTCGCCGCCGCGGATGAAGTACGCGTGCAGCGAGTGGACCTTCCGCTCCTCGGGCACGGTGCGGCCGGCGGCGACCAGCGCCTGCCCCGCGACCTGCCCGCCGAACACCCGCACCGGCGAATGGGCCGGTGAGACCCCGCGGAAGATGTTCTCTTCGATCTTCTCCAAGTCCAGCAGCGCGACCAGCCGGTCGAGCACCGGCTGACCGCCGACGCCCCCGGTGCTGTCGAATCCGGCCGCGGCCTCCCTGGCCATCTCAGTCATATGCGAAGCCTAGGTGGTGGGGCGCGACGGGCCTCTGCGAGGCGGGACGTTTGTCGCGAAGGCCACCTTCGGGACGTCTCGGATCGCGGCTCGCGCTTACCTGCGGGCTGAAGGGGACTTTCCCCGCATGGCATGTGGGGAAAGCGCCCTTCGCCGCATAGGACGCGGGGAAGGCCACCATCACTGCGCTAGACGCAAGGAAGGGGACCTTCATGTACTTCAGGCGACGGCGACCAAAGTGCCGAACCGAACTGACCGCGAAGGCCACCTTCGGGCCGCCTCAAGACGCAATGAAGGGGCCTTTCATAGCAAAATTTGCTATGAAAGGCCCCTTCATTGCACAGTCGAGCGGCCCAGGCGAGGTGACCGGCGTCAGGCGTGGTCGTCCTCGCCGAGGCGGTGCACCCGGATGAGGTTGGTCGAGCCGACGGTTCCCGGCGGGGAGCCGGCGACGATGACCACGAGGTCACCCTTCGCGTACTTGCCCATTTCGAGCATCGCGTGGTCGACCTGCTGGATCATCTGGTCGGTGGAGTCGACCTTCGGCACGATCCGCGTCGTGGTGCCCCAGGTCATCGCGAGCTGGCTGCGGACACTCTCCTCCGGAGTGAAGGCCAGCAGCGGCAGCCGCGTGTGCAGCCGCGCGAGCCGCCGGACGGTGTCACCGGACTGGGTGAAGGCGACCAGCGCCTTGGCGTTCAGTCGCTCGCCGATGTCGCGGGCCGCGTAGGAGATGACACCGCGCTTGGTGCGCGGGACGTGCGACAGCGGCGGCACGACCGGGGAGTCGGTCTCGACGGCTTCGATGATCCGGCCCATGGTCTGGACGACCTCGATGGCGTAGCGGCCGACGCTGGTCTCACCCGACAGCATGAGGGCGTCCGCGCCGTCGAGCACCGCGTTGGCGACGTCCGAGGCCTCCGCGCGGGTCGGGCGGGAGCTGTTGATCATCGACTCGAGCATCTGCGTCGCGACGATGACCGGCTTCGCGTTCTCGCGGGCGATCTGGATGGTGCGCTTCTGCACCAGCGGGACCTGCTCCAGCGGGAGTTCCACGCCGAGGTCGCCGCGGGCGATCATCACCGCGTCGAAGGCGAGCACGATGGCTTCGAGGTTGTAGACCGCTTCGGGCTTCTCGATCTTCGCGACCACCGGGAGGCGGCCCTTGCCGACGCGGTCCATCACCTGGTGGACCAGGTCGATGTCGGCGGGCGAGCGGACGAACGACAGCGCGATGAAGTCCACGCCGAGTTCGAGCGCGAACTCGAGGTCCTCGATGTCCTTTTCGGACAGCGCCGGAACGGAGACGTCCATACCCGGCAGGGAAACGCCCTTGTTGTTGCTGACGGGGCCGCCTTCGGTGACCTCGCATACGACGTCCGGGCCCTCGACCTCCTTGACCACGAGGCCGACCTTGCCGTCGTCCACGAGGAGACGGTCGCCGGGCTTCGCGTCGTCGGCGAGTCCCTTGTAGGTGGTCGAGACACGGTCGTGAGTGCCCGCGACGTCCTCGACGGTGATCCGCACGATATCGCCGTTGTGCCACTCGACCGGCCCGCCCGCGAAGGTGCCGAGACGGATCTTCGGCCCCTGGAGGTCGGCGAGGATGCCCACCGCGCGGCCGGATTCGGCGGCGGCGGTGCGGATGAGGTCGTAGACCTGCTTGTGGTCGCTGTGCGTCCCGTGGCTGAAGTTCATCCTCGCGACGTCCATCCCGGCGTCGACGAGTTGCCGCATCTTCTCCGGCGTAGCGGTCGCGGGGCCAAGGGTACAAACGATCTTCGCGCGTCGGCTCACGTTCGCACAGCGTAGTCCCTCATCGAAGCTACGTCTTTACCGATACCGAAAGTTCAAGAAAAGTGTCAGTTCACCTGGGCGGTGGACACCCACCGAACCGGGTTCGGTGGTTATCGACGCGGCTTCTCGCTCGCCCCGACCCGGTCCCGCGCCCACTCGTTGAACACCCGGACCTGCCGCCACGCCTTCCGCACCCGGTCGAGCGCGCCCCGTTCGTGCAGGACGTCGTCCGGCTCCCAGCCCCGGACCGCGTACACCGAGCGATACCTCAGCAGGTCGATGCGGGGGTGGTCTTCCGCGAAGCCGCGCGGCTTGGACTTGAGCCTGTCGCCCTTGACCTCCCAGCCGGACTTCTCCAGCTTCGCGAGGACCTTGGCCAGCTCGGTCCCGTGCACCTCGGTGTCTACGGCCCGGCGGAAGCGGGCGAGCTGATCGGACTCGAAGTGGAAACAGCCGCCGCCGACACGCAGCCCGGCCGGGCCGACTTCGACGTAGTAGGCGCCACCGCCGCGGCCCTGCTCGATCACCGCGCCGCAGTGGGTCTTGTACGGCGTCTTGTCCTTGGCGAACCGGACGTCGCGATACGGCCGGAAGACCTTCCCCTCGCCGAAGCCGTCGCCGAACTCCGGGACCAGTTCCGCGAGCAGCGCTTCCATCGGCGCGCGGACGTCGGCCTTGTAGGTGGCGAGGTTCGCGTCCCAGTAGGACTTGGAGTTGTCGGCCTCGAGACCGTCGTAGAAGTCGATGGCGTACTCACCGAAACCCTCGAAACCCATGCGGTGACGTTAATCCCCGCCACCGACAGACCCGCGTGAAGGGGGCCTTCACGCGGGTCCGGGAGAGGCTTACTTGGCCAGAGCGGTGATCAGCTCGCCGTCGGTGGTGTCACCGGACAACTCCCAGAAGAAGGCGCCGCCGAGACCCTCGTTCTTGGCGTAGGCGACCTTCCCGCCGATGGTCGCCGGGGTGTCGTAGCTCCACCAGTCGCTGCCGCACTTCGCGTACGCCGTGCCCGCGACGGTGCCGGTGGGCGGGCAGGTGGTCTTCAGGACCTTGTAGTCCTGGATGCCCGGTTCGGTGCCCGCCGCCGGGCCGGTCGCGGTGCCGCCGGGGGCGTCCTGGGTGACGCCGGTCCAGCCACGGCCGTAGAAGCCGATGCCCAGCAGCAGTTTGTTCGCCGGGACGCCCTTACTCTTGAGCTTCTGGATGGCGGCGTCGGAGTGGAAACCGGCCGTTGGGATGCCCGCGTAGTCGTCCAGCGGCGAGTGCGGGGCGGTCGGGCCCTGTGCGGCCCAGGCGCCGAAGTAGTCGTAGGTCATGACGTTGTACCAGTCGAAGTACTGCGACGCGCCGCCGTAATCCGCAGCGTCGATTTTGCCGCCGTCGGTGCCGTCCGCGGTGATCGCCGCGGTGACCAGCTTCGAGCCGAACTTCGCCCGCAGCGCCTGCGCCAGATCCTTGATCGCGGCCGCGCCGCTGGTGTCACACGAAAGCCCGCAGGCGTTCGGGTACTCCCAGTCGATGTCGATGCCGTCGAAGACACCGGCCCACCGAGGGTCGTTGACCAGGTTGTAGCAGGACTCGGCGAACTTGGCGGGGTTCTTCGCCGCCTCGCCGAAGCCACCGGACCAGGTCCAGCCACCGAAGGACCACAGCACCTTGAGGTTCGGGTGCTTGGCCTTGAGCTTCTTCAGCTGGTTGAAGTTCCCGCGCAGGGCGCCGTTGTCCCAGGAGTCCGCGACACCGTCCACACTGGAGGCCGCGTCGTAGAACTTGCTCGTCGCCGCTTCGGCGTCACCGAGGGCGCAGCCGCCGCCGGTCACGTTGCCGAACGAGTAGTTGATATGCGTCAGCTTGCTCGCCGAACCCGACGTGTCGATGTTCTTCACATGGTAGTTCCGCTGGTAGACGCCCCATTCGGCGAAATATCCGAGCACCTTGCCCACCGAGGCGTCCTGCGCGGCGGTCGCCTGCCGCGCCGGTGCCGCGACGGCTAGCGCGCCCAGCGCGACGGCCACGGCACCCACGATCGCGGCGAGCCTGATCGAACGGGACATGCGTTCTCCCTTCACGGTCACCGGCGGTGACGAGAGGACTGCGGCGGGACACGCACGAAGTTAAGTGGACTAGACCACTCCGTCAATGGTTCAGACCGAGACTTTCGGATGGACATTTTCGAACATTCCTTGACGGAAATATGCCGTACAAGGCACATTTCCTGGATGATGCCGACTTTCGAGATCCTCGCCGAACCGCGACGGCGGACCATCCTCGATCTCCTGCGAGACGGCGAGCGGTCGGTCAACGAGCTCGTCGAGGTCCTCGAATTGAGCCAACCGGCCGTATCGAAGCACCTGCGCGTACTACGCGAGGCAGGTCTGGTCACCGTCCGCGTCGCCGCCCAGCGCCGGTGCTACCGGCTCCGCCCGGAGCCGCTCGCGGAGGTCGACGCCTGGCTCGCGCCGTACCGCCACTTCTGGGAGGGACGGATCGACGCGCTGGAACAACACCTGGACGAAGACAGTCAGTGAATAGGTAACGGCTCGAACGTGATGCCGGTGTCCGCCGCGCGCCGCGTCCCCCAGTCGTAGAGCGCCTGGAGTGCGGGGCGTAACCGCTCCCCCTCCTCAGTGAGCCGGTACTCGACGTGCGGCACGCGGCCCTCCCGGCTCTCGCGGAGCACGAGGCCGTCCGCCTCGAGTTCGCGCAGATGCTGGGTCAGCATCTTCTCGCTGACGCCCGGCATCCGGCGCCGCAGTTCGCCGTACCGGTGCACGCCTTCCTTCAAATGCGACAGGATCACCGGCTTCCATTTGCCGCCGATGACATCGACGGCGAGTTCGACCGCGCAGTGGTACCGCTTCATCGTCCGCTCCCGTTGGCACGCACCGAAAAGTAAGCGGTTGCCCCCGGCGGTTCGCGGTGGTTGCCTTGCCGGACCGGAAGATCATCGCCGCTGGGAGGACCCTACGTGACCGAGACGCCGACGTTGTACGAATGGGCCGGCGGGCTGGACGCCCTGCGACGACTGACCGCGGTCTTCTACGGCCACGTGCTGAAGGACCCGTTGCTGGAGCCGGTCTTCCGCGACATGGATCCCGGCCATCCCGAGCACGTCGCGGTCTGGCTCGCCGAGGTGTTCGGCGGCCCGGAGACCTACAGCCACGACCACGGCGGGCACCGGCACATGGTCGGACGGCACCTCGGCAGGGCGATCACCGAAGAGCAGCGCCGCCGCTGGGTGAACCTGCTCTTCGACGCCGCCGACGAGGCCGGGCTCCCCGCCGACCCCGAATTCCGGTCGGCGTTCGCCGCCTACGTGGAATGGGGCAGCCGTCTCGCGGTGATGTTCTCCCAGCCCGGCCGCGAGGTCACCGTCCCCGAGCCGATGCCGAAGTGGGACTGGGGCAACCGCCCGCCCTGGCAGCCGCCGTCGGACTGAGTGCGTTCATAGTGAGGCGGTCTGGAAAGGAGGCCGCCGTGATCCGGGTCGACGGCCGGACCCTGCGCTGCGCGGACGTCGTGACCGCCGCGGGCACCGAGGGACCGCTGAACATTGACGTGTCGATCGCCGCGCTGCGCGGCGCCGAAAGCGCGTGGAAACTCGCCGAGGAGCTGAGCACGCGCAGGATCGTCTACGGCCGCACCACCGGTGTCGGGGCCAACAAGGAGGACCCGGTCGGCGAGGGCGAGTCGCCTGATCACGGCCTGCGGCTGCTGCGCAGTCACGCCGGCGGCAGCGGTGACGTCATGTCCGCCGGCCAGACCAGGGCGATGATGCTGATCCGGCTCAACCAGCTGCTGGCCGGACGCGCCGGGCTCAGCCCCGAGCTGATCGGGGCACTGGCCGACGCGGTGCGGACCGGGTCGCTGCCGCTGGTGCACCGGCTCGGCGCGATCGGCACCGGCGACCTCGCGCCGCTCGCGGAGACCGCGCTCGCCCTCACCGGAGAACGGCCGTGGCTCTCGGGCGGCGTGCCGCCAGTGCCGGTGCAGGCGGGTGACGCGCTCGCGTTCATGAGCAGCAACGCCGCGACGCTCGCCGAAGCGACTCTCGCGGCGATGCGGCTCGACACGCTGACGCGGGCGAGCCACGTCGTCGCGGCGCTGACGTACATCGCGCTCGACGGGAACCCGGAGGCGTACGCGACGCCAGTGCACGAAGCGCGTCCGCACGCCGGGCAGGTCGCGTGCGCCGCGGAGATGCGGCGGCTGCTCGGGATGGAAGGAACGCCCAAACCAGGGCGGCGGATCCAGGACCCGTTCGGGCTCCGCGCGTTCCCGCAGGTGCAGGGCCCCGCGCTGGACGCGATCCACTACCTGCGCGACGTGCTCGCGGTGGAGATCAACGCCAGCACCGAGAATCCGATGATCTCGACGGTGCACCAGGACGCCTACCACCACGCGCACTTCCACACCGCGTACGTGTCGACCGCGCTCGACCAGGTGCGCGCGACGATCCACCAGGTCGCCGAGCTGTCGGTGGCCCGGCTGGGTGACCTGGTCGAGCCGGAGTTCACCGGGCTGCGGCCGTTCCTCGCGGCCGGACCGTCGGGCAGTTCGGGCGTGATGATCCTGGAGTACGTCGCGCACGACGCGCTCACCGAACTGCGGCAGGCCGCGCTCCCGGCGACGCTGGGCACCGCCGTCGTCTCACGCGGGATCGAGGACCACGCGAGCTTCTCCACGCAGGCCGCGCGGGCGGCGACCGCGGCCGGGACGGCGTACCGGCAGGTGCTGGCGTGCGAGCTGGTCGCGGCCGTCCGGGCTCTGCGGATGCGGAAGGCCGAACTCGTCGCCCTGCCCGCGCGGGACGCCTACGAGGCCGCCTCGGCCGTGCTCGACCCGAGCCTCGAGGACCGGCCGCTCACCGAGGACATCGCGCGCGCCGTGTCCGTCCTGGACACCCTCGCGCTCATCTGACCCCCGCGTTTCGGCACCTACTTGCGGTAGTTGGCAGCACGAACCACCGCAAGTAGGTGCCGAGTTGCGGGGGCGTGGGGCACCTTCGGGAGGGTTCGGATGTCCCCAATGTGGCATTGGAGGCGCTCAGTGACACCAATGAGGCATTGGGGACATCCGCACCCGGCTGGTCGCGCCCCAGAGACCGCGTTTCGGCACCTACTTGCGGTAGTTGCGCGTCCCAAGGACCGCAGCCAGAGGACGAATTGCGGAGAGGATGTCGAGATCGGCGAAGCGGCGTCGTCCCTGGGCCGGCACACACCACAGCGAGGAGACCAGCATGAGCATCCAGCGGATGGACCACGTCGGCGTCATCGTCAGCGACCTCACCGCCGCCGTCGCGTTCTTCGTCGACTTCGGCCTCGAACTCGACGGCAAGATGACGATGGAGAGCGACCTGGCGGACCGCATCACCGCCGTCGACAAGGCCAAGTCGGAGATCGCGATGGTGCGCGTCCCCGGCGCTCAGGGCTGCCTCGAACTCATCCAGTACCTCACGCCCGAGTCCCACCCCGGCGACTCGTACGCTCCGGCCAACACGCTGGGCCTGCGCCACCTCGCCTTCCAGGTCGACGACGTCGAGACCGTCCTCGACCGCGTACGGCCGCACGGCGCCGAACTCGTCGGCGAGGTCGTGAACTACGAGAACAGCTTCCGGCTCTGCTACCTGCGCGGACCCGACGGGATCATCCTCGAACTCGCCGAGAAGCTCGGCTGATCAGCAACAGCAGCCCCGGCGAGCCAGTGACTGAAGCCGGGCGGTGGTCGAGGGCGGCCGGTTCGCGGCGACTTCGACGGCCTCGAGCATCCGCCGCCGCGCCGTCTTGTCCAGGACGCGGCCGCGCGTGATCACCAGGTCGATCTTCGCGACATTGCGGATGTCGGCGGCCGGGTTCGCGTCCAGCAGCACGAGATCCGCCTCCTTCCCCACCTCGACCGTGCCCGAAGTCCGTTCCCTGCCGAGGAATTCCGCCGCGTCGCCGGTGACCGTCTTCAGCGCCCGCACCGGCGAGAGTCCGGCCTCGACCAGGAAGGCGAGTTCCTCGTGCAGCCCGCTGCCGGGGAAGGTGTACGGGTTGAGGCAGTCGGTGCCGCCGATGATCCCGACGCCGGCGTCGTGCGCGACCCCCACCAGCCGCAGCGTCTCCTGGTAGTACCGCTCCTGCAAGGCGATCTCCGCCGGTGTCTTCGGCGCGAACCGCTCGATGCCCACGGCCCAGCTCTCGCGGATGTCGGCTGGGACGTACTTCAGCCGCGGGTCCTGCTTGTGGGTTTCCGCGGGCTGCGTGACGATCCGGTTGATCGTCAGCGTCGGCGAATGCCAGGTGCCGTTGCGCCGCAACCTGCTGAAGTAGCTCCACGCCGTGTGGGGGCTGTATGTGGAGACCGACTCGAATTCCAGTTGCCGCGCCACGTTGAAGAAGGCGCGCGGCGCCGCCGGGTCGTAAGGCATCGCCCTCAGCCGGGCGAGGATCTCGTCGCGCCGGGACGAGCAATGGATGGACACCCCGAAGAAGTGCTCGAAACTGTGCTGGCCGAGATCGCTCGCCTCGGACTGGGACACCTTGTACGGCCAGTGCCCGGCGAATCGCAGCCCCTGCTCCCGGACCTCGTCCGCGACCGCGCGCAGCGCCTCGGGACCGAGATAGGAATAGACCTTGACGAACTCGGCGCCCGCCGCCGCCTCCGCGCGGACCGCCGCCCGCGCCTCGGCATCGGTCGACACCTGGAGCACCGGTGGGCCCAGCAGCGTGACCGGCCCGTCGACGATCCCGCTGCCCACCACCATGCGCGGGCCGAGCAGCTCACCGCGTTCGATCTTGTCCCGGGACGCGCGGTTCTCCGCGTAACCCCACATCTCGCGGGCGCCCGTGACGCCGTGGGCCAGGTGCAGCGGCGGGACGATCTCTTCGAGGTCCGCGCCGTGGGTGTGCATGTCCCACAGGCCCGGGATGAGGTACTTTCCTCGGCCGTCGATCACCCGCGCGGCACCGGTTTCCGGGAGCTGCTCCGAGCCGCCGACCCAAGCGATCCGGTCGCCGACGAGGACGACGGAGACGTCACGCCGCGGAGCCGAACCCGTGCCGTCGATCAGCGTGACCCTGCTGATGACGACGATCTCGCCCGTCGCCGCCGCGGCCGTGCCGGGCAGCAGCCCGGCGAGCGCCACCCCGGTCCCGCTCACGGCCAGCCATCTCAGGAACTCGCGCCTGCTGGAACCCGTTCCGGCCATGAGAACCCCCGCCTTCCACCCAGATCCCCCCGGGTGGCCGATTCAACTCGCCGTGAGGGCGGGGCCGCAAGGAAAGCGAAGGCCCCTTACCCGAGCACAGCACAAAGTAAGGGGCCTTCTCCTGTAACACAGCTCAGCCGAAGAAGACCTCGGCCTCTTCGTACCGCTCGGCCGGGACGGTCTTCAGTTCGGCAGTCGCTTCGGAGAGCTTGACGCGGACGATGTCCGTGCCGCGCAGCGCGACCATCACGCCGAAGTCGCCGTCGGCGACGGCGTCGACGGCGTTGAGGCCGAACCGGGTGGCGAGCACGCGGTCGTACGCCGTCGGGGTGCCGCCGCGCTGGACGTGCCCGAGCACGACCGCACGGGACTCTTTGCCGGTGCGGGCGGCGATCTCGTCGGCGAGCCAGGTGCCGATCCCGCCGAGCCGGACGTGCCCGAAGGCGTCCTTCTCACCGGTGAGAAGCCTTTCCTCGCCACCTTCGGGCAGCGCGCCCTCGGCGACGACGATGATCGGCGCGTATTCCTTCTCGAACCGGCGCTCGACCCACGAGACGACCTGGTCGACGCTGAAGTGCCGCTCCGGCACCAGGATCACGCTCGCGCCGCCGGCGAGTCCGGAGTGCAGCGCGATCCAGCCCGCGTGCCGCCCCATGACCTCGACGACCAGGGCGCGGTGGTGCGACTCGGCCGTGGTGTGCAGCCGGTCGATGGCCTCGGTGGCGATCGAGACGGCCGTATCGAAACCGAAGGTGTAGTCGGTCGCGCCGAGGTCGTTGTCGATCGTCTTGGGCACGCCGACAACGCCGATGCCGTCGTCCGTGAGCCGCTTCGCGACGCCGAGGGTGTCCTCGCCGCCGATCGCGATCAGCGCGTCGACCTGCTGCTCGGCGAGTACGGACCTGATCTTGTCGACGCCGCCGTCGACCTTGTACGGGTTGGTCCGCGAGGAGCGCAGGATCGTGCCGCCGCGGGTGAGGATGTCCTCGACGTCGTTCAGGCCGAGCGGGCGGCTGTCCCCGGTGAGGGGACCGTTCCAGCCGTTGCGGAACCCGACGATGTCCCAGCCGTGCACCTCGATGCCCTTGCGCACCACAGCGCGGATCACCGCGTTGAGCCCCGGGCAGTCGCCACCGCCGGTCAGCACACCGACACGCATCAGAAGCCTCCGTCTTGTGTTCCGTAGAGATGACAGTCACATGTCCCGCCGCCAGCGTAGCGGCAGTTCTCTGGATCGGTGCAGGGCGGACCACCTCGGCAATCGGTACACGACGGCGGATGTGCTAGCTTGGCGTCGTGCAGCGCTATTTCTGGTTTACGAAGCCGGCCCCGGGTGGGCACGGCGGCGTCGACCTGCGCTGACTTCCACCCCGAGCCGGAATCACACCGGCTCGGCGAGTTCCCGCGGGTCGGTATCCCTTTCGAAAGGAACCAGACCCGCGATGTCTCCCTCCGCTGACACCCTGATCGCCCTCGACGGGCACCGCACGGCGGCCATCAACCCACTGCTGTCGCCCGCGATGCTGCGGCACGAACATCCGATGACGGCGGAAACCGCCGATACCGTCCTAGCCGGGCGGGCCTCGGCCGTCGACATCCTCGACGGCCGGGACGACCGGCTCCTCGTCGTCGTCGGGCCCTGCTCGGTGCACGACGCGGACGCCGCGCTCGACTACGCCCGCCGCCTCGCCATCAAGGCCGAAGAACACCGTCGCGACCTGCACATCGTCATGCGCGTCTACTTCGAGAAGCCGCGGACCACGCTCGGCTGGAAGGGCCTGATCAACGATCCCGGCCTCGACGGCACCTACGAGGTCAACCAAGGCCTGCGGATGGCGCGCAAACTGCTGCTCGACATCTCCGCGCTCGGCCTGCCGGTCGGCTGCGAATTCCTCGACCCGATCACCCCGCAGTTCATCTCCGACACCGTGACCTGGGGATCCATCGGCGCACGGACCGCGGCGAGCCAGGTACACCGGCAGCTGTGCAGCGCGCTTTCGATGCCCGTGGGGATCAAGAACTCGACCGAGGGCGACGTCCAGGTCGCCGTCGACGCCACTCGCGCGGCCGCCGCGAGCCACGTGTTCGCGGGTATCAACCCCGACGGTCTCGCCGCGCTGATCACCACCGCCGGGAACGAGGACTGTCACGTGATCCTGCGCGGCAGCTCGGCCGGTCCGAACTACGACCCCGTGACGGTGGCCGACACGCTGGCGCGGCTGGCGAAGTCGGGGCTGCCGGAGCGCGTGATCATCGACGCGAGCCACGGCAACAGCGCGAAGGACCACGTGCGCCAGGCTTCGGTCGTCCGCGAACTCGCCGGGCGGATCAGCGCCGGTGAGCGGGGCATCGCGGGGCTGATGCTGGAGAGCTTCCTGGTGGCCGGGCGGCAGGACCTGACGCTGGGGTCGGCTTCGTCGCTGACCTACGGGCAGTCGATCACGGACGCCTGCCTGGGGTGGGAGACGACGGCCGAGCTGCTGGACACGCTGGCGGAGGCCGTCGACTCGCGGCGTTGAGCGCCTGGGCGCTCCCCTGCGCATGTCGCGAAAGCCACTTTCGGGACATCAGATGTCCCGAAAGTGGCTTTCGCGACAGGTCACGGGAGGGCGCACGCTGGGCGAGGCTCGCCTACCGGTGCCAGTAGGACTCGATGATCCCCCACCGCTGGAAGTTGTGCCGCGCGTCGGCGAGCGCGTCGTGCTGGTCGTCCGGGGCCGCGGGGAGCTTCGGCTTGCCCGCGTCCTCCCAGCGTTGCCGCAGGTCACGGGTGAACCGCGGCAGCTGACGCGGCAGTGCGGGCATCGGACCCCACAGTTGCGCCAGCGCGACGTGGTCGTAGGCGGCGAACCAGGCCCACAGTTCGATCCCGCCGGGCGGCTTGCCGAAGAACTCGAGCAGGTCCGTACGGATCTTCTCGCGGCTGCGCCACGCCGGGTCGGCGGGCGACGGGAGTTTCGGGAGCACGTTGTCGCGGACCCAGGGGCCCGCCTTGCCGGGGTCGAAATCGGTCGAGACCGCGTAGAACTCGCGGCCTCTTTCGTCCACGACACCGATCGACACCAGGTCGATCGTCACGCCGTCCTCAATGAATTCGGTGTCGTAGAAAAAGCGCACCGGAGAACCCTAGTGGGCGCTCAGCCGACCTTGGTGTCCGGGATGCGGGCGACGTCCTGCGCGGACGGCTGGGCGGGCACCTTCGGGCGGATCCCGGCCTCTTCGGCGGCGAGCAGTTCCTTCGCCTTGGCGGCGTAGATGTCGACGTATTCCTGGCCGGAGAGCTCCATGAGCGCGTACATGATCTCGTCGGTGATGGACCGCTCGATGAAGCGGTCACCGGCGAGGCCCTCGTAGCGCGAGAAGTCGAGTGGCTTGCCGAAGCGGATTTCGAGGCGGCGCGGCCACCACATCTTCGAGCCGATCGGGTTGACCTTGTCGGTGCCGACCATGGCCACCGGGACCACCAGGCCGCCGGAGTCGAGCGCGATCCGGGCGACGCCGGTCTTGCCCTTGTACAGGCGGCCGTCCGGGGAGCGGGTGCCTTCGGGGTAGATGCCGAGGAGGTGGCCCTCGCGGACCAGGCGGGTCGCGGTGTCGAGCGCGGCCTGCGCCGCGTTGCCGCCGGAGCGGTCGATCGGGAACTGGCCGACGCCGGTGAAGAACCACTTCTTCAGCAGGCCCTTGAGGCCCTTCTCGGTGAAGTACTCCGATTTGGCCGGGAAGGTCACCTTGCGCTTGACCCGGAGCGGCATGAAGAAGGAATCCGCCACCGCCAGGTGGTTGCCCGCGAGGATCACGCCACCGTCGTCGGGGATGTTCTCCGCGCCGACGACCTTGGTGGGCCACAGCGCCTTGAGCAGTGGCCCGATAAACACGTGTTTCATGAGCCAGTACAGCACTGCGAAAACTCCTCCTAGCAGCTCAACCCCTGCGCCCGATGGTCAAGACTACGAATCGCGAACCCCCGGCACAACGAAGTCCACCCGGTTACCCGTACCCAGCGACGGATCTCACACCCGATCCGGCCCGATTCCGACAGCGGCCAGTGGCCCACAAGCAGCTCCGCTCGTGCGAACATAGGAGACCTACCCAGCTCTCACGGAAGGCGATCGCATGGCCGTCCTCGCCGGCGCGGAACCGTTCGCTCACACCGGTTCGACCGAAGCAGGGTTCCTGCTGTGCCACGGCTTCACCGGCACCCCCGCGAGTATGCGGGCTTGGGGCGATCATCTGGCCGAGGCCGGTTACACCGTGCGCTGCCCCTTGCTTCCCGGGCACGGCACCCGGTGGCAGGACATGAACCGGACAGGCTGGGAGGACTGGTACGGCGCGGTCCGTGAAGAACTCCTGGCACTTCTCTCCACGTGCGACTCGGTGTTCGTCGCCGGGTTGTCGATGGGTGGGACGCTGACCCTGCGGCTGGCCGAGGAGTTCGGCGACCGGATCGCCGGGGTCGTGCTCGTGAACCCCTCGATCATGCGCCGAGGGCTGGACACGAAGCTGCTGCCGCTCCTGGCGAACATGGTGCCGTCGGTGAAGGCGATCGCGAACGACATCGCGAAGCCGGGCGAGACCGAGCTGGCCTATCCCCGCACCCCGGTGCGCGCGGCCGCGAGCCTGGCGAGGCTGTGGGCCGTCGTCCGGCCGGAGCTGTCGAAGGTGACGCAGCCGGTGCTGCTGCTGCATTCGGCCGTCGACCACGTGGTGGAGCCGCTGAACTCGCGGATCATCCTCGACGGGATCGGCAGCGAGGACGTCACCGAGGTGGTGCTGGAAAACAGCTTCCACGTCGCCACCCAAGACCACGACGCGGGCCTGATCTTCACGCGTACGGTGGACTTCGCCCGGTCCGTGTGCCGGGAGGGACAGGTGGACGCCGGATGAGCAGAGGCAAGGACGGGCCGGAGGACGTCGACGCGACGTTCGCCGAGATCGTGGCCGACCTCCGTGCGGAGGGCGTCGGTCTGTTCCCGGAGGACGAACTCGAAAAACCCGCCGGGAAGGCCACCGAAAAGGCCGAGAAGGCTGAGAAGCCGTCGGAGAAGACACCGCGGCCCGAGACCTCGGAAGCCGAACCCGAACCGGGCTGGCGCGGCGGCGGCACCAGCTGGGACAAGACCCTCTTCGAGGACGCCCCGGCCGGGTCGAGCGACGACGAGGGCCATTTCGTGCCGCCCGAGCCGCCACCCCTGCCGCGTCCGCGCAAGGGCGCGTTCATCGTCCTGCTGTTCTTCCTGCTCGGCCTGCTGCTCCTGATCGCGCCCACCCTGATCGGCATGGGCACGCGGCTCGGCACGCCGCTCGGCATCCTCGCGCTGGCGACCGCGATCGCGCTGCTCCTGCTGCGGGTCCGCCAGGGGCCGCCGCCCGGCGCGGACCCGCACAACGGCGCCCAGGTCTGAGCTGTCGGACAATTCCGGACATGAAGATCGACTTCACTCCCTCGCGCCGGTCGACGGTCGGCGCGGAATGGGAACTCGCCCTCGTCGACCGGCGGACCGGTGAACTCTCCTCGGTCGCGGAGAAGGTGCTCGACGCCGTCCGGCCCGACGGCGAGGAGGAGCACCCCAAGATCAAGCAGGAGCTGCTGCTCAACACCATCGAGGTGATCAGCGGGATCTGCGACACGATCGCCGAGGTCAAGGCCGATCTGAACGAGTCGCTGGACGTCGTGCACTCGGTACTCGACCCGCTGGGTGTCGAGCTGTTCTCGGCCGGGTCGCATCCGTTCTCGACCTGGTACCGGCAGAAGGTCACCGACAAGGAGCGGTACGCCAAGCTCATCGACCGGACCCAGTGGTGGGGACGGCAGATGCTGATCTACGGCGTCCACGTGCACGTCGGCCTCGACCACCGCGACAAGGCCCTGCCGATCCTGGACGCGTTGCTCAACTACGCGCCGCACCTGCAAGCGCTTTCGGCGTCTTCGCCGTACTGGGGCGCGGAGGACACCGGGTACGCGTCGAACCGCGCGCTGATGTTCCAGCAGCTGCCGACCGCGGGCCTGCCGTTCCAGTTCCGGAAGTGGACCGAGCTGGAGAGCTACGTCGACGACATGTTCACCACGGGTGTGATCGACCACTTCTCCGAGATCCGCTGGGACGTCCGGCCCGCCCCGCATTTCGGGACGATCGAGATGCGGGTGTGTGACGGGCTGCCGACGCTGGAGGAGGTCGGCGCGATCTCGGCGCTGACCCAATGCCTGGTCGACGACTTCAGTGCGCGCCTCGACGACGGCGAGATCCTGCCGACGCTGCCACCGTGGCACGTCCAGGAGAACAAGTGGCGTGCGGCGCGCTACGGCGTCGACGCGATCGTCATCCTCGACGCCGCGGGCAACGAACGGCTCGTCACCGAAGACACCCTCGACCTGCTGAACCGGCTCGAACCGGTGGCCCGGCGGCTGGACTGCGTCGAGGAACTGCGGGGTGTGGAGACGATCCTGCGCTACGGGCCGAGCTACCTTCGTCAGCGCGCGGTGGCGCAGCAGCACAACGGGAGCCTTCGCGCCGTCGTCGCTTCGCTCATCTCGGAGATGCGAGAGGGAACGATCGCCCACCCCTAGCCCGCGTTTCGTCCTCTAGTTGCGGTAGTTCGACGTCGGAGTACCGCAACTAGAGGACTAGTTGCGGGGATCCAGGTGACCCAAAAGGGTGCCGGGGCCGAAGGTGGACGCGCCCAGGGCCTCGACGCGGGAGCGGAGTTCGCGGTCGGCGGTCACCACGACGACGTGGTCCTCCGGTCCCTCAGAACGGGCAGACCGGGCGACCGCGACGATCTGGGAGTCCCCGTCCGTCTCGGCGTCGACGACCTCGACACCGGGCACCGCCGCGACACCCCGCGCCTTGCCCTCGACGACCAGCACCACCTTCGGCCACCACGACCATTCCCCGCCGCCGGGCAGCGCCGGATCGGCGAACCCGGTCTCGGCCAGCGTCGCGAGCTTGTCTCGCAACCGTTCCGCCGCGCCGCGCCGGTCACGCCACCAGCCGTCCGGCCTCGACCCGACGACGTTCGCGCCGTCGACCACCAGTACCAGCCTGCGATCCAAGTGTTCCCTCAATCCCGGCCACGCCACCGCGAAGTCGCGGTGCAGCCGGAAATCCGCGACCTCGTCCGGGCGAACCCACCGCAGTTCCGCGCTCTCCGCGTTCTTCACCCTTGCCGAAAGCGTGCCGATCGGCGCGGCCAGGATCGTGGTGTAGCGCCAATTCCCGTGATCGACCCGTGACGCCGACAACGGCCGGACCCGGGCTGGCGGGACGTCGGCCTCCTCGTGTGCTTCGCGGGTGGCGGCCTCACGCGGGCTCTCCCCCGCCTCCACCGCTCCCCCTGGCAACGCCCACGTGCGCCCGTGATGCACCCACCACGCCCGGCGTTGCAGCAGGACACCGCGCGCGGGATCGGACAGCAGCAACCCGGCGGCACCGTTCAAACCCCAGTGGAGATGCCCGAAGTCGCATTTCACGAAGCCGTTGCCGTCCAGACGGGTCACGGCTTCAGCCTGTCACACCGACCTCGGCGCCGGGAGCCTTCGCCGCGTCGACGGCGAGTGCCGCGGCGCCGACGATGGCCGTGTCATCCCCGTGCTGGGCGGCGCGGATCCGGGCCAGCGGCCGGTGCCCGGCGCCGGTGATCTTGCCCGCGTAGTGCTCGCGCGCCTCGTCGAGGAACAGCGGCGCCGATTCGGACACCCCACCGCCGATCACGATGATCTCGGGATCGAAGACGTCCGCGACCAGCGCCAGCCCCTCGGCAAGCCACTTCGCCAATTCGGTCATCGCGCGCTGGGCGATCGGGTCACCGTCGCGGGCGGCACCGGCGACCCGGCGCCCGGTGACCGAGCCGGGGTCTCCCCTGGTCTCGCGCGCCAGCACGGTCGAGCGGCCAGGATGCCGCGCGAGCAGTTCCACCGCCGTCGCGGCCAAGGCCGTCCCGCTGCAATACCGCTCCCAGCAGCCGTACTTCCCGCACGGGCAGGCCCGTCCGCCGGGGACGACGGTCAGGTGCCCGAGTTCCGGCGCGACACCGTACGCGCCCCGGTAGATCTTGCCGTCGAGCAGCAGGCCCGCGCCGATCCCGGTACCGAGCGCGATCAGCGCGGCGACATGGGCGCCTCGCGCGGCGCCGAAGCGGTACTCGCCGATCGCGGCGGCGTTCACGTCGTGCTCGAGGGTGACGGGAAGGCCGACGCGCTTCTCGATCCGCTCCGCGACCGGCGCGGCCCGCCACGACAGATGCGGCGCGAACATCACCGTCCGCCGGTCGTTGGCGACGAACCCGGCGACCGCGAGCCCGACACCGGAGACCTCGTGCCGGTTGCGGAGGTCTTCGACGACCCCGGCGATGGCGTCTTCGAGCGCGTTCTCCTCGCCGGGCGTGCCGACCCTGGCGGTGTCCATCAGCGAGCCGTGCTCGTCCACCACGCCGGCGCGCACACTCGTGCCCCCGACGTCCACCCCTACCGTCAGCACTCAGTTCTCCCGGTCCGGCTGCCAAGCGTCGCGCCTGGTCACGGCGATGTGCTGGACCCGCGAAGCTCCCACCGGCGCATCTTCCCGCGCGGGCTCCTTCCGCGCTGGCTGGAACCCCGGCATATGCACCCCGCCCTCGGGTTCCCAGCGGTCCGCGAGCACCGCCCGCAGCAGCGCGACGAGTTGCGCGGCCTGCTCCATCAGCCGCGCCACGAACTCGGGCCGCTCACCGCGGAAGACCTCCACGATGGCGCAGAGCGGGCACCAGCCGGTGTCCCCACCGGACTCGTGTTCGGTACAGCCGTGCCCGGCGGAGATCAGACCCTCCAGCCAAGGCGCGGCGTGCTCGACGACCAGTTCGACCAGCAGCCGGATCTCTTCGGCCAGCTTCAGGCCGTCGGTCCGTGTGTGTTCGTCGTTCTCGCTCACCCGGGTCCCCGGTTCCCGGCCAGGCTCACGACCAGGCCGTGCGCGTCGGATTCCGCACCGGTGATCCGGCACGGGCGCAACATCTCCGGCAGCGCGATCAGCCGCCGGAAACCGTCCACGGTGACGGCGAGATCATCGTCCACTCTGGCCAGGTCCACTTCGGAATCCCGGTGCAACGGCACCGCGATCCGCAGCTGATAGCCACTGTCCGATTCGGACACTTCGAGCAGCGGGGTGACCCCTTTCCCGTTGCCGGTCAAGGGATCCAGGCCTTGGTAAAGCTCATACGCGATTTCCTGCAACGCCGCCAGCCCGACCGGCTCGACGGCGCGGTGCTCGACCGGTTTTACCGCTTCGGGCCCGAATCCGGCGTCGGCGAGTTCGGCGAGGACGATGTTCTGCTGCGTGCGGCGGGTCCGCATCCACGAGGCCGCGGCACCGCGCCAGAACCCGGGGGCGGGCATCAACCGGTTGACGATCAGGCCGTCGACCAGGATCCCGCGCAGGGCAAGGGAACTGAGCGTGCGGCGGGCTTCGGCGACGACGACGCGTTCCGGCGTCAGCACGAGCCGGACGGTGGTCGTCGCGGGATCGGTGAGCAGCGCGCGCAGCGACTCCAGATGCGCGCCGAGCCGCCGCACCGCGGCCGCCGTCCGCCGCGCGCCCGGTTTGAACATCCTCGTCAGGTACCCGGAAACCGCTTCGGGCAAGGCCAGCAGGCGCAGCGTTTCCGCGGTCGGGCCGCAGTCGACGACGACCGTCTCCCAGGGACCGTGCTCGGCGAGGCGCTGGACTTCGGTGAGGGCGAGGAGTTCGTCCACGCCGGGGACCACGGTCAGCTCTTCGGCGTCGAGTGAGTCGAGACCCGCCCCCGCGAGCGCGGTCTGGAGTTCCTGCCGGAGTTCGCGCCAAGTGCTGTCGACGAGACTGCGGGAATCGATCTGGGCGGCGTGGAGAAGCGTGTCCACTTCGGACGGTTCGACACCGAGCGTGCGGCCGAAGGCGTCGCCGAGGGAATGCGCGGGATCGGTCGAGACCACGAGCGTCTTCCTGCCCCGGCCCGCCAGTGCGGCGGCCGTCGCGGCGGCCAGCGTGGTCTTGCCGACACCCCCCTTGCCGGTGAAAAGCAGGATCCGCATGCCTACCCTTCGACTCAGGACGCTTCAGCGCGCTTCTTGAGCTCCTTGAGCGCGGTGTCCATGACCATCTTCTCGGCCTTGCGGCGCAGCAGCCCGATCATCGGCAGCGCCAGCTCGACGGACAGCGTATACGTCACCTTGGTGCGGCCGGCGGCCAGCGCTTCGAGGGCGTAGCGGCCGTTCTGGGCCTTCTGCATCTGCCCCTTGACCAGGTGCCAGCTGACTCCCTGGCCGTCGGCGTCCCAGTCGTACTCAAGGGTGTAGACGTCCTTGATGGGTCCGGCGTCGAGGGTGAGTTTCACCTGCTTGGCGCGGCCCTTGTCGTCCTCGCCGAGCACCTCGGTCTCCCGGACGGCCTTGGCCCATTCCGGGTACGCGGGAAAGTCGGCGATGACGGCCATGACCCGCTCGGGCTCGGCGTCGACCTCGATGGATTGCGTGGACTGCTCGGCCATGGTCCAAACTGTAGCCGCAGCCGAGGGTCACCAGCGCAGCACGTACGGCTGTGCCGTCTCCTTGAAGTGACCGACGTTACGGCATTCGGTCCTGCCGAGCCTCGTCCGCGCGGTCAGCGGCTGGTGGACGTGCCCGAAGACCGACCAGCGCGGCCGCTGCTCGCGGATGAGGTCCACCAGGGCCGCCGACCCGATCTCGGACCGCCGCGCGATCACGTCGTAGGTCAGTTCCGGGATGGCAGGCGGGATGTGGGTGCACAGGACGTCGACGTTCTCCAGCGCGCTCACCGCGACGTCGTACTCCTCGCGGGTGCGCAGGTACGGCCGCCAGAAGCCGTTGCGGCGCGGGACCACGTTCGGCGGGAGCAGCGCGCCACCGACGAACCCGAAGCGCAAGCCGCCGAACTCGGCGACCTCGCCGTCGAGGACCTGGATGCCGTCGCCGGCGAATTCGGGCCACAACGACGGGTCGTCGACGTTGCCGGGGGTCGCGAACGTCGGCGCGGTGAGGGCGCCGAACAGGATGGCGTACTGGTCTTGGATCGCGTCGCCGACGGCGGCCGCCGGATCGGCCAAAGTGGCCCACAACGATCGCGAGAAGGCAACGGTCTCATCACGAGTGCCCTCACGCCGCAGCCGTGCGAACTCGCCGACCTTCTCCGCGCCGAACAGCGCGCCCATGATGCCTTTGTCGTGCTCGCGGTAGTCGACGAAGTCCAGCAGGTCGCCGAGGACGATCAACGCGTCGGCGCCGTCACCCGCGCGTTTGAGCGCGTCGGCGTTGCCGTGCACGTCCGACACCACGTGAACCCGCATGCTCTCCCCTGTGTTCGCCAGCGACTAGTCGGCGTGCGGCCCTACTCCAGGTTCGCGCCCGTCCTCCAGGACTTCCTTGAGCCCGAGCGCGATCGCCTTGGCGGCACGGGCCCTGCGGTCGAACTCCCGCCGCAGGTCCCGGGGTTCCAGCGCACGCGGTTCCCCGTCCGGACCGGCGGGAGTGGCACGCAGGAAGTAGTGCAGCAAAGTGCCGTCGAGCACCGGCTCGAGCCAGACCTCCATGGTACCGATCAAGGCGCCTCGCACGGTCCAGCGCAGTCCTTGGTCCCCGCGGTCGGTGTAGACCTCGAGAACGAGGTCCGGCCAGTAACGTGACCAAGATCGCGGATCGGCGAAGGCGGCGGCCACCGTGGAGGGCGGGACCACGAGGAAGGTCTCGTCAACGATGTCGAGAGCTGGCGGAGCCTGGTTCACACGCGGCAGAATGTCATGCCCTGGGTATGGCCGATTCGTCAGCATGGTCTTAAGGTGCACGGCACGCTAAGTTGACTGGCGGGTAACACCGGTCACACCACTTGCACGCGAACACGGAGGTTCCTCGTGCGCGAATACAGCGCCCCCGCCGCCAATCCGGTGACCGACGACGAGAATCTCGCCGACGTCGTCTGGGCGAACGCGGAGCGGTTCTCCGATGTCGTGAGTTTCCGCCGCCAGGTCGACGGTACCTGGTTGGACATCACCGCCAAAGACTTCGCCGCCCAGGTTCTCGCCGTCGCCAAGGGAATGGCACAGGCGGGCATCGCACCGGGCGACCGGATCGGGCTCATGTCCAAGACCCGCTACGAATGGACCCTGATCGACTTCGCGATCTGGGCCGCCGGCGCGGTCACCGTCCCGATCTACGACACCTCCTCGGCCGAGCAGGTCCACTGGATCCTTTCGGACTCGGCGGCGAAGGGCGTGTTCGTCGAGACGGACGAACACCTCGCGACGCTGGAAAGCGTCAAGGGACGCCTCGACACGCTGGAGCACACCTGGCAGATCGAGGCCGCCACTCCCGCCGTCGACGACCTCACCGCCCAGGGCGCCGAGCTGAGCGACGACGACCTCCACGAGCGCCGCCGCACGGTGAAGGCGGGCGACCTGGCCACGATCGTGTACACGTCGGGCACGACCGGCCGTCCCAAGGGCGTCGAGCTGACCCACCGGAACCTCTTGGCCGAGATCCGCGCCGACATCGCCGCGTTCCCTCAGCTGATGGAGCAGGGCAACTCGCTGCTGGTGTTCTTGCCGCTCGCGCACGTTCTCGCCCGCGCCATCGCGGTGACGGCGCTCAGCGCGCGCGTGACCCTCGGGCACACCTCGGACGTCAAGAACCTCGTCGCCGACCTCGGCACCTTCCGGCCGACCTTCGTCGTCGCCGTGCCGCGCGTGTTCGAAAAGGTCTACAACGGTGCGAAGCAGAAGGCCCACGGTGACGGCAAGGGCAAGATCTTCGACGCCGCCGAAGCCACCGCGGTCGCCTACAGCCAGGCTCAGGACACCGGCGGCGCCGGGCTGGGCCTGAAGATCAAGCACGCGCTGTTCGACAAGCTCGTCTTCAGCAAGCTGCGCGCGGCGCTGGGCGGCCGGTGTGTCGCGGCGGTGTCCGGCGGTGCCCCGCTCGGGGTGCGGCTGGCGCACTTCTTCCGCGGCATCGGCGTCCCGGTGTTCGAGGGCTACGGCCTGACCGAGACGTCCGCGGCGGCCTGCGTCGGCACCCAGGACGGGTTCCGCGTCGGCACCGTCGGACGGCCGGTCGCCGGTACCTCGGTGCGGATCGCCGACGACGGCGAGATCCTGCTGAAGGGTGACGTCGTGTTCGGGGGGTACTTCAACAACCCCGAGGCGACCGCGGAGTCGCTGGAGGACGGCTGGTTCCACACCGGCGACCTCGGCGAACTCGACCGCGACGGGTTCCTGAAGATCACCGGGCGCAAGAAGGAGATCATCGTGACCGCGGGCGGCAAGAACGTCGCCCCGTCCGGTCTCGAGGACACCATCAAGGCCAGCCCGCTGGTCAGCCAGGCGATGGTCGTCGGCGACCAGCGGCCGTTCATCGGCGCGCTGATCACCATCGACGAGGAGTACTTCCCGTCGTGGAAGTCGCAGCACAACAAGCCCGCCGATGCCTCCGTATCCGATCTGGCCGATGACGCCGAACTGCGCGCCGAGGTCCAGCAGGCCGTCGATCAGGCCAACAGCGCGGTTTCGCAGGCCGAGGCGATCAAGAAGTTCACGATCCTCACGAGGGACTTCACCGAGGCAGGCGGCGAGATCACGCCGAGCCTCAAACTGAAGCGCAACATCGTGAACAAGAACTACGCGAACGACATCGAAGCCCTGTACAAGAAGTAGCTTCGTCAGTACGTGAAGGCCTCCTTCCCTACCTTCAGAGTAGGGGGCCCCGGCAAAGTCGAGATCTTGCAGGTCAGGCGACTATTCGCCGCCTGCGTGAGGCTGACGATGAAGGAATTGGGACGTTGAATGTCCCCATTCCTTCACCGTCACGGGTCACACCGGTTGCGGAGCCCCCTGAGCGGGGAGGATTCCGGACGTTCAACGTCCGGAATCCTCCCCGCTCGACCCTTGCGGGCACTAGCGATATCAAGCCCGGATCACCAAGAGCAGCGCTGACCAGCAACTCTGCGACTTTGCCGGGACCCTGCGTCTAGCGCAAGGACGGGGGCCATCACGTACTTGAGAGTGCAGTGAGCGGGCAGGCCGCGCCGCTGACTGCGTGTTCCCAAGGTCGCATTTGAGACGCTCAGCGACCCAAATGCGACATTGGGAACATCGAGGTGAGCCGCGGGAGGGGGCCTTCACGCGCGATCGCAAGTAGGTGACTAATTGCGGGGGATCTTGGCGTCCCACTCGATGTGGTGCTGGTAAAGCCAGTTCCGCCTCTCGTCCGACGTCGTCCCCGACGACACCGCGGCGCTGCTGGCCACCAGCTTCTCCACCCGCGCCCGCCGCAACCGCTCGTAGGCCGCGAAAGCCGTTGGCGCGTCAGGAAGATCCCGTAAACACTGCGCCAGCACGACACTGTCCTCCAGCGCCATCGACGCCCCCTGCCCGGCCGCGGGCGAAGCCGCGTGTGCCGCGTCCCCGACGAGCACCATCGACGACGTGAACCACACCGGCGTCGAAGGTACGTCGTAAGAGTGACCGCCGAAGACGTCGTCGCCGGTCGATTGGATGATCTCCGCGGCAGGCAACGGTTCCCCGTCGAAAGCGGCGAAGGCCGCCGAGCGCCACTCAGCCGCCGACAGGCCGCTCCGCACACCTTCAGCGGTGGGAAGCCGCGCGAACCAGTACGTCGAGCCGTCCGGGGCGCTCGTGTAGCCGAAGAAGGCGTGCAGGCTCTGGATCATCCGATAGAGCGACGGCGCCTGCGGGACGCTCGTGTCGGTCGTGTAGCCGTAGACGACGTCCAGTCCCGTCGAGCGCGGCGGCGGGCACGAAGGGTCGATGAGGTTCCGGACCACCGACCGCAGGCCGTCGGCACCGATCAGGATGTCACCTTCGGCGACAGACCCGTCCTCGAACCGCGCGGTGACACCCGGCGACGCCGAAACCAGCCGCTTCCCTCGTTCGAAGGTGATCCCCCGCGAGATCGCTTCCTCTTGCAGCACGCGATAAAACGCCGCACGAGTCAAGGTGCGCGGTCCGGCGAGGCCGTCGAGGTCGAACGAACGCCGCTCGACGGTCCGGCCGTCCGGCGTCACCAGTTCCAGGCCGTCGGCGGCGAACGAGTTCTCGACGACCGGCCCTTCGGCATCGATGGCGCGCAGGGCGTCCATGCCGTTGTGCATGATCGTCAGGAACGCGCCCGCGTCCTCACCGCCGGTCGGGTACGCCTCGTGGACACTCGCCTCGATTCCGGCCCGCTGCAACGCCATCGCGGTCACCGTGCCCGAGATGCCGCCGCCGATGATCACAGCCTTCACCGCGAACCCCCTGTCGTGTCGCCGTCACCCGACGGTACCGGCAACGGCGACACGACAGCAGGGTCACGCGCCGCCGCTGGCGACGATGTCGCCGTTCACTCCCTTGGGGAAGAACCCGCCCTCCTTCACCGACCCTGGGTTCAGGTAGACGACGTTCAGCACCCTGTCGGCGCTCCGGCCGAAGCAGATGCCGTTGTTGTCGGTGGGCACGATGTTGGCCTGGTTGCCCAGCACGATGCCCTGATCGTCGTCGCCCGGACCGTCGAGGGCGTCGCGGGCGTTGGAGATCTTGGCGGCCGCGTCGCCGAGGTCCCGGTCGAACAGTGACGTCCGGATGGTGGCGGCGTGGTAGGCCTCGGCGGCCAGGATGCCCGCGGCCGCGTCCAGGAACGTCTTGTTGGTGATCAACGGCGCGGCGCCCTTGTAGGCCGTCACGCCGACGTCCTCGAACAGGAACGCCGCGAGCAGGAAGTTCTTCTCGTTGGCGAAGGGGTCGAACTGCTGGTACTCGCTGATCAACCCGGCCGCCCGCGCGGCCGCGGTGAAGCTGTCCTTGAGGTCGATCTCCGGCCTCGACACCGCGGCCTCGCCCAAGGCACCACGCAGGAACTTGACGTGCGCGACCTCGTCGCCCGCGATCTCCTTCGCGAACTGGTGCAGGGCCTTGTCGTGGAACATCACCTTCTTGCCACCCGCCACCCCGCCCTGGGTGCCGGCGCCGCCGGTGAGGTCGTCCGGCAGCCCGCGGCCGTAGACGGCGAAGGAGTAGAACTCGGCTTCGAGATACTCCAGGTTGAGCGCGAAGTTGAGCACGGCCGCGTCACTGGGAGCGGCGGCTTCGGCGGCCGCTTCACCGGTGGCCGAAGCGCTCGAGGTGGCCTGCACCCCGAGGTAGGTCGCGCCGACGACACCGAGCCCCGCCGCGCCGGCGGCCTTCAAGAACCGGCGGCGATCCGTGCGGTTCTCGGCACTACGCGAAATCAGGGTACGAACGAACGGCTTTCCGAACACGAGTGGTTCCTCTCGTCCTTGCGGTGTACACCCACCCACTCGGACGTTCGGAACCACCCGTGACCCGGATTGGAAAAGATCTCGAATTTATTTCTTCGTCGCCGCGGCAAGGCGAACGCAGACGGCGAGACCGCGGATCGCCTCTTCGACCTCGGCCAGCTCAGGGTACGTCGGCGCGATGCGGATGACGGCGTCTTCAGGGTCGTCGCCGTAGGGGTGCGTCGCACCGGCCGGGGTCAGGGCGACACCGGCCTCCTTGGCCAGCCGCACGACCTCCTTGGCGGTCCCGGCGGGCACGGTCAGCGAGACGAAGTACCCGCCGGTCGGCTTGGTCCAGGACGCGAGGCCCGATTCGCCCAGTTCCTTGGTGAGGATCTCGTCGACGGCCGCGAACTTCGGGCCGATGAGCTCCGCGTGCTTGCGCATGTGCTCGCGGACGCCGTCCTCGTCACGCAGGAACAGCGCGTGCCGGAGCTGGTTGACCTTGTCCGGGCCGATGGTCCGCTTGCCGATGAGGCCGGTCCACCAGGCCAGGTTGGCCTCGGACGCGCCGAGGAAGCCGACACCGCCACCGGCGTAGGTCACCTTCGAGGTGGAACCGAACACGAGCACGCGGTCGGCGTTGCCCGCCTCGGCGCAGAGAGCGAACACGTCGGCCAGCGGCGCCTCGACCTCGGTGAGGTGGTGCACGGCGTAGGCGTTGTCCCAGAAGATCCGGAAGTCCGGGGCGGCCGTGGTCATCGTGGCGAGGCGGCGCACGGTGTCGTCGCTGTAGGTGACGCCGGTCGGGTTGCTGTACTTCGGCACGCACCAGATGCCCTTGACCGCGGCGTCCTCGGCGACGAGGCGCTCGACGACGTCCATGTCCGGGCCGGTCTCGGTGAGCGGCACCTGGACCAGCTCGATGCCGAAGCGCTCGGCCAGCGCGAAGTGGCGGTCGTAACCCGGGACCGGGCACAGGAAGACGACCCGCTCCTCGTCGGCCCAGCGGCGCTCGGCGCCCGGGATCTTGCTGAGGTAGGCCTGCACGATGGCGTCGTGCATCAGCTCCAGACTGGAGTTGCCCGCGGCGAGCAGCTGCTCGGCCGGGACCTGAAGCGGCCCGGCGAAGATGCGGCGGAGCTCGGGCAGGCCCTTGAGGCCTCCGTAGTTGCGGACGTCCGTGCCGTCCTCGGCCTTACGCGTGTCTCCGGGGAGGGCGAGCAGCCCGTCGGCGAGGTCCAGCTGGCGGGGGGACGGCTTGCCGCGGGTGATGTCCAGGGAGAGGCCACGGTCGACGAGGGCCGCGTAGTCGCGGTGGGCGCTCTCGACATCGACAGGTGCAGTGGTCATGCCTAACGCTAAACCCGGCGGCCGATCGGCGTGAGACGAGGGTGCCCGACACCTCCGGCAGGCAAGATCCCATAACGGTTGCGGTGCGTTTTCCAGTATTCGTAACGAGGACAAGTCCTCTAGTGACGAGGCCCCTCTTTCCCGCATTGTCGGTATCACCAGGAAAAGGGGAGAAAAATGAAGGTGCAGAAATGGGCGACGGTGACTTTGCTGGCCGCGGGGACACTCGCCGCGTGCGCGGTCCCGAATCAGGGCACGGCGACGCCCGTCGTCGCACTGGCCGCTCCCACGAGCACGATCGTGGTGCAGCCACCGGTGGTCGCGGCCCCGCCACAGACGGTTTATGCCGCGCCGCCGACGACGCGGACGATCTATCCCGCACCCGCGCAAGTACCCGCGATTCCGGTGGCGCAGACGGTGATCGCCTACTACGAGGCGATCAACCGGGGTGATTTCTCCACCGCGTGGAACCTCGGCGGCCAAAAGCTGGCCAAAGGCGGCACTCTTGCTTCCTACGCCAAGGGATACGCGACGACTTCGTGGGTCGCTCTCACCGTGACGAGCGTGCGAGGGAACACTGTTTACGTCGATCTTTCCGCTCGTCAGACCGATGGTTCCCTGCGTGCTTTCTCCGGTTCCTACACCGTTTCCGGCGGCGCCATCACCTCGGCGAACATGAAGCGACTTTCGTGATCAGAGCGGGGTGAGCTGTGAGATCTTCCAGCGGCCGTCGATCCGGACAGCGGTCACCGAAAGCTGGGAAACCGACGATTGCGGGGCGGCGCCACCGGGGGTGAGCGTCTGCTGGTCGAGGAACAACAGCACTTCGGCCTGGTCGCCGCGCAAGGACCGGACGCCGAGCGAACGGACCGTCGTGGTGCGCACCAGCTTCTGTTCCTCGGCCCGTTTCCGTGCCGACGTGAACTGGTCCCGGTACTGTCCGGTCGCTTCGCCGGTCAGTACGTCGGCCGCGGCCCGTTCGGTCCGCGCGAGGTTGCTGTAGTCGTAGGAGAAGACGGCCTTCACGCCGGCGCCGACCTGGTCCGAGACCTCGGCGGTCGCGGCCTGGTCCACCAGCGCCGCGTTGCCGTCGGAGCCCAGCGACGACGCCTCCAGCCCGAACCACACCGCGCAGCCGGTGGCCAGCACGATGACCGCGATCAGGATCCGCGGTAGCCGAGTGGTCATGAGCCCGCCGCCTGCACCGCGCTGACCTTCCAGCCGTCCTCGGCGCGCTGGTAGTCCACGGTCAGCCTGCTCACCTTGGGGGCGGCCGGTCCGCCGCCGGTGCTGACCTCCACGTCCAGCACGGCCATCAGCCGGGCAGTCCCGGCGGCGGCGTCGAGTTCGGTGACCGCGGCCTGCTTGAGTTTCGCGGTCGCGACGGTCTTGCCGGTGTTCGCCCGGTCGATCTGGATCTGCCGGTCGCCGGTGAGGTCCTTCCCGAGCCGTCCGGTGGTGACGCCGAGCCAGCGGTCGACGTCCTTGGCGCCGGTGCGGTAGTCGATCGTGTTGAGCACTTCCAGCTGGCCGGACGCGGCGGTGAGGACGGCTTCCCGTTCCCGTCCGCGCGCGAGGCCGTCGTCCTGGGCGGCGCTCCACCACGACCAGCCGAACCAGGCGGCCACGAGGACCGCCAGCGCGGCGACGACGGTGAGCGAGCGGGTGAGCACTACTTGCCGCCCAGCAACGAGCCCAGCCCGCCGGGACCGGAGCCGGTGAGCAGGCTCAGCACGCCCGGCAGCTGCGCGGATTCCGCCGCCTGCGGGGTCTGCTTCGGCCGCTCCGGGATCGCCGGAGGTTTCCCTGCGTACGGGGCGTTCTGCGAGCCTCGCACGCCAGTGGGGCTTCCCGGCGGCTCGGCGCAGTACGCCTGGGTGTTCACCGGCGCTTCGGTGAGGTCGTTGGCGGGACGCTGTTTCGTGCCCTCGTAGCCCTTGGTGCACGAGGCCGGGTCGAAGAAGTTGAACACGACACCGAGGTGCCCCGTGCCGTCCGGCGACGTCGACCGCGAGAACGCCGAGATGATCGGGTACGCGACAAGGAGTTCTTCGATCGCGTCGGTGCGGGCTGAGGTGATCTGGGCGGTGGTGAGCGTGTTCGCGAACAGCACTCCGAGGTCAGTCCCGGAAACCGCCAGCACGTCACTGATCTGACGGCTCAGCTTCGGCGCTTCGTCGATCACCCGCCGCAGGTCCGGGTCGGACGTCTTCAGCTGCGCGGCGATCGTCTTGAGGCCGCTGGAGAACTTCGTGATGTTGTCCGCCTGCCGCCGCTGGGTATCCAGCACCGTCCGCGAATTGGCCAGCAGGCCTTGGGTGTCGGGCAGGTACTGCGTCGCCGTCGCGGTGAGGGATCCGGTGCTGTCCAGCAGTTGCCGCAGATCCGGGCCGGCGTTGGCGAACGCCTCGTAGGTCTCGTCGACGACGGTCTTCAGCGACTCCGGTTTCACACTCGACACCAGTTTGTCCAAATTGGACAGTACGGTGTCCGGCGCGAGCGGGATCGAGGTCTTGTCGCGGGCGATGACCGAACCTTGGGCGAGGTACGGCCCGTTTTCGTGCATGGGCAGCAGATCGACGTACTGCTCGCCCACCGCCGACCGGTTCGCGACCGCGGCCTTCGTGTCCGCCGGGATCTTCGGCGCCCCCGAATCGATGTCGAGGCCGAGGTCGATGCCGTGCTCGGTGAGCGTCATCGACGCGACCTTGCCGACCGCGACCCCGCGATAGGAGACCTCGGCGTTGACGAAGATCCCGCCGGAGTCCACGAGTTGCGCCGTGACGAGGTAGCCGCGGGTGCCGAACAGCCGGTCCAGCCCGGCGTACTTGCCGCCCGCGTAGACGACCGAAACCACCGCGATGACGATGAACGCCGCCATCTGGATCTTGGTCTTGCGGGTGATCACCGGCCACCTCCCAGGATCGGCCCGAGGAGCCCGCCGAGGACGCCGCCCAGGACGTCCCCGCCTTGTCCTTGCGGAGTCTGGGGTGCCTGCGGAAGGTCGCCGGTGGGCAGCGGCAGTATCGGTGGCGCGGCGCCATTGTTGAACGGGATCGCGCCGGGCGCGCCGGTGCCCTTGTTCCCCGGCAGCTGGATGATCGGCTGCGACGAGTTGTTCATGTTCTCCAGGAACGTGTCCAGGTTCAGGTCGATCTTGGCTTCCACGTTCGCGTAGTCACCCTTGATCACGTTGCCCGCGTAGTCCGGGAACGGGTACGTGAGCAGGATCCGCAGCGCGGTCGGCAGATCCTGGCCCGCCTCGGTCAGCTTCTTCAGCGTCGGCTGTAACGCGCGAAGGTTCGCCACCAGCGAGTCCTTGCTGGCTTTGATCGTGTCGGTCGCGACGCCGGACAGCGTGTTCAGCGACTGCAACATGCCGACGAGCTGATCCCGTTGCTCGGTCACGATCTTGAGCCCGGGCGAGAGGTTGTCGAGCGCGTTCGTCAGGTTCTGCGTCTGGCCGACCAGGGTTTTCGACAGCTTGTCGAGACCGTCGATGGCTCGCAGGATCTCGCCCTTGTGCCCGTCGAGTTCGGTCGCCAGTTTGTCCACTTGGGACAGCAGCGAGCGGACCTCGGCCTCGTTGCCGGTGAGCGCGTCGTTCAGTTCGTGGCTGATCTTCTGGATCTGCTCGACCCCGCCACCGTTGAGCAGCAGGGAAAGCGCGCCGAGTACCTCTTCGACCTCGGGGTTGCGGTTCGTCCGGTCCAGCGGGATCTTCGCGCCCTCGGCGAGCGCGCCTTCGGGTTTGTCCGGCGCGTGCAGGTCGACGAACTTCTCCCCCAGCAGACTCGACTGCCGGAGTTCGGCACGCGCGTTCGCGGGCAGCGCGATGTCACCGTTGACGACCATGCTCACCCACGCCGAGCGCGTGTCCGGCGCGAGGTCGATCTTCTCGACCCGGCCGACCGGGACGTCGTTGACCTTCACACTCGCCTGCGGCACGAGGTCGAGGACGTCGGAGAACTGCGCGGACAGCCGGTACGGGCGGTCGCCGAGATCGGCACCGCCTGGCAAGGGAGTGTTGTACAGTCCCGAAAAGCCGCCGTCACTGCATCCGGCCAGCACCAGGACGCCCGCCATCACGCCCGCGATCTTCTGCCGTTGCCGCCTCATTTCGGGAGCCCCTTGCTCATGACGTCGATCAGCGGGAGCGGCAGCGGCGGGAGTTCGCCGCTCTGCAACGAGGCCAGCACTTGCGGGACCGAAGGCAGTTTCAGCGTGCCGTCGAGGACGGGCGCGAGCTGCTTGCAGATGTTGCCCAGCGCGTCCGGGATCGGCTTGGGCGTACTCGCGCTGATCAGGCGGCAGACGGTCAGGATCGGCGGATGGGTCAGCTCGTTGAGGTTGTCCCGCACGGCGATCGTGCCGGAGGCGGCGTCGTAGGAGTTGATGAAGTTGGTGGCCCCGGTCGGCGCGATGTCGATCACTTCGGCGAGTGAGGCCCGCTGGTCCACGAGCACCTTCGTCAGCCCGGCCAGTTTGTCCACATTGGACGAAAGCAGGTCCTTGTTCTCCGCGACGAACTTCTCGACGTCACCCATCGCCGTCGCGAGTGAACTCAGCGCGGCGCCCACGTCGGCGGAGTCCGCGGCGAGGAAACCGCTGACGTCGGCGGCGCGGCGGTAGAACTCGTTGAGCTGCTGGTCGCTTTCGGCCAAGGCGCCGGTGAACGAGTTCAGGTTCCGCACCGTCGTGAACAGGTCGCCCTTGGAGCCGTCCAGCGTTTTGGCCAGTTCGGACAACCGGGTCACCGTGGTGTTGAGGTTCTTCCCGTTGCCGCCGAGGTTCGCCGCGGCGGTGTCGAGTACGTCGGACAACGCGCCGTTCTTGTTGGCGCCGTTGGGACCGAGGCTCGTCGAGAGCTTGTCGAGACTCGTGTAGAGATCGTCGAGTTCCGCCGGGGTCGCCGTCTTCTCCTTGGCGATCACCGCGTCCGTGGCCATCTCGGGGCCGCTCTCGTACGCCGGGGTCAGCTGCACGTACCGGTCGCTCACCAGGCTCGGCGAGACGACGACAGCGCCCGCGTCGGCCGGGATCGGGGTGTCGTCGTCGATCCGCATGTCGACCCGGACGGCCTCGCCCTGCGGTGTCACGCCGGTGATCTCGCCGACCTTCACCCCGAGCACCCGCACCGACGAACCGGCGTAGAGCCCGACGGTCTTCCCGAAGTACGCGCTGATCCGCGTCCCGCCGGGTTCCTTGAACACGAGCCAAAGCCCGGCGGTCACGACCAGCACGAGGACGCAGGCGAAAGCGACCCACGTGTAGAGCGTGCGCCCGGTGCGTGTGTGGATGGTCATCGTCCCCCCACTCCCTGGTTCGGCGCGGCGATCGGTGGCGTGCAGCCCTCCGGGTTGACCTGGAAGGCGCCCGCGATGATCGTCGGCGGCAGCAGCCCGCACAGGTAACCCTCGAACCAGCGCCCGTTCCCGGTCGCGTTGGCGCCGACCCTGGCGAACGGCGCCATCAGCGCGAGGCTGCGGCTGAGGTTGTCCTGGTTGCGTTGCAGGATGTCGGTGACCTTGCCGAGTTTCTCCAGCGTCGGCTTGAGCTGCGTCCGGTTGTCGGCGACGAGCCCGGACAGTTGCGCCGAAACCTGTTGCGTGCCCTTGAGCAACGTGCTGATCGCGTCCTTCCGGTTCTGCAGTTCGGCGAGCAGGAGGTTGCCGTCGTCGAGGATCCGTTTCAGCTGGGCGTTGCGGTCGGACAGCGTCTTGGACACGGTGCTCGTGTTGGCCAGCAACGTCTTCAGGTCACTGTCGCGCGAGGAAACCGTCTTGGACAAGGAAGAAAGCCCGCCCAGCGCGTCCTTGAGGTACTGCGGGCTGTCCTTGAGCGCGTCGGAGAGGACGGTGAAGCTCGTCGCCAGCTGCGCGGTGTCGATTTCGCCGACCGTGCCCGACAGCTGCTGGAACGCGTCCTGCAGTTCGAACGGCGTCCGCGTGCGGTCGAGTCCGATGGTGGTGTTCGGATCCTGGCTCGCCTTGCCTTTCGGTGTCAGCGCCAGCAGTTTCTCGCCCAGCAGCGTCTTGATCTCGATCGACGCGGCCGTCGCGTCGCCGACGCGGGCATCCTTGACCCGGAACTTCACCAGCACCTTCTTGCCCGCGAGTTCCACCGAGGTGACTTGGCCGACCTTGACCCCGGCGATCTGGACCTCGTTGTCCGGCGCCAATCCGGCCGATTCGCCGAAGTACGCGGAGTACGTCGTCCCACTGCCGAACAAGGGGATCCGGTCGGAGAAGTACGTCGTCGCGGTGATCAGCACGATCAGGATGAGCGTCACCGCACCGACCGCGGCCTGGTTGCGTTCCTTCAATGGCTTCACGGCCCGCACCTCTCCGGTCGCTGCGTGCCGGGCAGCGGCGTGATCGGCAGTTCGATGTTGAGCGACTTGATGCCGATGCTGCCGGAGATCCCGCACAGGTAGTAGTTGAACCAGCTGCCGTAACTCAGCGTCCTGGTGAACTTCTGCAGGTTGCCCGGCAGCACCTGCAAGAGATGGTCGATCAGCTGCTCCGAATCGCCGAGGTTCTGCGACAGCGCACCGAGTTGCACGACGTCGTCCTTGAGCGCGGGGCGCGCGTCGGCGAGCAGGCCCGTCGTGGCGACGGTGAGGTCGCCGAGCGCCTTGACCGCCTCCCCGATCGGCTGCCGCTGTTCGGCAAGCCCGGTGACCAGCCGCTGGGTCTGGTCGATCAGCTCGCCCAGCTGCGGCGAGCGCTTCTCGACCGTGCCGAGCACGGTGTTGAGGTTCGCGATGACGTCGCCGATGATCTTGTCCTTGCCCGCGATGGCCGACGTGACCGACGCGGTGTGCGCGAGCAGGCTGGTGATCGTGCCGCCCTCGCCCTGGAAGACCTGGATGATCTCGTAGGAGAGCTTGTTGACGTCCTCGGGGTTCAGTGCGCGGAAGAGCGGCTTGAACCCGTTGAAGAGCACCGTGAGGTTCAGCGCTGGTTTGGTGCGCTCGGGCGGGATGACCCCGCCGTGCGGCAACGACTTCTCGTCGCCGATGTCCGTGCCGAGCGAGAGGTACCGCTGCCCGACGAGGTTGCGGTACTTGATGGTCGCGGTCACCGACGCCGGCAGCCGGTGCGTGGTCTGGATGTCGAAGTGGACCTGGGCGAAGTTCCGTTCGCCCTCTTCGATCTCGATCTCGCCGACCTGCCCGACCTTCACCCCGACGATACGGACGTCGTCGCCCTCCTTGAGGCCGGACGCGTCGGTGAACTTGGCCGTGTAGCCCGAGGTTTCGCCGAAGTTGGTGTTGGCGATGGTGGCGCCGAGGATCGCGGTGAGCAGCACGGTGACGACCGCGAAGATGAGGATCTTGACCAGGTCGGGAACGAAGGACCTCATCGGAGTTCCACCTCCCTCGCGGATCCGGGGCTGAAGAACGCTTTCACCACATCGGACGCGGTGAAAGCTCCCTTCGCCGCGTCGCATGCGGTGAAGTGCCCCTTCAGCCCGCCGTGGCCCGATGTCCCCAATGCCGCATTGGGGACACTGAGCGTCTCAAATGCGACATTGGGAACCTGGCTAACTCCCGAATCACCACCGGCACCTACCACGAGCGTGTCGCGAAAGCCACTTTCGGGACACCTGATGTCCCGAAAGTGGCTTTCGCGACATGGCCGGAACCCGGCGCCCGGTGAGCTCGGCTGAGTTCTCATCGGAGTTCCACCTCGGCTCCGCGGTACAGCGGCCCGACCAGCAGGCTGCCCCAGTTCGGCACCTGATCCGGCGTCGTGCCCATGGCGGGCGACACGAGCAGGTCGATCAGCCGCTGTTCGTCCGGGCTGTTCACCACCGAACCACCCGCGCTCCCACCGGCGGGCAACTTGCCGTCCGGGTCGCGCGGCGGCGCGGGTTTGGACGAACCGTCGTCGATCGCGCCGTCCGGCGGGTACTGCGGCCAGCGTCCCGGCGGCGGCACCTCCGGATAGCACCGAGGGCCGCGTTTGTCGTTGTACTTCGGCTCGTCGACGCCGGGCAGGTACTTGCCGCGGCTCGGCGTGAACTCGATGGTCACCCGGCTGACCTCGGGATGCGCGGTGCCCTTGCCGAACGCGAGTTCCGCGCGCGGCACCGAACCGGCCAGCTGTTTGAGCAGGCACGGGTACTCCGGCGCGTATTTCGCGAGGACGTCCAACGTGGGCTGAAGGTTGGTGGTGAGGCGGATCAGGTTGTCCTGGTTCACTTTCAGGAAGCTCGTCAGGTCGATCGAGGCCGCGGTCACCGTCGAGTAGACGTCGGCGAGCCCGCGCTGGCTCTCGACCAGGGTCTTGCTCGTGGTGGTCAGATCCGACAGCGCGGCCAGCAGATCCGGCGCGGCCTTGTCGTAGATCGCGGCGGCGTCGGCCAGTCCGGTGATGTCGGCCTTGAGATCGGGCAGCGACGGGTTCACTTTCCCGAGGTAGTCCGAAAGCCCGGCCAGCGTCGTGCCGAGTTGCTTGCCCTGACCGTCCAAAGCGGACGCGACGGCGTTGAGTGTGCTCGCCATCTTCTCCGGCTGCACGGCCTGCAACAACGGCATCACGTTGCCGAGGACGGTTTCCAGTTCGATCGCGCTGCTGCTGCGGTCCTGCGGGATGACGTCGCCTTCACCGATGTGGCGTTCCGGCTTTCCGGGAATCTGAAGGGCGACGTACCGCTCACCGAACAACGTCTTCGGCAGCAGCCGCGCGGACACGTTCGACGGGATGACCTTGGTCTTGTCCGGTTGCAGCGCCAGGTCCATCGTCGCGCGGTCGCCGTGTGCCTGGATCGACCGCACCTCGCCGACGACCATCCCGCGCACCTTGACGTCCGCGCCCTCGCGCATCTGGTTGCCGATGCGGTCGGTCTCCAGTTTCACCAGGGTCACCGTGGTGAAGGCCTTCTGGTAGAACGCGATGGTGGTGACGAAGAACAGCACGACCACCACGAGGAAGACCAGCCCCAGCACCTGGTGCCGGAGCCGTTTCAGCAGTATCCCCCTGTTCACCCGGAAATCCTCACCGTCGTCGTGGCGCCCCAGATCGCGAGGCTGAGGAAGAAGTCGAGCACCGAGATCAGCACGATCGACGTCCGCACCGCGCGGCCGACGGCGATGCCGACCCCGGCGGGCCCACCGCTGGCTGTGTAGCCGTAGTAGCAATGGGAAAGGATGACGAGCACGCTGAAGATGATCACCTTGAGGAACGACCAGAGCACGTCCTCGGGCGGCAGGAACAACGTGAAGTAGTGGTCGTAGGTGCCCGCGGACTGGCCGTAGAGCCAGATGGTGATCTGCCGCGAAGCCAGGTAGGACGAAAGCAGGCCGACGGCGTAGAGCGGGATGACCGCGGTGACACCGGCGATCACCCGCGTCGTCACGAGGTACGGCAGGCTCGGCACGCCCATCACTTCGAGCGCGTCGATCTCCTCGGAGATCTTCATCGCCCCTAGTTGCGCGGTGAAGCCGCAGCCGACGGTGGCCGAAAGCGCGAGCCCGGCCGAAAGCGGCGCGACCTCGCGGGTGTTGAAGTAGGCCGAGATGAACCCGGTCAGCGCCGCGGTGCCGAGTTGGTTCAGCGCGGAATAGCCCTGCAAGCCGACGATGAGACCGGTGAACAGCGTCATCCCGATCATCACGCCGAGCGTCCCGCCGATCACCGCGAGCGCGCCGGTGCCGAAGCTGACTTCGGTCAGCAGGCGGAAGATCTCGCGTCCGTAGCGCCGGATCGTGCGCGGGGTCCAGGCCAGCGCCCGGAAGTAGAACGACAGCTGGCCCCCGAAGCCTTCCAGCATGGCGCCCGGACGCGCGATGATCTCGAGGGTCCGGTCCGAAACATTGGGTTCGGCTGCCATGTCACATCGCCTTCGGCGGGACGATCCGCAGGTAGATCGCGGTCAGCACGACGTTGATCAGGAACAGCAGCAGGAACGTGATCACGACGGCCTGGTTCACCGCGTCACCGACGCCCTTCGGCCCGCCCGCCGGGTTGAGCCCGCGGAAGGCCGCGACCACCCCGGCGACGAAACCGTAGAGGAGCGCCTTGATCTCGCTGATCCACAGATCCGGCACCTGTGCGAGCGCGTTGAAGCTCGCGAGGTACGCGCCCGGGGTGCCGCCCTGCATGACGACGTTGAAGAAGTAGCCGCCGAGCACGCCGACGACGCTGACCAAACCGTTCAGCAGCACCGAAACCACGATCGCGGCCAAGACGCGGGGGACGATCAGGCGCTGGATCGGGTTGACCCCGAGTACCTCCATCGCGTCGATCTCTTCGCGGATCTTGCGGGCGCCGATGTCGGCGCAGACCGCGCTGCCGCCCGCGCCGGCCACCAGCAGCGCGGTGATCAGCGGGCTCGCCTGCTGCACGATGGCGAGCGCGCTGGCCGCGCCGGTGAACGACTGCGCGCCGATCTGCTGGGTCAGCGAACCGAGTTGCAGCGCGATGACCGCGCCGAACGGGATCGCGACCAGCGCCGTCGGCAGGATGGTGACGCTGGCGAAGAACCAGCACTGCTGAATCCACTCGCGGAACTGGAACGGGCGTTTGAAGATCGCGCGCAGGACCTCCCACGACAGCGTCGCGAGCCTGCCGACCTGTGTGAGCGCACCCATACCGGGGACAGACACCGTCGCTCCCACAGAACCTCCCAGTCGTCTGCCCCGAGTCTTACTCCACCCGCTGACGCCTCGTTGCGTTAGCGGTGTTCACTTTGCTCTCGGCACCTCCGCGTCAGAACTTGAGAGCGTGCGTGGCCGTGGCACCACCATCGGCGACGAACTCCGAGCCCGTGCTGTACGAACTTTCGTCACTGGCCAGGAACAGTACGAGTTTCGCGATGTCCTCCGGCTGCCCGACGCGGCCCAGCGCGACTTTCTTGCCCACCCACGACATGTCGACTTTCTGCCCGCCCGCGGCGGCGGCGACCATCGGGGTGTCGATCGCGCCGGGATGGACCGAATTGACCCGGATGTTCTTCGCGCCGAGTTCGAGCGCCGCGACCTTGGTCATGCCGCGGATCGCGAACTTGCTCGCGCCGTAGGCGACGAGATAGGGCATCCCGGCGAGCCCTTCCACTGAGGACACGTTGACGATGGAGCCGCCTCCGGCCCCGGTCATCGGTTCAACGACCGAACGCATCCCGAGAAACGCCCCGATCTGATTGACCCGGATGACGCGTTCGTAGTCGGCGAGCGTGGTCTTGCCGAGTTCCGAGAAATGCAGGATGCCCGCGTTGTTGACCAGCACCGTCGGCGGGCCGAACTCGGAAACCGTCCGCTCGATCGCGGCATCCCACTCGGCCTCGTCGCCAACGTCGAGATGCTGGTAGACGGCCGATTCGCCAAGATCGGCGGCGAGTTTCTCGCCGTCGAGGTCGTTGATGTCGGCGATCACCACCCGCGCGCCCTCGGCGACGAACAGCCGCGCGGCCGCCTCGCCCTGTCCGCGGGCGCCACCGGTGATCAGGGCGACCTTGCCCTCGAGCCTGCCCATCGTCATCTCCTCTGATTCACGGCAGCGACATGATTTCGGACGCGGAGAACATGCGTTCCGGGTCTCGATCGGCGAAGTAGCCGCCCACGTTCGTGACGAGTTCTTCGGTGGTCCACGTGCCATTGACGGTGTCGAACCGCTGCTCCACCGACGGCGGCCGCATGAGCGCGACCATCCCGCCGTAGACGAGGAAGACCTGACCGTTGACGCGGTCGGCCTCGGGCGAACAGAGGAAAGACACGAACGGCGCCACATGGTCGACCGAGAGCGGGTCGACGCCCTCTGGTGCGTCGGCCCCGAAGACGGCTTCGGTCATCGCGGTCCGGGCGCGCGGGCAGATCGCGTTGGCGCGGACGCCGTAGCGGGAGAGACCGCGCGCGGTGGAGACGGTGAGCGCGGCGATGCCCGCCTTGGCCGCGCCGTAGTTCGGCTGGCCGGGGGCGCCGAGCAGGAACGACTCCGACGCGGTGTTGACCACCCGGCCGTACACCGGCGCCCCGTCCACTTTGGACTTGTCGCGCCAGTACGCCCCGGCGTTGCGGGAAAGCAGGAAATGCGCGCGCAGGTGGACGCCGAGCACGGTGTCCCATTCCTCGTCGGACATCGAGAAGAGCATGCGGTCGCGCAGCACGCCCGCGTTGTTGACCAGGACGTGCAGCCCGCCGAAATGGTCGACGGCGGCGGTGAGCAGCGCGTCCGCGGTCGCGGACTCCGAGACGTCACCGGTGACCGCGACGGCCTTGCCGCCCTCGGCCTCGATCTCGTCGGCCACCACCTGCGCCGCGGCCGAGACGTCGTTGACCACCACCGACGCGCCCGCCGCGGCCAGCGCCAGGGCCTCCGCCCGGCCGAGTCCCGCGCCGGCTCCGGTCACGATGGCCGTCTTGCCGTCCAAGCTCACTCCAGGCCTCCTTGCCTCTCCGCACACACTAGAATCTGTTCTCGCCGCATGCAAGGTCCAAATAAACGGCGCTAACCGCGTATGAGCAGGGCGTTTTTCGGACAGCTCGCTACAGCTTGAGTAACACGTTCTACTTGATTCTGGGACACCTCGGCCGATGCGAGGACCAGCTCCTCCTCGTCGTCGAGATCGAAGACCTCGGGCGCGAAGCCGACACAGATCGCGTTCGCCTCGCAGAGCGAGCGATCGACGTCGATCTCCATATTCCCTCCTCGCCGCCACACCTGGTACAACTAGAACAGGTTCTACCCTACCGCCGCGAGCGGCCATGGCACCAGTAACGAGCACCGACGGCAGAGGTGACGGATGCGGATCGACTACACGCCGGAACAGCGCGCCCTGGCCGGGGAACTCCGGGAGTACTTCGCCGGGCTGATGACCCCCGAACGCCGTGAAGCCCTGGCCGGTGACGGCGGCGAGTACGGCGACGGCCTGGTGTACAAGGAAATCGTGCGAGACCTCGGCAGTTCGGGCTGGCTCGCGATCGGCTGGCCCCGCGAGTACGGCGGGCAGGCCAGGCCGATGCTCGACCAGCTCATCTTCACCGACGAGGCGGCCGCGGCCGGGGTGCCGGTCCCGTTCCTCACGGTGAACACCGTCGGGCCGACCATCATGCGCTACGGCACCGAAGAACAGAAGGCGTTCTACCTGCCGAAGATTGCCGCCGGGGAGTTGCATTTCGCGATCGGCTACTCCGAGCCGGGCGCGGGGACCGACCTGGCGTCGCTGCGCACCCGCGCGGTCCGCGACGGCGACGACTACGTGATCAACGGCCAGAAGATGTGGACGAGCCTGATCGAGTACGCCGACTACATCTGGCTGGCCGCGCGCACCGATCCCGAGGCCCGCAAGCACAAGGGCCTGAGCATGCTGATCGTGCCGACGACGGCCGACGGCTTCTCCTGGACGAAGGTGCGCACGGTCGCCGGGCCGGGCACGAGCGCGACCTACTACGACGACGTGCGGGTTCCGGTGACCTCCCGGGTCGCCGGGGAGAACGAGGGCTGGCCGCTCATCACGAACCAGCTCAACCACGAACGGGTCGCGCTGACCTCGGCCGCGCCGATCCAGACGTCGTTGCGCGACGTGCGGACGTGGGCGCAGACGACCAAGCTGCCCGACGGCACCCGCGTCGCCGACCAGCCGTGGGTGCGGCTGCACCTGGCGCGGATCCACACGCACGCCGAATACCTGAAACTGCGGAACTGGCGGATCGCGTGGGCGGCCGCGAGCAGTGACCTCGGCCCGGCGGAGGCGTCGGCGACCAAGGTGTTCGGCACGGAATTCGCGACCGAGGCGTACCGGCTGATGATGGAGATCCTCGGCGCGGGCGCCGTGGTCCGCGAAGGCTCCCCCGGCGCGCTGCTGCGCGGCCGGATCGAACGGCTGCACCGCTCGTCGCTGATCCTCACCTTCGGCGGCGGCACCAACGAGATCCAGCGGGACATGATCGCCGCGACCGCCCTCGGCCTGCCCGTCACGCGCTAGGAGGCATTGATGGACTTTTCGCTCACCGAAGCGCAGCAGGATCTCGCGTCGCTCACGCGCCGGATCCTGACGGACAAGGTCACCCCCGACGTGCTGGGACCACACGGTTCCGGCGGGTTCGACGCTCCACTGTGGACAGCGCTGGCCCAGGCGGGAGTGGTGGACGCCGCGCTGCCGCAGAGTGTCGGCGGTGGCGGGTTCGGGTTGCTGGAGCAGTGTTCCGTGCTGGCCGAGATCGGCCGCGCGGTGGCGCCCGTGCCGTATCTGACGTCGGTCGTCATGGCCGCGGCGGCGGTAACCGAGTTCGGGGACGGGCGGTTGGCCGAGCGCTGGGTCGTCCCGGTCCTGCGCGGCGAGCACGTCCTCGCGGTGGCGCTGCCGGACTACGGCGTGCCGTGCGGCTTCACCGCCGAGGCCGACGGCGACGGCTGGCGGCTGACCGGCGCGCAGACCGCGGTTGCTTCGGGCGCGTTCGCGCACGGATTCCTCGTGGAGGCCGCGATCGACGGCGGTCGTCAGGTGTTCCTGCTCGACCGGGACTCGGTGACCGTCTCGCCGCAGCGGACCGTCGATCACGCCGACGCCGCCCTCGTCGAACTGTCCGGCGCGAAATCGGCGGTGTCGCTGGGCGACGTCGGTGAATGGCTGCGGCTGCGCGGCACGATCGGCGTCTGCGCGCAGCAACTCGGCGTCGTCGAACGGGCGCTGGAGCTGACGGCGGCGTACGCGCGGGAGCGCGAGCAGTTCGGCCACCTCATCGGGAGTTTCCAGGCGGTGCGGCAACGGCTCGCAGACGCCTATGTCGACGTCGAAGCCGTCCGGCTGACGTTGTGGCAGGCCGCCTGGCGGCTGAGCGAAGGACTTCCGGCGGCCGAAGAGGTCGCGACGGCGAAGTTCTGGGCGGCCGAGGCAGGGCACCGCGTCGCGCACACCGCCGTGCACGTCCACGGCGGGGTCGGCATCGACGTCGACCACACGCTGCACCGCTACTTCGTCGCCGCGAAACGGCTCGAGTTCACGCTGGGCGGGGCGACCGCGCAGGCGCGCGGGCTCGGCGACCTCCTGGCCGCGGACCCGGCATGACGCCCACGGTCACGGAACTCCTGCTCGCCCGGGCAGAAGACCCGTCGACCGGGCTGCTGTTCGAGGACCGGCGCTGGTCCTGGGCCGAGCACGTCCAAGCCTGCGCCGGTCACGCCGCCGCGCTCACCGCGATGCTGCGTCCCGGCGGGCATTTCGGGCTGCTCGCGGACAACATCCCGGAGTTCTCGTTCCTGCTCGGCGGCGCGGCGCTTTCCGGACATGTCCTGGTCGGCCTGAATCCGACGCGCCGGGGCACGGCGTTGGCCCGCGACATCGCGCTGGCCGACTGCGAGCTGGTGTTCGCCGAGGACCACTATCTGCCGCTGCTGTCCGAGACCGGCGTCCCGGTACTGCCGCTGAGCGATCTCGAACCGCTGCGGGAGGCTGTCGTGCCCGCGGCCGCGAAGCCCGAAGACCTGCTCATGCTGATCTTCACCTCCGGCACCAGCGGCGACCCGAAGGCCGTCCGGTGCACACACGGCAAAGTCGCCTACCCCGGCGAGATGCTGGCCACCCGGTTCGGACTGTCCACACAGGACACCGTGTACGTGTCGATGCCGATGTTCCACTCCAACGCCATCATGGCCGGCTGGTCGGTCGGGCTCGCCGCGGGCGCGGGGATCGCGCTGCGGCGGCGGTTCTCCGCCTCCGGATTTCTTCCGGACGTCCGGAAGTTCGGGGCGACGTACGCCAACTACGTCGGCAAGCCGCTGTCCTATGTGCTCACCACTCCCGAGCGGGACGACGACGCCGACAACCCGCTGAAACTGGTCTACGGCAACGAAGGCGCGGAAGCCGACCTCGCCGCGTTCGGCACCCGGTTCGGCTGTCATGTGGTCGACGCGTTCGGTTCGACCGAGGGCGGCGTGAACTTCGGCCGGGACGCCACCACGCCGTCCGGTTCGCTAGGCCGCCTGCTCGACAGTGTCGCGATCCGCGACCCGGAGACCGGGAAACCCTGTCCCCCGGCGGAATTCGACGCCGCCGGGAAGCTGCTCAACGCCGCCGAGGCGGTCGGCGAACTGGTCAACACCGGCGGCGCGGGCTTCTTCGCCGGGTACTACGGCGATCCCGACGCCGAGGCCGAGCGGATGCGCGACGGCATGTACCACACCGGCGACCTGGCGTACCTCGACGCGGACGGCTACTGCTACTTCGCCGGTCGGCTCGGCGACTGGCTCCGCGTCGACGGCGAGAACCTCGGCACCGCCCCGATCGAACGCGCGCTCCTCCGGCATCCCGCCGTCCGTGAGGCGGCCGTGTACGGGGTGCCGGATCCGCGAGTGGGCGACCAGGTGATGGCCGCGCTGGTCTGCCGGACCCCAGTCGACGCGGCCGAACTCGCCGCTTTCGTGGTGGCGCAAGGCGATCTCGGGCCGAAACAGCGGCCCCGGTTCGTGCGGGTGGTCGAGGAACTACCGCAGACGGCGACACACAAGGTCCTCAAACGAGAACTGGCCGCCGAGGGCTCCAGAAACGCCTGGAAACTCCGGTACCCCCACCCCTAACCTCCGCAATTAGTCACCTACTTGCGGTAGTTGGCAACGCGAACCCCCGCAAGTAGGTGACTAATTGCGGGGTGGGTGGGATCCCAGGGTCGGGACCGGTGATCTTCCCGATGCCCCGGCATCGGTGCGCTCCCTACGTTCGGTGCCATGACACGAACACTGCGCCGGATCGGCGTCCTCGCCACCGCGCTCGCACTGCCCGCCGTACTCGTCACGCCGTCCGCGTCGGCGGCACCCGTCCGCTTCAGTCTTCCCGCGCCGACCGGCCCGTACGCGGTCGGCAGCACCGACCTGCATCTGGTCAATCACTCCCGCCAGGACCCGTGGGTTCCCGGCGTCACCAGGGAACTGATGGTCACCGTGCGCTACCCGGCCCTGCCGAGCGGAAAGCCGAAAGCGCCGTACATGGCGCCGGGCGTCGCGAAGACGGTGGCCGAGGGCGACGCCGTCAAGCTGGGCATCGACGCGGATCGGCTCGACTACCGCTTCCCCACCCACTCCCGGATCGGCGCGCCCGCGCTCGGCGGCGAGCGGCCTGTGGTGCTGTACTCGCCCGGCGGTACCTTGTCGCGTTCACACGGCACCACGCAGATGGAACAGCTCGCGAGCGAGGGTTACGTCGTGGTGGCCATCGACCACACCCACGAGGCCGAAGCCGTCGAGTTCCCCGATGGCCGCGTCGCGAAGAAGGCCTTGCCGCCGTCGAGCATCGAGGTCTCCCAGCGGATGATCGCGACCCGCGTCCAGGACACCCGCTTCGTCCTCGACTCACTCCACCTGACCCGGGTCGGCATGTTCGGCCACTCCGCCGGCGGGTTCACCGCGGGCGAGACGATGGTGGAAGACCGGCGCGTCGTCGCCGGGGCGAACATGGACGGCAGCATGGCCCACTCGCAGTCGAAGCGGATCTTCGGCCGCGTCGCCGACGAAGGGCTGGACCGGCCGTTCCTGCTGATGAGCGCGGGTAACCACAGCGCCGCGTCGGACGCGTCCTGGCAGGAATTCCTGCGCAACCAGCGCGGCTGGACCCGCGAGACGCGGCTGCCGGACGGCGAGCACTTCAGCTTCACCGACTACCAGACCTTGTTGCCACAGCTGGGCAACACCCCGGCCGCGTTCATCGGCACCGTCGACCCGGCGCGGAGCGTCGCCGCGCAACGCGCGTGGCTCTCGGCGTTCTTCGGCAAGAACCTGCGTCACCGAAGCAGCGACACGACCAGTGTGTCCTTGAGCCAGGCCTCGTAGTCGTCGTGCGTCCACCCGGCCTCGGTGACGAGGTCGGCGTGGACGCCGGCGCCCATCAGAGCCACGGCGACGTCGGCCGCCCGGGGAACCACCTCGCGACCGCTCTCGCAGACCTGTCCGATGACCAGTTCGATCCCGAGCCGGTTGCGCCGCGCACCCTCGGCCTGCGTCGCGGCGATGTCCGGGTCCACGGCCGCACCGGAACCCAGCATCGTGACGATGTCGCCGCAGCGTTCCCGGACCTGCCGCGCGACCCTGGCCAGCAGGCCGAGCAGCTCGACCGGGTCTTCGGTCCGCCGCGCCTCGGCGACGAGGTCGGGAATCCCGGCCTCGTCGTCGAGGAGGTCGACGAGCCCGCCGAGTACACCGGCCTTCGAACCGAAGTGGGCGTAGATGGTCTGCGGGGACACCCCCGCTTCCTGAGCGATGAGGCGGATCGGGGTCCGCGCGTACCCGCGATCGGCGAACAGCCCGCGGGCCGCGGTCAGGATCGTGCGCAACGTCAGCGCCTCGCGGCGGTCGCGCAACCGGACGATGCCGGGAAGGTCCGCGGGCATGTACACTCCCGAAACTTGGAACGTTGTTCTAAGTAATGGATCGCTGTTGCAAGGGAGGATAGCGATGACCACCGAGGAAATCATCACCGAACTGGAACGCGCCTGGAACGCGGGCGACGGGGCGGCGTGGGCAGCGTGCTTCGCCGAGGACGCGGACTTCGTCGACGTCGTCGGCCGCATCCAGCGCGGCCGCGCGACCATCGCTCGCGAGCTCCAGAACATCTTCGACACCATCTACCGCGGTAGCACGCTGGAGATCCGTCAGCTGTCGAGCCGCCCGCTCGGCGGCGGGTTCGACCTCGTGCACACGGCGACCGTGCTGTCCATCCCCGCCGGCCCCCTCGCCGGTCAGGTCCGCGGGGTACAGACGAAACTCGTCCACGACGGCGAGATCGTCGCGTTCCACAACACGATCCGGGGCAATATCGCGGAGTTCACCGGCCACGACGCGGATCTCGCCGCCCGGTCGCCCCTGGGTTGGGATTCCTGATCGGGGCCGTCCACGGGACACTGTCGGCGTGACGCACCTGAGAAAGCACTGGCTCTGGCCGCTCGTGATCAGCGTGCTCGCGCTCGGCGCCTTCGCCGGGCTCGGCCTGCTGACCCGGGCGGTGCTCGGCTCGCGGGGCAACCGGGCGCTGGCCGACACCGGCGAGTTCGGGGTGTGGTCGCTGCTGATCGGGGCGTCGGCGGTGCTGTTCGCCTTCCTGTTCGCGCACTCGGTCCGCCTGACGGCCTGGCGCCGCCTGGCCGGTGTCGCGGCCTGGAAGCCGGCGCTGGCGTACGGGATCTTCGCGGCGATCCTGTTCGCGTTCCAGTGGAAGACCGGTTCGCCGATCGGAGACCTCAAGCCCGCGACGGCGATCGGGATATCACGGACCCTGCTCGCTCTCGGCCTGATCGCGGCGGCGCCCGCGGTACTGGGCTTGTGGCTCAACCACACCCGGCTGCGCCGGATCTCGCGGGTGTTCGACGGCGAGACGCGGGCGCACGCGGACGACGTGCTCGGCGAACTCCTCGACTGCAAGCGCGCCAACGGGGTCTGTCTCACGGTACTGGCGCTCATCGTGTCCACGGCGGTCATCGACGCGGGGGCCCAGCGCCGGGCGTTCCTCGCGACCGGCACCCCGAAGGAGGCCTTCCCGGCGGAAAGCGTGCTGCTCTACGGCGCGCTGTTCACCGCGATCTCGTTGCTGTTGTACGTCCCGGTGTTCCTCGCGTGGAAGAGCCGGTGCGTGCGGCTGGTGGACGAGATCTACCCGCTGCCGCGCGACGCGCGCCCCACCGAGGACTGGCTGGCGGGCCGCGCTCGCCTGACCCAGCTTCTGGGCACCGACGCCACCGTGGGCAAGACCGTCACGGCGGCGTTCGGGATCCTCGCGCCACTCGCGACGAGCGTGCTCAGTGTGGTGCTGCCCAGTCTCAAGTAACGGCGTTGATCGGCCGCAGCCGTCGCGGCCCGGTGTCGGGGCGGGACGGTGGCGGGCCCAGCACGATTCGGGCGTTGGCGACGAAAGCACCGTCCGGTGAGGCCAGGATCGGGTCGAGCGTCATCGAGCGGATCTCGGGGTTGTCCTCGGCGAGCGCCGCGACGCGCAGCACGATGTCCTGCAACGCGGCCAGATCAGCCGGTTCGTCGCCGCGGTACCCGGTGAGCAGCGGTGACGTCCGCGGTTCACGCAGCAGCGTGGCGGCGTCGACGTCGGTGAGCGGGACGGCGCGGTAGGCCCGGTCCCCCAGCAGGGTGCTGACCAGACCGGAGAGACCGAACGACACGAGCGAGCCGAACGACGGGTCGTCCTGGAGCCCGATCACGCACGAGATGCCCTTCGGTGCCATCCGCTGGACGTAGACGTCGTCGTCACCGGAGACCTCCCGCAGATCGAGGTACGCCCGGCGCACTCCGTCCACAGAGGACAGATCGAGTCGCACCCCGGCGAGGTCCGGCCTGCCGCGCAGCCGCTCGTCGACGGCCTTGAGGGTGACCGGGAAACCCAGGTGCTCGGCCGCTTTCACCGCGTCGTCCGCGGAGGTCACGACCTGGAACGGGACGACGTCGACGCCGTAGCAGCCCAGGAGCCGGACCACGTCGTCGTCGGAGAGCAACGTCGCCTTGCCGTCCTCGCCGGCCAGCAGCTCCTCGACGACCGCCTGCGCCTGCTCCGCGTGCAATCCCGCCGGCCGCACCAGGTTGCCCTGCGGCCGCTGCCGCCAGGCGGCGTAGCGCACGACTCGCGCGAGCGCGTTCACCGCGCGCTCCGGGCTGGGGTACGACGGGACCGAACCCCGCGTCGGCACGCCGTCCTCGGACAGCACGGCCAGTTCGTCCGGCACCCCCTCGACGGCGAGGAAGGTCGACACGATCGGCTTGTTCTTGTCCATCTCGACGACTGCCTCCCGCAGCGCGCGGGCGTAGGCGGTGCCCGGGATCGCGAGCGGTGGCACGAAGACCACGACGAGCGCGTCGGTCTCCGGGGAGTTCAGTGCTTCGCGCACGGCACCGGCGAACTCCTCCGGACTCGCCTGCGGCCCGACGTCGACCGGATCGGAGGCCAGCCGGAGGCCCTGCGCCCGCGCGGTGTCGGCGGCGAGCAACCCGATCGCGCTGGAATTGCCCACGATGGCGATCCGTGGCCCGGCGGGTAGCGGCTGGTGGGCGAAGACCAGCGCGGTGTCGAAGAGTTGCGCGAGCGTGTCGACGCGGACGACGCCCGCCTGCTCGAACAGGGCCTGGACGCTGGATTCGTCGACCTCGGCCGAGGTCGCGGCGAGCTGCGGGCGAACGGCGTGCCTGCCGGACTTCACCGCCACCACCGGCTTCGTCCGCGCCAGCCGCCGGGCGAGCCGCGCGAACTTGCGCGGATTGCCGAACGATTCCAGGTACAGCAGGACGAGGTCGGTCGCCGGATCGGTTTCCCAGTACTGGAGGAGGTCGTTGCCGGAGACGTCGGCCCGGTTCCCCGCCGAGACGAACGTCGAGAGCCCGAGGCCGCGCGACTCGGCGTCGGCGAGGATCGCGGTGCCCAGCGCGCCGGACTGGCAGAAGAACCCGGTGCGGCCGCGGGCGGGCAGGCGCGGTGCGAGGGTGGCGTTGAGCCGGACCGAGGCGTCGGTGTTGAGCACGCCCAGCGCGTTCGGCCCGACGACGCGCATGCCGTGCGCCCTGGCCTCCCCGACCAGCCTCAGTTCGGCGTGCAGCCCATGCGGCCCGGCCTCGGCGAACCCGCCCGAGACGATCAGGAGTGTCTTGACCCCTTTCGCCAGCGCACCGTCCAAAACGGACTCGACGGCTTCGGCGGGGACGGCGACCAGCGCGAGGTCGACATCGTCGGGAATGTCCACGACGGACGGATACGCGCGCACGCCACGGACGGACTTGTGCTCCGGATTGACCGGGTAGACGGTTCCGGCGAAGTCGGCGCTCAACAGGTTGGTGAGGGCGACGTAGCCGATCTTCGTCGGATCGGTGGACGCGCCGATCACCGCGACCGACTTCGGGTGCAGCAGGTTGTGCACGCTGCGCGCCTCGGCGGCCTGCTCCCGCGACCGGGCGACCGCGAGGGACTCCTCGGTCGGGTCGATGTCGAACTCCAGGTGCAGCACGCCTTCTTCGATCTCGCGGCTGACCTGGTAACCCGCGTCGCGGAACACACGGACCATCCCCGCGTTCTCGGCGAGCACTTCGGCGACGAACCGGCGCAGCCCGGATTCCGAGGCGGCGGCGGCCAGATGCTCCAGCAGGATCGACCCGAGCCCGCGCCCCTGGTGGGCGTCGTCGACGACGAACGCGACCTCGGCCGACGGTCCGTGTTCGAGCCGTTCGTAGCGGCCGACCGCCACGATGTCGTCGCCCAGCAATGCGACGAAGGCGACCCTGTCGTGGTGGTCGACGACGGAGAACCGTTCCAGATCCCGCTGTGGGATCCGGGGATAGGCGCCGAAGTACCGGAAATACCGGGTGCGTTCGGACAACCGGCCGTGGAACGCGACGAGCCCGTCGGCGTCGCTGGGGATCACCGGGCGCAGGTGCACCGTGCCGCCGTCGGAGAGCAGGACGTCGGCCTCCCACTCGCGCGGGAAGTCGAAGGGGTCGCGGTTACCGGTGCCCTCACTGGTCATGTCAGTCCCTCGGATCGTCCGGATCGAGGCCGTGCAGCGGGAAGATCGCGCGGCGGGTGTCGCGGATGGCGATGTCGACCGGCTCGTCCGTCCCGTCTCCCCACGGGACGAAAGCGGTGTCGCGGTCGTCGGACATGCGGGCCGGGATCTCGGCGTTCGGCGCGGCCCTGGAGATGGACGCGACCCAGTTCGGCGGCAACGCCGTCTCCGGATCGACGTCGCGGTCGAGCACGGTGGCGAGCAGATGGGTCCAGGAACGCGGGACCACGCGGATCAGCTGGTAGCCACCGCCGCCCACGGCGAGCCAGCGGCCGCCGGCGTGCGCTTCGGACAGTTCGCGCAGCCGCCGGTAGATGGCGCGGTGACCGTCCACCGAGAGCGAGAGGTCGGCCAGCGGGTCCTCTTCGTGCGAGTCGACCCCGCACTGGGTGACGAGGATCTGCGGCCGGAACTGCTCCAGCATCGACGGCACGACCGCTTCGAACGCCCGCAGCCAACCGCCGTCACGGGTGCCGGGCGGTAGCGGGAGGTTGACCGCCGTGCCCTCGGCGCCGCCCTTGCCGATCTCCGCCGAGTAGCCGGTGCCGGGCCACAGCGTGAACGGATGCTGGTGCAGGGACACGGTCAGCACGCGGGGATCGTCGTAGAACGCGGCCTGTACCCCGTCGCCGTGGTGCACGTCGGTGTCGACGTAGGCGATGCGGTCGAAACCGTGGTCCAGCAGCCACGAGATCGCCACCGAGCAGTCGTTGTAGACGCAGAAGCCCGACGCCCTGTCCGGCATCGCGTGGTGCAGCCCGCCGGCGATGTTCACCGCGCGGGTCGCCTCGCCGTCGGCGATCTTGCGGGCGGCGAGCAACGTCGAGCCGACGACCAGCGCCGAGGCCTCGTGCATGCCGGTGAACACCGGGTTGTCCTCGGTGCCGAGCCCGTGCGCGAAATCGGCGCCGGTCATCGGCGCCTGCCGGACGGCCTCGATGTACTCGCCGATGTGGACGCGGCGGAGTTCGTCGTCCCCCGCCGGGCCGGGGACGAGCAGTTCGACGCCGTCGAGCACGCCCAGTTCGGTGGCGAGCCGGATGGTCAGTTCGAGCCGCACCGGATTGAACGGATGCTCGCCACCGAGGTCGTAACCCAGCAGCGAGGAGTCCCATACGACGGCCGGTGCTCGCATGGCACGGACTCTAGTGCCCGAAAGCGGCTCGTGCCCCGTTCCGGACCGCGGCGGGTCAGCCGGGCAGGTCCCCCGTGGCCACCGGACGCTCCGGATCACGGGACCAGTGCGACCACGAACCCGCGTACAGCGCCGCGGGCTCCGGGTGACCGGCGACCTCGAGCGCGAGGACGACGGACGAGGCGGTGACGCCCGATCCACAGTAGACACCGATCGAGGTCTCCGGGGTCACGCCGAAGCCTTCGAACCGCTCGGCCAGTTCCGAGGCGTCGCGCCAGCGGCCGTCCTCCGCGAGATGCCCGGAGAAGGGCGCGTTGACGGCGCCGGGGATGTGCCCGGCGCGCGGGTCGATCGGCTCGGTCTCCCCCGCGTACCTCGGCTTGGCCCTGGCGTCGAAGAGCAGTCCATCCCTGGCCAGGGTGGCGGCCTCGGCCGCGTCCAGCACCGGCATACCGCCGGGCTCCACGACGATGTCGCCCTCCTCGGGTGCGGGGACCTCGTCCGTGAGCGGGCGCTCCTCCTCGACCCAGGCGGCGAACCCGCCGTCCAGCACGGCGACCTCGGTGTGCCCGGCCCAGCGCAGCAGCCACCACGCCCGGGCCGCGACCGATCCGTCGGAGTCGTCGTAGACCACGACCGGGTGACCGGCGCGGACCCCCGCCGCCCGCAGATGCCGTTGCAGCGTCTCCGGATCGGGCAGCGGATGACGTCCGCCGTCACCCGGCTCCCCGGCGAGCGCCGTGTCGAGGTCGACGTACACCGCCCCCGGGAGATGTGCCTCACGATAGGAATCGGCACCGGGCGGGCCGACGAGCCGCCAGCGGACGTCGAGGACTACGGAGCGTGCCGGTTCCGGTGTGGAGAGCTGCGCGGCGAGTTCGCTGGTGGTGATCATGGGGCGCATGGGCCCATCTTCCCGCCCCTCGTGGCTCCACGCCCAGCTTGGGAGACTTTTCCCGCTTCGAAGCTTGTTGTCCCCACGCCTGCGTCGCTGTCGGTGCCAGCGACTACGATGAGCTACGCGGACGAAGGGGACAGCGTGAACGATCTCATCGACACCACAGAGATGTACTTACGTACGATCTACGAGCTCGAAGAAGAGGGTGTCGTCCCGCTGCGGGCCCGGATCGCGGAGCGGCTGCAACAGAGCGGCCCGACCGTGAGCCAGACCGTCGCCAGGATGGAACGTGACGGACTGGTCGTGGTCGCGGACGACAGGCACCTGCAGCTGACCGACCACGGTCGCGAACTCGCGATCGCCGTGATGCGGAAGCACCGGCTGGCCGAGCGCCTCCTGGTCGATGTGATCGGCCTGGAATGGGAGCACGTCCACAACGAGGCCTGCCGCTGGGAACACGTGATGAGCGAGGCTGTCGAGCGCAAGCTGGTCAAGCTGCTCGACCACCCCACCACCTCGCCCTACGGCAACCCGATCCCGGGACTGGACAAGCTCGGCGACGGCGATCCCGCCCCGCCGGCCGAAGCCGACCTGGTGCGGCTCGACGAGTTCGCCCGCATGGGTGGCGGCGACGTCGAGATCCGCCGCATCGCCGAGCACGTGCAGCTCGATGAGACGCTGATGACGGAACTGAAGTCGGTCGGCATCGTGCCCGGTGGCCGGGTCAAGGTTGGCAAGACGGCGCCCGGCGGGACCATCGAGGTCACCGGCGGGAACAATATCGCCCAGGTGCCCGTTTCGGCGCTGCACGCCGTGCTGGCGCAGGCCAGGTGAGGGCCGCGTCCGACGCCGCGGCGACCTTCCGGACCCTTCACGACCGGGCTCCGGCGGGGGTGTGGTCCGCGCCCGGCCGGGTGAACCTGATCGGCGAGCACACCGACTACAACGACGGTTTCGTGCTGCCGTTCGCCCTGCCGCACCGGCTCGCCGCCGCGGCGAGCCCGCGCGAGGACGGCGTCCTGACCGTCGCCACCCTGGGGTCGGACGGCCGGGTCCAGGAATCCGGCCCGCTCACCATCGCCGACCTGCGCCCCGGCGCGGTCGAGGGGTGGGCCGCGTACCCGGCGGGGGTCGCCTGGGTACTGCGTGACCAGGGCTTCGGCGGCGGCGCGGACGTGGTGATCGCGGGGAACGTGCCCTCGGGGGCGGGACTGTCCTCCTCCCACGCGCTCGAATGCGCCGTCGCGCTCGCCCTCCTGGGGCTCGCGGGCGTCACTCCGGGGACCGGCGCGGGCGCGCCGACCCTGCACGAAGTGGCCCGCTGGGTACAGCGTTCGGAGAACGACTTCGTCGGGGCGCCGACCGGCCTGCTCGACCAGACCGCTTCCTTGTGCTGCACGGAATCGAACGTGCTGTTCCTCGACGTCCGCTCCGGCGAGATGGAGCAGGTGCCGTTCCCGCTGGAGGAATCCGGCGTCCGGATCCTGATCATGGACACCCGCACGAAGCACTCGCACGCCGAGGGCGGCTACGGCGAACGCCGGAGGGGCTGCGAGCGCGCCGCGGAACTGCTCGAAGTGAAGGCGCTCAGGGACATCGGCGTCGACGGGCTGGACACCGCGCTCGCCAAGCTGCCGGACGAACTGGTGCCGCTGGTGCGCCACGTGGTGACGGAGAACCAGCGGGTCCTCGACACCGTGGACCTGCTGCGGGCTGGCCGGATCACCGAGATCGGCCCCCAGCTGGACGCCTCGCACGTCAGCATGCGCGACGACTACCGGATTTCCACCCGTGAACTCGACCTCGCCGTCGATTCGGCCCGCGAAGCCGGGGCGCTCGGCGCACGGATGACCGGCGGCGGCTTCGGCGGTTCGGCGATCGCACTGGTCCGCGAGTCCGATGTGGACACTGTGGGGCGAGCGGTGAAGGCCGCGTACGAGGCGGCGGATCTGCGCCACCCCAGGCTGTTCACCGCGGTCCCTTCGCGCGGCGCGGGTCACGACGAGCTGTAGGCCGTGTCCTAGTACCCCCGGGCGCGACGGATGCCCGGGGGCGTGGAGACTGGGCCGCGACCGCATCCGCAGCAGAAAGGCGCGAACGTGACCGACGAACCGACCAAGACCCTGAAGCTGATGGTGACGGGCGGAGCCGGTTATGTGGGCAGCGTCTGCGCGGCCCGCCTCATCGAGGCCGGGCACGACGTCACCGTGGTCGACGACCTCTCCACCGGACACGGCGACGCGGTGCACCCGGACGCCACCTTCATCGAGGGTGACGCCGCCGAGGTCGCGCGGCGCGTTCTCGGCGACGGGTTCGACGGTGTCCTCCACTTCGCCGCCAAGTCGCTGGTCGGCGAGTCGATGACGGATCCGGCGAAGTACTGGGAAGGCAACGTCCTGACCTCGCTCCGTCTGCTCGAGGCGATGCGCGACCACGGCACGAAGCGACTGGTGTTCTCCTCCACCGCGGCCACCTACGGCGAACCCGAATCCTCCCCCATCCCGGAAACCGCGCCGACGCAGCCGACGAACACCTACGGCGCGACGAAGCTGGCCATCGACCACGCGATGACGTCGTTCTCGCGCGCTCACGGCATCGCCGCGGTGAGCCTGCGCTACTTCAACGTCGCGGGCGCCTACGGCTCCTTCGGCGAGCGGCACACCACCGAAACCCACCTGATCCCCCTCGTGCTCCAGGTCGCCACCGGGGACCGCGAGCGGATCCAGATCTTCGGTGACGACTACCCGACCGCGGACGGCACCGCCATCCGCGACTACATCCACGTGGTCGACCTCGCCGACGCGCACCAGCTGGCCCTGCGCCACGCCGTCGACGGCGAGCACCGCGTCTACAACCTCGGCAGCGGCACCGGTTTCTCCGTGCTCGAAGTGATCGAGGCGTGCCGCCGCATCACCGGTCACGAGATCCCCGCCGCGGTCGCGCCGCGCCGGGCGGGCGACCCGTCGGTGCTGGTGGCCTCCAGCGAGCGCGCGGGTGACGAACTCGGGTGGAAGCCCGAGCGCACGGACCTCGACGGCATCGTGGCCGACGCGTGGGAGTTCACGCGGTCCCGCCAAGCGGCCCGAGGCTGAGCACGAGCGGGCTTTCCGCCCGCTGCCGCAGGATGATCCCGGCCACTTCGGACGGAGCCAGCATCCCGTCCAAGGCGGCTGTCAGCAGCCCGGTCATCCTGTGCTCCTGATCGACTTCGCGGGCCCTGGCCAGCGCCATCCCGGCGACGGTCAGGTCACCGCGGGCGTAGGCGGCGTGCGCCTTCAGGCACAGTGCCTCGGCGGATTCCGGCGCGGGAAGCTCACGGGCGAGGCAGAGCCAGAGATCTTCCGCGGTCCGCGCCAGCGGCGAGTCCACCGGCGCGGCGGTGAGCAGGCAGGCGTCCCGGACTTCGACGAGGGAAAGCGCCCAGGCCAAGCGGACGGCCTGGTCGTCGGTGATCACCTGGTCGCCACTCTCGACACGGGCGAGCGCGGCGTTCACCTCGGCGAGCCCCGCCTCGGCGACGGCGTCTCCTTCCCAGGGCGGCTCCGGCAGCCGGGTCAGGAGTTCGGAACGCCGCGCGAGCGTTTCTGGCGGACCGGCTTCGAAAAGACGCTCCAGGTCTTCCCTGCTCTCGCGGGCGACGTGGCCGACGCTGGTGGCGACGGCGGCGATCACCGACTCGCGAGGGTCGGGCAGGAGGCCGCCGCAGTCCCTGTCGCGGTAACACCCCCACCGCACGCCGGCGGTGATGGACGGTACCCACAACGAGTGCAGCAGGGGGATGCCGTGCTCGGCGAGTGCGGATTCCAGGCGCCGGACGAAACGGCGGCGCGGCGGCCGCCCGGCCGGATTCGGGGAACCGCCGCCGACGACGGCCACCGTGGCGCCGGTGTGCGCGGTCGCGGCGAGCCTGCCCGCGAGGTCCCGCGCCTGTTCCTGTTCGAGTCCGGGCGGTGGGAGGTCCACGCGCAGGGTCATGCCCTGTCGCTTGCGGTCCGGCCCTCGCTGCCCGAAGACGACGACGGAGTTCTCGGGGTGGAACCCGAGGATGTACGGGATCGCGGCGAGCAGGTCCGCCGGATCCTTCAGATCGACCTTGGTCCTGCCGGTCGGGGTGGAAGTGGTCATGCCCCCACCCTGCGGCGGGAATGGGGCCGCCGGGTGGGGGCAGGACACATCTGTGGACAGCCGGGACCGTTGTGCACAACCGCCGCGGACCGGTCGCGGGGACGCGGATCCTGTCGGTGGGGTGGTCTATCGTGCCCGGCCCCTCGGGGTCAGTCGCAGTGTTCGAACGGGCTCTCGTAGGCGTTCGTCCCGACCGACCCGCCCCACTTGACGCAGGTCGCGGCGGCCGTCTTCTTCACGGGCCCGGCGTAGTAGGTGAAGCTGCCGGAATCGGTCGTGCGAGCCGAACCCTGGACCTCGAGGAACGCCGACACCGGCGACGCGGTGCCGAGCGAAACCGCCTTCAGCGTGGTCACGCAGTTGGACTTGGCCGACGAGTTGTAGAGCAGGTACGCCGTGCCGGAGCCGTTGGCGAGCGCCTGCGAGTCGACCACCGAGAACCCGCTGCCGCACACCTCGGTGGCCTCGTACGGGTTGCCGCCGCACGAGTTCTTGCTGGTGAAGTTCGTGTGGCCGTAGTACGGCACCGCGACCCCGTTCAGCTTCGCCTTCTGCGCCGTTCCGTTGAGCCGCTGTTCGAAGTGCAGGTGCGGACCGGTCACTCCGCCGGTCGCCCCGGCCGTGCCGATCTGCTTGCCGAGGCTGACGGCCTGGCCGACCGAGACCGACTGGGTCGACAGGTGGGCGTAACGGGTGGTCCAGCCGCCACCGTGGTTGATCTCGACCCAGCGCCCGTAGCTCGTGCTGCCTTCGTTGGCGACCCGGCTTACGGTGCCACCCGCCGAGGCGAGCACCGGCATCCCGGTGATCCCCGACTTCTGGAAGTCGACCGAGTTCGCCGGGCTGTGCCCGCTGAACGTCGCGGCCGTGACCGTCACCCCGCATTTGAACGGGACCTGGAAGTTCGGAGCCGCCGACGCCTGCGTCGTTCCGGCCAGGGTCAGGCCGAGCGCGGGGATGACGGTGGCCGCGGCGAGTACTGCGAGGCGGCGCAACCTGGACATGGAGACCTCCATCGGATGGGGAAGCCGGACGCCGCGAAGCAAAGCCGGACGAAATACATTTTCCATACAAGGCCGAGGTCGGGTCGGCGTTTTCGGCCAGGAAACGCCGGATGCCACGTTCCCCGCGGGGAACGTGGCATCCGGAACGGGACGACTCAGCCGAAGGCGGCGCGCAACGCGGGCTTCCCGCCCGCCACCGGCAGCACCACGGTGGTCCGGTTCAGTTCGAGCGAGATCCCCGCCCCGGGCTTCGGCCGGAGCGTGTAGTCGTGGTCGCTGGAAGCCAGCAGGAACTCGATCTTGTGCCCGGCCGCGAGCAGGTAGTCCTTCGCCACCAGCTCGACCTCGATCTGATAGCTCTCACCGGGGGTGATCGGGTCGGTGCGGGCCGGGTCGCGGCGGTTCTGCGGGTCGGTCCAGCCGCGGGTGATCACCTTCGCCGTACCGTTCGGGGCGCGGTCGACGAGCACCGCCGTCACATTCGCGGCGGGCTTGTCGAAGGACACCGACAGACCGACCTTCGCGGTGCCGGCCAGGCGTACGGGCTGCTTCGCGGCGGTGGTCGAGTACAGCAGCCGGTTGCCCGACGAGGCCGCGTTGGCGAGCTGTTCGACGGTCTTGCTCGCGTCGTCGGCCAGCTTCTCGACGGCGGCCTTGCCAGGAACGGAGTTGCGCGTGTCGAGCTTGCCCTTCGAGGAGCCGCCGGGCCACGGGTAGAGCTTCACGTCCTGGGTGCCGGGCAGCGGCCACTCTGGCTCGTCCACCCACGACTTGTCCTCGCGCTGGATGGTGGCCTTCGGCTCGCGTTCGATGCCGTTGTCCAGGTCGTAGAGGTAGTGCGACATCCACTTGTTCAACGTGGCGAGCCAGACGTCGCGGCGGAGGCTGTACGGGTCGGCGTGACCGGACTGGTGCAGCCAGATCTTGTGCTCGACGCCGTGCTGCTTCAGCGCCTCGTACCAGCGCGTGCCCTGGTCGGTCTTGACGTTCCAGTCGCCGAGGCCGTGCACCACGAGCACCGAGGCCCGTACCTTCCGCACGTCGTTGCGGTAGTTCCGCACGTCCCAGAAGGGGCTGTAGTCGCCGGTCACCCGGTCCTGGTCGACGGCGATGCGGTCGATGAGCGGACGGCAGACGGCACGGTCCTGGCGCGTGTACACGTAGTCCGCGAGTACGTCCGCGTCCTCGCCCTGGAAACCGCCTGCCGCGACGACGGCGCCGTCGTTGCGGTAGTAGTCGTACCAGCTGGAGATCGCCGCGATGGGGACGATCGTCTCCAGTCCCTCGACGCCGGTGCTGGCGACCGCGTTGGGCAGCGTCCCGTTGTAGGAGACGCCGGTCATGCCGGTCTTGCCGGTGCTCCAGTCCGCGACCGCGGCCTTGCCCGCGGCGTCGCGCGCCGTCGCCCTGCCGTTCAGCCAGTCCACAATGGACTTCGCGCCGATGGTCTCGTTGACGTCGCCGGTGCTCGGGCAGCCGGTGGACTGGCCGCTGCCGAGCGATTCGCCGTACACCACGGCGAACCCACGGGCGGTGAAGTAGTCCTGGTAGCGCCAGCTGATCGGCGCCGGGTTCGGGCCGACGGTCTTGGTCGCGATCCGCGGGCCCGCGGGGGCGCGTTTGGCGCCGGGCACGTACAGCTCGGTGTCGACGTTGTGGTTCGCGACGTCGTTGCCGCCCGCGTAATACGGGCTGGCCTGGTAGACGACCGGGACCTTCATGCCCTGCTGGGTCGCGCGCGGCCGCACCACCTCCGCGTGCACGAGGTCGTCCTTGCCGTCGCCGTCGCTGTCGACTGGCGCGGTGACCCAGACGTTCTCCCGGATGACCTCCGCCGGGTCGAACACCGGCTGCGCCTGACCGTCTTTGAAGACCGGTGTCGGCGGGGCGTCGGCTTGGGCCGGCAGAGCCGTCGCTGGAAGAACCAGGACGGCGGTGAACAAGGCGGCGAGCCTGGCGACTCTCACGTGACCCCCAAAGGCGGGCGGGCAAGACGAAGCTGAGGCTTCCGGCCACCCGAACAGGTGTCAAGAGACTAACGTCGGAGGCATGCCGAGCATCGTGGAAGCACCGATCGTCGCCGTCACCGTGTACCCCCACCATGCCCGGATAACGAGACGGGCCTCGGCACGCCTTGACGACAAGGACACACGGTTCAGTTTCGCCGGTCTGCCCTGGAACCTGGACTCCGATTCGGTCCGGGTCACCGGCTCCGGTCCGGCGGTCATCGCGGGGGTCGACGTCGCCGTCGAGCGCCATCCCGCGCCCGCCGACGCTTCCTTGCGCGCGCTGACGGAGCAGCGGCACGCCGACCAGGCCGTGGTCGACGAGGTCGCGGACGCCGTCGCCGCGGAGACCGCGAAGGTCGAGCTGCTGACCGGGGTGGCGAAGCGGAGTGGCGGCAGGTTCGCGAAGGCGCTCGCGGCGGGCACGGCGGAGCCGCCCCGGGTCGCGGAGGTGACCGACGCGCTCGGCACGCAGTTGGCGGGCGCGCTGGGCAAACGCCGCGAACTCGGCATCCGGCTCGCCCGCCATCGCGGCGACCTCGGCGCGCTGGACCGGGAGATCCAGGCGAAGCAAGGGCTGTCCGATGTGGACAGTGCGACGGTCACGGTCGAACTGGAAAGCCAGGAGGACGGCGCGGAGTTCGGCCTCGAACTGTCCTATGTGGTCGCGAACGCGAGCTGGGAACCCGGTTACGACGTCCGCGTCCGCGGTGAGGACGTCAGCGTGACCTGGTACGGGAGGATCACCCAGCACACCGGCGAGGACTGGCCCGAATGCGAGCTGGCCCTGTCCACCGCGCGACCGGCGAACACCGTGGAGGTCCCCGAACTCGAACCGTGGTTCCTCGACCGCGTACGCCCGGTCCAGCCGGCGATGGCACGCGCCGCGTACGGCGGGGCGTCACCGATGGGCGGCGGGATCCCGGAAGCGGTGAGCATGGCGCCGCCCGCGTCCGCCAGGGCCCCGATGGCGGTGCGGACCGCGACCGCCGAGGAGGGGGCCACCGCGGTCACCTACCGGCCGGGACGTCCGGTAGCGGTGCCTTCGGGCGCACAGGGCCACCGCACGACGCTGGCACAGCTGGACCTGACGGCGAAACTGGGCTATATCACCGCTCCGGCGGTCTCGTCGGAGGCATACCTGCGGGCGACCGTGGTCAACACGTCGGAACACACGCTGCGGCCGGGGAAGGCGTCGGTGTTCCACGAGACGGAGTTCGTCGGCACCACGCGGCTCGACGTCTGGGCGCCGGGCGAGGAACTCGAACTCGCCCTCGGCGTGGACGACCGGATCCGGGTCGAACGGGAACTCTCGCATCGCTCGGCGAGCAAGGCGACGCTGTCCGGCGTGCGCAAACGGGAGGCCGCCTACACCACGACCGTCAGCAACCACAGCCCGCGCGAAGCGGTCGTGACCGTGCTGGACCAGGCGCCGGTCTCCCGCGACGAAGCGATCACGGTCCGCGACGTCCGCGCGGTGCCCGAGCCGGTGGAGCAGACCGATCTGGGTGAGTTCACCTGGCGGCTGACGCTCGCTCCGGGCGCGAAGGGTGTCGTGACGCTCGGATACCGGGTGGATGTCGCGAAGGGCGTGGAGCTTTCCGGCTGGCGCGAGTAGCCGTCGACGATGTTATGAACGGACCTTTCATAACAGATTTTGTTATGAAAGGTCCGTTCATAACAGGCTCAGCCCTGCGAGATGTACGCCTCGAGCTGTTCCTGACTCTTCTCCAGCTGTTCCATGCGCGTCTTCACGACGTCGCCGATGCTCACGATCCCGGCGAGCCTGCCGTCCACCAGGACCGGGACGTGCCGGATGCGGCGTTCGGTCATCAGGACCGACAGCTGGTCCACCGAGTCCTCGGGGGTACAGCTGGCGACCATCTTCGTCATGATCGCGGACACCGATCCGTCGAGCAGCTGGGGCCCGCGCTCGTTGAGCCGCCGCACCACGTCCCGTTCGGAGACGATCCCGACGATCCCGCCCTCGTCGTCGACGACCACCAGGGCGCCGACGTTGTGCTCCGCCAGTCTCTCGAGCAGCTCGGTGACGTTCGTCTCCGGCGAGACGGTCGCGACGGCCGCCCCCTTGTTCCGCAACAGATCGGAAATCCGCATACGCGCTCCTCCCGGATGGGTGACCTGAGTCACTCCAGGTTATGGCCTCACCGCCGTGCGCGAAAGTCCGGAGAGTCCGATTCGATGCCCAACCTGGTCGCGAGCGCGTCGTAGGCCTCGATGATCCCGGTGCCGTACGGGTCGTCGCCGAGCGCGCCGAGTGTTCCCCGCCCGAGCTCCCATTGGGCCTTCGCGGCCTCGTGATCACCGAGTTTGCGGTAATCCTCGGCGAGGTTGAGATGCAGCGACGGGTAGAACCCGCGCACGGCGAGGGTCGCGTGATACTCCTGGGCGCGTTCGTCGGTCAGCGAGTCCGCGGCCGCGAGCGCGCGGAGATCCCAGGCGAGTTCGTCGGCCGGGTCGTCGCGGACGTCGGCCATGTAGTGCGCGAGCGCGCATCGGTGCAGCGGGTCGCCTTCCTCGCCGATCCGCTCCCACAGCGCGGCGAACTTCTCGCGCGCGCCCGCCCGGTCGCCGGAGATGTGCAGCTGGAGGCCGGCGTGGATCTCGGCCATCACGTCGTCGCTCATTTGACCTCCGAAGCGGGCGCCGCCCAGGTGTTGCACGACGACGTCGCCTTCCCCGAGAACCCGGCTTTCGCCCATTTCAGCTGGTTACGGCTACTGCCGTGGGTGTCGCTGTCGTCGGTGTCGCCGTAGGTGTCGAGCGCGGCGGCGGCCAGCGAAGTGCTGATCGACCCGCGGCCGGCGGCGGCCGCGAGGGCGAGCGCGCCGAAGCAGTTCGCCTGGAGTTCGATGCGGCGGACCCGTTCCTTGTCGGCCGGGCTGTCCTCGTCCGGCGAGGTCATCTTCTCCGCGGCGGCCGACAGGATCCCGCTGGAGCGCTGGATGTGGTGCCCGTACTCGTGGGCCATGGTCGCGAGATGACGGGACCGTTCGAGTCCGGCGTCGCTCAGCATCCACTCGGTCGGCGCGTAGATCGTGGTGTCACCGCCGCAGTAGTAGGCGACGGCCTCTGCCTCGCTCGGCACCTTCCCGCAGGCGCTCGTCTCCGGCAGCGTCACCTGCACGGTCACCGTCAGCGCGGGCTCGTTCGCCTGGTCCAAAGCCGGTTTCCAGGCTTCGGCGAGACAGGAGGCGAAGGTCTTGTAGTACCTCTCCAGCTTCGCGGGGTCCCGGCTGATCGCCGGCAACCGGCAGGTGACCGCGCCGAGCGCGACCCCGTCGGCCAGCAGCGGGTTCGTTTCCAGCTCCCGCACCTCCTCGGGCGCGGGTTTGGCCGGCGCCTTGGCGCGTTCGGAAGTGAGCGCGTCCGGCACCGGGAGGGCCTGGCCGTCGATCTCCCGCGGTCCGCCAGCCATCGCCATCCCGGCGGCGGTCAAGGCCGCGACGATGAACAAGCCGACCACGGCGGTGCCCGTATCGCGGGATGCCTCGTCGGTGCCGGTCATGGTCTCCCCCCAGCGTGCGAGCCCCCAGCATACGAAACACCACACCTGGTGGCGCCGGGGCCGACACCCCGGCGAGACTGTCAGCATGAGTGACGAGGACCCGTACCTGTGGCTGGAAGACGTGACCGGCGGCGAAGCGCTGGACTGGGTGCGAGCCCGCAACTCCGAGTCCCTGGCGGAGCTGTCCCTCGGCGAGCGGTTCGCCGGCATCCGTGACGAGGTCCGCGAGGTCCTCGACGCCGACGACCGGATCCCGTACGTCCGCCGCCGCGGCGAGTACCTGTACAACTTCTGGCAGGACTCGGCCAACCCCCGCGGCCTGTGGCGCCGCACCACCCTCGAGCAGTACCGGCTCGACGCGCCGGAGTGGGACCTCCTGCTCGACGTCGACGCGCTGGCCGAGGCCGACGGCGAGAACTGGGTGTGGCAGGGCGCCGCCGTCCTGCGGCCGGGCTACGACATCGCATTGGTCGAACTGTCGCGAGGTGGGGCCGACGCGACCGTCGTCCGCGAATTCGACCTCGAAGAACGCCGCTTCGTCGAGGACGGGTTCTTCGTGCCCGAAGCCAAGACCCGGATCGGCTGGATCGACCGCGACCGCGTCTACATCGGCACCGATTTCGGCGCGGGAACGTTGACCAGCTCGGGTTATCCGAGGCTGGCCAAGGAATGGCGGCGCGGTACCCCGCTCGAAGAGGCGACGGTGGTCTTCGAGGGCAAGCCGGACGACGTCTCGGTGTCGGCCCACCACGACCCGACCGAGGGATACGAACGCGACTTCGTCTACCGGTCGATCGACTTCTACCGCACCGAGCGGTACGTCAGGACGCCTGGCGAGCTGAAGCGGATCGAGGTCCCCGAAGACGCACAGACGTCCTCACACCGCGAATGGCTGCTGATCCGGCTCCGCTCGGACTGGACCGTCGACGGCACCACCTACCCGTCCGGCACCCTGCTCGCCTCCGGGTTCGACGCCTTCATGGCGGGTGAGCGCACCTTCACGACGCTCTTCACGCCCGACGCGCACACGTCGCTGGAGTACTGGGCGTGGACGCACAACCATCTGCTGCTCTCGACGCTGTCCGACGTCCGGACGGAACTGCGTGTGCTCACGCCGTCGGACGACTGGAGCTCGCAGCCGCTCGCCGGCGCCCCGGAGCTGGGCACGGCGCAGATCACCGGCACCGACCCCGACGTCAGTGACGAGTACCTACTCGACTCCAGCGGCTACACCCAGCCGTCGACGCTGAGCTACGGGCACGTCGGCGGCGACGTCGAAGTCCTCAAGCGCGCGCCCTCGTTCTTCGACAGCGAAGGCATGACGGTCTCGCAGTACTTCGCGACGTCGGAGGACGGCACGAAGATCCCGTACTTCGTCGTACGCCCCTCCGGCGCCGAAGGCGGGCCGACGCTGCTGACCGGGTACGGCGGCTTCGAGGTCTCGCTGACCCCCAGCTACAGCGGCGTGATCGGCCGAGGCTGGCTCTCGCGCGGCGGGACCTACGTCGTCGCGAACATCCGCGGCGGCGGCGAATACGGGCCCGCCTGGCACACCTCGGTCACCAAAGCCAAGCGGTACAAGGTCTACGAGGACTTCTCGGCCGTCGCCGCCGACCTCGCCGAGCGCGGCATCAGCGAGCCGGGCCGCCTCGGGATCCAGGGCGGCAGCAACGGCGGGCTGCTGATGGGCGTCATGCTCACGCGGTACCCGCACCTGTTCGGCGCCATCGTGAGCCAGGTGCCGCTGCTGGACATGAAGCGATACCACAAACTCCTCGCGGGCGCGTCGTGGATGGCGGAGTACGGCGACCCCGACGACCCTGCGGAATGGGACTTCATCGGGAAGTACTCGCCGTACCAGAACGTCCACAGTGGACGGGACTATCCGCCGGTCCTGTTCGTCACCTCCACCCGGGACGACCGGGTGCATCCCGCGCACGCGCGCAAGATGGTCGCGCGGATGCTGGAGCAGGGGCACGACGTGCGGTACCACGAGAACATCGAGGGCGGCCACGGCGCGGCGGCCGACAACGAGCAGCTGGCGTTCAAATGGGCGCTGATGCTCGAATTCCTGTGGGAGAAGCTCGCCTGACGTGTCATGAAAGGGTCTTTCAAGACCCTCTTCGTCCTGAAAGACCCTTTCATGACACCCGGCTCACTCCGCCACCTTCGCCAGCACCACCCCTCCGACGATCAGCGCCATCGCCGCGAACCGCCCGAAACTGAGCGGATCCTTGTGGATCACGACGCCGAACACGATCGCGCCCACCGCGCCGATCCCGGTGAACACGGCGTACGCGGTCCCCACCGGCAGCGTGTCCATCGCCTTCGAAAGCAGATAGACGGCCGCGACGCCGAGGACGAAACAGAGCACGGTCGGCCAGAACCGGGTGAAGTTGTCCGTCGGTTTGATGCTCTGCGACCAGGCGACCTCGACGATCCCGGCCACCAGCAGGATTCCCCAGCCCATCAGGCCGCCCCGTCCGCCGAGGCGAACGATTCCGCCGCCCGCAGCGCCGTTTCCCGCGACGCGACCCGGTCTGGGTCGCGCGGACTCAGCCGAGGGTCGACGAGCGCGTTCGTGAGTTCGGAATGCAGGAACGTGACGTCGTGGACGTCGTAGTGCCCGGCGAAGAAGTCACGCAGATAGCGCTCGTGATGGTCGACAGGCTCCCTCGGTGTTCCCGGCAGGTAGGTACCCCCGCGCGCCCCGGCGACCACGAAAGCCTTGCCCGCCAAGGACATCTTCGGGAACGTCACCTGGTCGATCCACAGCTTGAGCGTCGCGGGGATCGAGAAGTTGTACATCGGCGCCCCGATCAGCACGACGTCGGCGGCGAGCAGTTCGGCCAGCAGCGGCTCGACGACGGCCCACGCCTCACGCTGCTCAGGAGTCTTGACCACCGAGGCGTAGCCGGCCGGGTCGGTGATCCCGGCGGCGAGGAGGGCGTCGCAGATCTCGGTCCACGCCTGCCCGATCGGCGGCACCGGATCCGCGGCCACGTCGCGGTAGGTGTAGCCCGCGCCGGGACGCGCGGCCCGCCAGACGTCGGCGAAGCGAGCGCTCAGTTCGCGGGAGAACGACGTGCCGCGGGCACTGGAGTCAAGGTGGAGAAGGTGGCTCATCGGGGCCTCCGGACCAGGAAGTGGACACGGCGTCCACTTGCTTCGCCCGGTACAAGTGGACGCCGTGTCCGGATATTCCCTAGGCTGCGAACATGCCGACGGAAGATCTGCTCGCGAACGGCCCGGGACGAGAACGGTCGGACGCCGCCCGTAACCGCGCGAAGATCCTGGAGGCCGCCGAAGCGCTCTTCGCCGCACGTCCGGCCGCGGACGTCACCATGGAGGACATCGCCAAAGCGGCCGGGGTCGGCCGCGCCACCCTGTACCGCCGCTACCCGGACCGCTCGGCGATCGCCGTCGCCCTGCTGGACGAACACGAGCGGGAGTTGCAGGAGCGACTGCTCACCGGCCCTCCCCCGCTGGGCCCCGGCGCGCCGCCCGCCGAGCGGCTGGCCGCGTTCTACGCGGCGATGACCGGTCTGCTCGCCCGGCACGCGCATCTCGTCCTCGGCACCGAAGTCGGGCACTCACGGTTCACCACCGGTCCGTACCGGCTGTGGCGCACGCACGTCCGTTTGCTCGCCGAGCAGGCGGGCGCGAAGGACCCGGACGCGCTCGCCGACATCCTGCTGGCGCCGCTCGCCCCCGAGGTCTTCCTCTACCAGACCGGCGAACTCGGCCTGAGTCCCGAACGCATCACCGACGCGCTGAGCGAGCAGGCGCGGCGGGCACTGTCCTGATCAGGCGGCGAGGCCGTCGACGACGACCTTCATCACGGCCTGCCAGTGCTCACGTTGCGCGGCACGCTCCTCCGGCCCGGCGAGCCGCTCCTGATGGAAGACGACGGTCGTCTTGCCCGGCCCGGCCGGACGGAGTCCCACCTGGACCGTGCTCTCGTGGTCCCAGTCCTTCGGCCGCCAGGTGAGACGGATCTTCTCGCGCACGCGGTAGCCGCGGACCTCGCCGACGGTGCCCTCGGCCGTCTCGTACGGCGCGCCCTTCTCCGGTTCCAGCCGCACGTCGCCCAGCCAAGCCGTCAGACCCGGTCCCGAGAGGTACTCCCACACGTGTTCCAGCGGATAGGCCACCGTCTTGGACACGCCGATCTCCCAGCCCGCGTCCTTCGTCTTCCCGATCATCACGCCTCCGCCGTAACCGTCTTACCTGGTTTCTGAAACCGACTATAGTGGTTACATGACTCCGGGAACAAGACTTCTCGTGAACGCCCAGGGCGAGCGGTACCGGTTCGATCCGGGCAGCCTCAGCCTCGAACTCATGCTGACCGGCGGCCCCGGCCCGTACGAGCGCTACGAGATCGCGCATACGCCGCCGGACCTCGCCGAGTGGTTCACCGGCTCCCGGCTGGCGCTGACAGCGCCCTTGACCGACGTCCAGATCCGGCCGTCCGAACTCGCCGCGCTCAAGGAACTCCGGGACGCGCTCTACCGCGTCGCGCCCGCCCTCGCCCGCGGCGAAGCGCCGTCGGACGAAGACCTCGTCCTGCTGAACGACGCGACCGGGGCGACCCCACGGCCGGTGATCGACCCGGAAACGCGGCGGCTCGCCTGGGCGCCCCCCATCACCGGCAAGCAACTCCTGGGCGCCGTCGCCCGCGACGCGATCGGGCTCATCGCGGGCGAACGGTCCGGCCGCGTCCGCGAATGTTCGGCCGACGACTGCTACCTGCTCTTCTTCGACACATCCCGCTCGGGCAACCGCCGCTGGTGCTCGATGGAGCGCTGCGGCAACCGCGCCAAGATCCGGGCCTACCGGGTGCGGACCGAAACCACGTGATCGCTAGGATTCCCGGCGATGCAGGGTGAGGCGAAACTGGAACAGCGCGTCGTGGAGACGGCGGAGAAACTGCTGGCCACGCGGAAATCGGTGACCGCGCTCGACGTCCTGACCGGGATCGGCTGGCTACCGGACACCGTCCTCAGGTCCTGGCAGCAGGGCCGGATCCCCGACCTGTCGACGGCCTTGCCGGTGAACGCGGAGAAACTGAGCTTCGCTCTCGGCGCGCTCCGGCGATGGGCGACCGGGAAAAGCCTCGAAAGCACGGAAATCGAGCACGTCGGAGCGACTCGCGACCGAGCCCCGCTGAAGGCGACCTCAGGCGAACTGGCCGGACTCGAACCGGTCTTCCGGACACAGTGGATCATGCCAGGGTTGTCCGAAGCCAAACGCGCGCAAGTCGTGGCCAGGCAACGGAAAGCACCCGATCTCATCGTCTGGGTGGCTTTCAAGGACTGGGCGTGCGCCGACTGCGGTGGCACCGGCGACCTGCTGTTCCTGGAGAACGAGGTGCCACACTGCCTCGACTGCGCCGACCTCGGCCACCTGGTCTTCCTGCCTTCGGGCGACACCGCCCTGACCCGCCGCGCGAAGAAGGCGAGCCGCCTCTCCGCCGTCGTCATGAAGTTCAACCGGTCACGGAAACGCCAAGAGCGACAAGGGATCCTGGTCGAGGACGCGGCGTTGCGCAGCGCCGAGGACCAGTGCCTCGCCGACGAAGACGTCCGTGACCGACGGCGTGGACGCGACCGCGAACGCCGCGCGCACGAGGACGTCGAGTTCACCGCCCGGTTCTTCGCCGCGATCACCGAGATGTTCCCCGGCTGCCCGCCGGAACGAGCCCGCGCCATCGCCGAACACGCCGGTCTGCGCGGCAGCGGCCGGGTCGGCCGGTCGGCCGCCGGACGGGAACTGGCCGAACGAGCGGTGTTCCTCGCCGTCATCGCCTCGATCCGGCACCTGGACACCGACTACGACGACCTCCTCATGGCGGGCGTGGAACGACAGGCCGCCCGCGACCGCATTCAGACCGCCATCGACGCCGTCCTCGACCGCTGGCGTTCCTGATCCCTGCGGCCGGTCACAACAGATAGTGGGCTCGGCCCCACGTGCCGAACTCGGCACCGGTACAGGGCAGGCGCATACCTGTGGCCCGGACCAGGTCGATGAGATTTCCAGCAGCCACTTCGGTCAGCTTCCCGTCCCGGCAGGCCCGGGCCAGGAGCCATACGGTTCCGTGAACTTCAAGGCCGTACCGCCGGGCCACCCGGATCGCGGCCTGGTCATCGGTTATCGCAATACCGCCTCGCAATTCGGCTACAGCGAAAACGCTGGCTCCTCCCCGATCGCGCTCACTCGCACCGATCCGTTCCGCCCACTTCACGAAACATTCGAGCTCTTCGAGCGTGTCGAGCCGATGCACCTTGATCCACTCGAGCTCCAGTGCGTCCTGAAGGGCCGGATGAGCCGACGAACCACGGCGTAGCTCCTCAATGACCACGTAAGTCGTTCGACATTCGTCGGAGACGAGCAGATCCCGCAGTACGTCGAGCCGGTCCGCACGAGCGAAATGGTTCAGGCACATCGCATCGAGGACCAGGGGGCGCCCGGCGGTCACGAGCCGGAGCTCATCTCGGTCTCCGGGAGGTCGTCGATTCCGATCTCGCCGTGCATGAGCTCGACTGCCCTGGCAGGCGTGACGTAGCTCTGCCTCAAGGCCTTCATCACAGCGCGCGCATAGCTCGGCGGGACCCGCACCCCTTCCAGATCAGGTTGCGGATCCCATCCGACGGCGTCCCTGAGCTCTGCTCGCGTCGGCGCCTCCGAGAACCATCTCGTGAGGCGATCCCCGTCGAGCAGGCCGACGTAACCGGCCTGGCGCACGGTCAACGACCATGAGGTGCGGTAGACGGCGGACAACCGGATCAGTTCACCCCGCAGGTCACTCGTCGACACCCGCTCGATCGCACCGGAAGGAAGGAGGAACTCCGCTGCGAACGCGTCGATGACCCGTTCCCGCTCTTCACGCGACGTCGAGACACCGAGATCAGCTGAATACTCGTCTCCTAGCACCAGATGACCGAGCTCATGGGCCGCGGTAGCCCGTCGCCTGCCCGGATCGGCAAGCCTGCTGACCACGGACACCCCGAGATCGCCGTCAACCAAGGAGGCGCCATCTCCAGGAAGGTCGGAGACCAGAACGTACTGCCCGGCACGTTCGCATTCCACCATCAGCGTCCGGATCGGCTCCTGCCCGAGAGCATGTCGCTCTCGCAGCCAGAGGGCCGCCACGCGGGCCCCTTCCGCATCTGTCACCGGGCTGTCGTACACCACAGCCTTGCCTGGCTCGAGAAGATCGAGAGAGACCATCTGGCGAACGTCATCCAGCCAAGCCAGCAGCTTGGCCTCCAACCGGTAGGAGTCCCTGGACACGGCGCTGTCCGTGTCATCTACCAGGCTGGTACGCCGTGACAGGACAGGTGGCCGCTCGCGGAGAAAGTGCCCCATTGGAACTTGGAGCGCGGAAGCCAGCTTCGCCAGCTCGAGTGCATCGATCTGGCGACCGCCGGATTCGATCTTGGCGATCTTCGTCCGCTCCAGGCCAACAGCATTCGCAAGGTCGGCTTGCGACATCCTCGCCGCCAGCCGACTCTCCCGGACACGCTCGCCAACCTCAGTCCATTCCACCGGACCAGTGTGGTGCGATTTTCGCACATTCGTCAAGTCGACCTGTGAAAACAGCACGGCCGGGTTGTGCTCCGGCGTCTGTCACGTTCCGGCCGCGGGCCTCGTCCAGAGCGCATGTTCACCGCTTACCTCACCGTGGCCATCGTGACGATCGTGATCAACGCCGGAATCGCCGCCGCCGACCTCGCGCGTATCCCGTTCGTCCTCAAGAACTCCGCCGAAGTCGACGTACCCCAGTCCTGGATCCCACCACTGGCCTCGCTCAAAGCGGCGGGTGCGGCCGGACTGCTGCTCGGCCTGCTCGGGGTGCCGTACATCGGGACAGCTGCGGCCGTCGGGCTCGTGCTGTTCTACGTCGGCGCCGTCATCACCCACGTACGCGCACGCGTCCTCTACAACATCGCCTTCCCCGCCGGTTTCCTCGCGCTGGCGGTGGCGACGCTCGTCCTCGATCTCGCTCAGGCCAGGTAGGGACCGAAGTGTTCGGCGACGAGCCGATCTCGCTCGATCCGGTTGCGTTGCGCGCGTTCGGGATCGCTGACCCGGTGCGCCACCGCGGCGGCCCGGGGCACCACGCGAAGCTGGTGCTCACGGAAACCGTCGGTGGGCACCATCACGATCATCCGCCGCGGTGACTCCAGCAGCGGCGCGACCAGGTCCGGGCGCCCAGCCCTCGGCGAGGACTGGGCGCCCGGAGACCAGCGCGCGCAGATCGTCCAGCGCCCATTCGAACCACACCGGGAAACCGGCGATCGTGTCGGCGGCCATCCGTTCGGGAGTGGTGGCCACCCATACGGTCTCCGGGTCAGGATCCGTGGCGGGCAGACCATCGCGGACGCGGTGAGCGATGCGGCGGTCCTGATGGGCGCGGGCGTCGTGGAAGTCGTAGTGGTAGACGGTGATGCCGTGACGATGCGCCAGCAACCGGGCGACGGTCGACTTCCCCGCCCACTGGCCGCCGCCGAAGGGATCGATGACCTCACTGTCCGTCTTCGCCACGCACTCGCCTCCGGTGTATCGGAGATCAGCTGCAACCGGAGGTCGCTCCGCAGCCTTCGCAGGCGTAGCAAGAACCGGCGGGCCGCATCTTGGTGCCACAAGTCATGCAGAGAGGCGCGTCGGAAGCCGTGCCGAGGTTCAACTCCACCAGTTCCGCCGTCGAATGCGCCACCCGCTTGGCGGGGTCCGCGGCCGACGAATCCACAGTGGACCGAAGTGCCTCGATGTCGACGTTCTCCGGTTCCGCGGCCGGCGCGGCACCGTAGTTCGCCTCGACCTGTGCCGACCGCTCGTCGGCGGTGAAGATGCCGAGCTGCACACGCTTTTCGTACGGCAGGTAGTCCAGCGCCAGCCTGCGGAACAGGTAGTCCATGACGCTCGTGGCGATCCGGATGTCCGGGTCGTCGGTCATCCCGGCGGGCTCGAAGCGCAGGTTGGAGAACTTCGAAACGTAGAACTCCAGCGGGATCCCGTGCTGCAGACCGACCGAGATCGACATCGAGAACGCGTCCATCACGCCCGAGAGGGTCGAGCCCTGCTTGCCGAGCTTCACGAAGATCTCGCCGAGCCCGTCATCCGGATAGGAGCCAGCGTGCAGGTAGCCCTCAGCACCGCCGACGGTGAAGGACACCGTCTGGCTCGGACGTTTCTTCGGCAGGCGCTTGCGGACCGGCCGGTACTCGACGACCGTCTCCGCCTCGGCCTTCTCCTTCTTGCCGCTGGACAACGGCTGCCCGACCTTGCAGTTGTCGCGGTAGATCGCGAGCGCCTTGAGACCGGACTTCCAGCCCTGGAAGTAGATCTCCTCGACCTCCTCGACGGTCGCCGACTCCGGCATGTTGACCGTCTTGGAGATCGCGCCGGACAGGAACGGCTGCACCGCGGCCATCATCCGGACGTGCCCCATCGGCGCGATGGACCGCTCCCCCACCGCGCAGTCGAACACCTCGTAGTGCTCGGAGCGCAGTCCAGGAGCGTCGACGACGTGACCATGCTCGGCGATGTACTCGACGATCGCCTCGACCTGTTCGGCCTGGTAGCCGAGGGCGGCCAGCGCGCGCGGGATCGTCTGGTTGACGATCTGCATCGAACCACCGCCGACCAGCTTCTTGAACTTGACCAGCGAGAAGTCCGGCTCGATGCCGGTCGTGTCGCAGTCCATCATGAAGCCGATGGTGTTGTGACTGACGAAGCCATTGGCGACGTAGGTGACGTTGTCCGGAACCGACAGGTCGTAGGTGGGCTGAACGCCGCCGTCCTCATTGGACTCGACAGGCTCGAAGAGGTAGTCGAGCGCCCGGCCCAGCCGGGGATCGAAGGTCTCGGAGTAGGGCTGGCGGTCGCCCTTGGCCGAGCCATCCGGCTCCAAGCACACCATCGCCCGCGCCTTGCGCTCACCGATGAATCCGACGATCTCGTCGAAGATCATGGCGTGGTCGACGTTACGCAGCCGAATCTGAACTATCGGCCCGCCGAACCCGCTGGTCGTCCGGCGGGTCGTGGTCGCCATGCCCAGAGCCAGCAGCAGGGTCCGGATGTCTTCGCCGAAAAGCTCCGAAGAGGTCGAGACGCTCGGAACTCCTTCGAGCACGGTCCCGTCCGCCTCGAAGACTCCGCGCAGGAAAGCGGCGTAGATCTCGGGGTCGTTGGTCTCCCGGATGCTTGCGGGGACCCGGGGAGTCCATCCCTTGCCGACGTGGTCGGAACCGGGAAGCTCCTTCGCGAATCCAGCCGCCTGCCACCATCGGGCCAGCCGGACGGACTGAAGTGTCACCTCCTGGTAGCCCTGACATTGACGGACCGCGGGTTCAAGACCGAAGAGCCCCTTGCTCAGGATCCGCAACCGGTCGACGACATCGAGATCGGCGTCGGCCACACAGAGCCGGATGCCCTTCGGGTGCAAGCTGCCGTCGCCTTCGAAGTACCCCACCAGTTCCGCGAGATCGGCGGTGACCTGGTCCGGCACCCGGATATCGCGGTCGCCCGCGTAGTACGCCTGGTCGAGCACCGGCAGCGGCACCCGGCGGGGGTCGCCGACCAAGCCGCCCAGTTGCAGGGGCACCAGGTCGCCGGACTGGATGTCGGCGAGTCGTTTCCAGACCCAGGACCCGGTCTCCGACTCCACCACCTTGACCCGGTGGGCGAGAGTGCCCTGGATCCGGTATCCGCCCTTGGTCTCGATCCGGCGGGTCGGCTCCTCGCCGTTGACGAAGAACTTCGCGGCCCGGCGCGGCCCCTCGTCGGTCGCGACCGTGAATTCGACATCCTGCCAACGATCCCCGTACAGATCGCCGAGTTCGGAGAGCCGGGCCAGCCCGCGGTCGGTGGTGACAAGGGTGTCCGCGGTCAGGCATCCGGTGGGCGCGAGTACCGAAGCCTGCGCGTTGCGCCAGCCGCTGGTCTCGCCCAGTTCGATACCGCGCTTCCATTCCTGGGTCGCGAGCGCGCGGACCGCGGCGTCGTGGGCGTGGTAGGTCCGCACCAGTTCGTTGGCCGCGGCGTGCTTGCGCATGACCCGTTGATGCGCCTCGGAGTTACGCGCGTAGCCCTCGTACGGTCCGACGACCGCGGCGAGTTCGGCCGAACGCCGGTACGAGACGCCGGTCATCAGCGAAGTGATCGCGGCGGCGAGCGCGCGTCCGCCGTCGGAGTCGTAGGCGTGCCCGAGTGCCATCAGCAGCGCGCCGAGGTTCGCGTACCCGATGCCCAACTGGCGGAACTTACGCGTTGTCTCGCCGATCGCCTCGGTCGGGAAGTCGGCGAAGCAGATCGAGATGTCCATCGCGGTGATGACCAGCTCGACGGCCTTCGCGAACAGCGGTGCGTCGAAACCGCCGTCCTCGGTGGCGAACTTGAGCAGGTTCAGCGAGGCGAGGTTGCAGCTGGAATTGTCCAGGTGCATGTATTCGGAGCAGTTGGCGACCACGGCCCCGCCGACGATGTAGGAATGATTGCGGGGCTCGGTCAGGTTGAATGTGGTCTCGAAACCTCGAGAAACCCGGGAAGCCAGCCGAACCGTCTCGTCGACGGAGTAATAGCCGTGGCGGCCTGTGGCATCAGCCAGTTTGGCGGCCTTTTCACTGTGCTCGAATCCGATCAGCTCGGCGAATTTCGCCAGATGCCTGCCCGTGATCCGGAGGTCGAAGCTCTCGCCGTCACTACCGTAGACGCGTTCATCGCCGCTCTTGGTGACATACCGGAACGATGCCACCTTCGTACCCGTGCGATAGATACGCCCCCGGATACCGAGGCTGGCCAGCAGCTCCTGGACACCGATCAGAAGTTCCTCGGAGCGACTGCCGAGACCGACGTATCGGGTGCCGTTTTGCTCCTGGTTCACCACACAACCGTCAGCGTCGAAAAGACCGCGCAGGAACGCGCCCACGATGTCCTCAGGAGCGACGTAGATCGACTCCGGGACCACTTTTGCCGGAGAACGCCCTGTCGAAACCCCCAGCGCCTTGAGCATCAGGCCGAAACGACCCCGCATAGCCCTGAGTTGCACCGTGCCGTTGGATTGGAGGCTGGGCTTGCTCTCGAAGCCGGTGATCGAGGCCAGCAGGGCACGATGCCTCGGCATGAGGACATCTCGCTCCCATTCACTCCCATAGACCGTCGTCGCGCCCGCATCTGTCAGGCAACCGTCTCCGACCAGCCAGCCAAGGTACTGAGCCAGTCCGGTGTCCCACTTCTCCGGTACCGCACGAAGAGCCTTGCCGCGCGCTTGATGCGCCACCTGTACCGCGAGCGGCGGCAATGCCGCGGAAGCGTACGGACGCGGAGCGTATTCGACCGATCGTACGACCCGGTCTTCCGCGGTGAGCTGGTCGGCGTGCACCCAGCCCTGGTTCGCGGTCCATACCCGATGGTTGGGTGTGCACCGCAAGCGTGAGCCGTCGCTGAAACGAAGTTCGACGATCTCATTGGTGCCGGTGACCATGTACCTCGTAGGTTCTGTCGCGACGATCCTGGCCACCGGGTCATCGGCATGGGTCACGTCATTGGTGTAGACGGCGAACCGTTCACCAGCCGCTGCCTGGCGCACGAGGTCGCCGATCCGCACTAGACCAGCGTCGGTGACCACCCGCTGGTCGCCGGGGAAACACGGGTTGGACGCGGTGATGCGGCCCGATTCGGGGCAGGTGTGCCAGTCGTTGATCGTGTCGTCGTATTGCAGTCCCGGGTCCGCGCATTCCCAGGCGGCCTGCGCGATGGTGCGGAACAGCTTCTTGGCGTCGACCCGGTCGATGACCTCGCCGGTCATCCGCGCCCGCAGGCCGAACTCGCCCTCGGACTCGACGGCCTGCATGAACTCGTCCGAGACACGGACCGAGTTGTTCGCGTTCTGGTACTGGACGGAGGTGATGTCCGAACCGGAGAGGTCCATGTCGAACCCGGCGTCGCGGAGGACCTTGATCTTCTCCTCTTCGCGGGCCTTGGTCCGCACGAACTCTTCGACGTCCGGGTGGTCGACGTCGAGCACGACCATCTTCGCCGCGCGCCGGGTGGCACCGCCGGATTTGATGGTGCCCGCGGACGCGTCGGCGCCGCGCATGAACGAGACCGGGCCGGACGCGGTGCCGCCCGAGGACAGCAGCTCACGCGAGGAACGGATGCGGGAGAGGTTCAGGCCGGCACCGGAACCGCCCTTGAAGATCAGGCCCTCCTCGCGGTACCAGTTGAGGATCGACTCCATGGTGTCGTCGACCGCGAGGATGAAACACGCCGAGACTTGCTGTTTCGAGGTGGTGCCGACGTTGAACCACACCGGCGAGTTGAAGCTGAACACCTGGTGCAGCAGCATCCAGGTCAGCTCGTGCTCGAAGACCTCGGCGTCGTCGGGGGTCGTGAAGTAGCCGTGTTCGCGGCCCGCGTCGACGTAGGAGTGGACGACGCGGTCGATCAGCTGCTTGAGGCTCTGCTCGCGCTGAGGTGAGCCGACGGCGCCGCGGAAGTACTTGCTGGTGACGATGTTCGTCGCGTTGACCGACCACGAGTCGGGGAACTCGACACCCCGCTGCTCGAAGTTGACCGTGCCGTCGCGCCAGTTCGTCATCACGACGTCCCGCTTCTCCCAGGTGACCTGGTCGTACGGGTGGACGCCCTCGGTGGTGAAGACGCGCCGGACGGTGAGCCCGCCGGCCTGCTTCTTTTTCCCACTCGTCCGCGCTGTGTCCGGGTTGCCTGTTCCCACGGTCTCGGTCATGGGTCTTCCCTCACTCCCACGCGGGAGGCGGCATCAGCCGTCTTTCGCGTCTTGATCGCTCTCGTCCGGTGCGGCGGCCATGGCCTCACGAAGGTCCGAGATCTCCTTCTCGAAGTCCTCGACCGAGGAGAAGGAGCGGTAGACACTGGCGAACCGGAGATAGGCGACGCCGTCGAGTTCGCGCAGGGGGCCCAGGATCGCCAGGCCGACCTCGTGACTCGGGATCTCCGCCAGCCCCGCCGACCGGATCGATTCCTCGACCCGCTGCGCGAGCTGCTGCAGCGCGTCGTCGTCGACCGGCCTGCCCTGACAGGCGCGGCGCACCCCACGGACCACCTTGTCCCGGCTGAACTGCTCGGTGACCCCGGATCGTTTGACGACGGCGAGCACCATCGTCTCCGAAGTGGTGAAGCGCCGGCCGCAAGCGGCGCACGAGCGCCTCCGCCGGATCGCCTGACCCTCATCCACCTCTCGGGAGTCGACGACCCGAGAGTCCGCATGCCGGCAGAACGGGCACCTCATCCGCCGATCACCTTCCCCTCCGCGCCGGCCGGTCCCGAGTGGACGCCCCGCCCCCGCCGCCACGCAACGACGGGAAAGATCGACCTGTGGATCGATCTGTGGACATCCGGTGGGTGAACACCGGCCAGCTGTGGACAACTGGTACCGAGTCTACCCCAAGCTATGGACCAACTACAGCCATGTAACTACTACATATAGCGGTGGAGAGTAGAACGCAGGTCGGACGCACGCAAGCGCAGCGACGGGCCTGATCAGACACGAAAGGGGACATCACCCACGGCGGGTGAGAGCGTCCTCCAGGATCACCTCCCACCCTCAGCGACCTCGGCCGCGACGGGGACCGTGAGCGGCAGCCCGGGCACGAGAACGACGTCTTCCAGGGAGTTGAGCTCCTTGATCTTGGCGACGACCGCGCCGGTGTCGCTACCTGGCGCGAACCGGGCCGCGAGATCCGACAGCGTCTCCCCCGCGGAAACGGACACCGTGGTGGTCCGTTCGGGCACCGCGGCGCCGGGAATCCCGGCCAGGAACAGACCCAATCCGGTGACGACCCCGGCGACGAGCAAGGCCATCGCGACGAGCGACGGCCACCGGAGCGGGAGCCGCCTTGGCGCCGGGCACGCCGGCGAGGCGGTGGCGACGCCAGGGCGACGGCCTGCCACGACCCGTGCCCTGGTCGGCGGGCGCAAGGGCTCGGCACGCCTGCCCCGCACCACCCGCACGGGCCGGGTCAACCCTGCCGGAACGGGCCCGGGGGAACTGGGTCGCACCAGTCCTCGATCGGCCAGAATCGACATCGGAACCTCCTCGCAAGTCCTGCTTCACTCAGGTCCAGCACCGGGCGGACCCGGCGATCAAGATCGAACAAGCGTTCTATCGAACGCCCGTGCGAATGTGTACCACCTTCCACCGACAAAAATCGAGCGACACGGCGTGTCCATCGAACAGATGTTTGAAATCGTCGTCCCGGCGGGCTAACGTCGTTGACCAGGGCGTCTGCTGTGCGGACGCCGCCGGTGCCGTGGGCGGCAAGATCGCCCACCACCGGCGAAGACACGCGAAGTCGGTCCGGGGAACCGGATGTGCTGGGAGGCGACGCAGGAGATGAAGGAGCGATACGGTGGCTAAGGAGAGCAAGGTGGGGAGCGCGCCTAGGCGCTCGGGCAAGGTGCGCGCCTTGCCCGAGGTCTACGAGGTGGACGAGACCCTGACCGTGCGGCAGCAGCAGATCCTCGACGTGATCAAACTGTGGGTGAGCCGGTTCGGCTACCCGCCGAGCGTGCGTGAGATCGGCGAGGCGGTCGGGCTGACCTCCACCTCGTCGGTGTCGCACCAGTTGCAGGCCCTGCAGCGCAAGGGTTATCTGCGACGCGACCCGAACCGTCCGCGCGCGGTGGGCGTGCTCGCCGCGACGGACGACAACCCGATGGGCATCGACGTCGAGCAGCCGCAGTCCGCCGCGAAGGCCGCGTACGTGCCGCTCGTCGGCCGAATCGCCGCCGGTGGGCCGGTGCTGGCCGAGCAGGCGATCGAAGACGTTTTCCCGCTGCCGAGGGAAATCGTCGGTGAGGGTGAGCTCTTCCTGCTCAGCGTCACCGGTGACTCGATGGTCGGAGCCGCCATCACCGACGGCGACTGGGTCGTCGTGCGCCAGCAGCCCACAGCCGACGCCGGCGAGATCGTGGCGGCGATGATCGACGGCGAGGCCACGGTCAAGACGTTCAAGCGCAAGGACGGCCACATCTGGCTGATGCCGCACAACGAGGCGTACGAGCCCATCCCGGGTGACGACGCCACGATCCTCGGCAAGGTCGTCGCCGTCCTCCGCAGGCTTTAGTCCAGAGCTGGAGCAGGCCGGGATCCCGGGTCACACGAGACCACGGGTCAGACCCGGCAAGCTTCGGCCGACTCGTCGCCTTCGGGTCAGGCACGCCGTTTACGGAGCCTGCCGACCAGGAGGAAGCCGCCGATCACGACGATCGCGGCGATACCGACCTGCACGTACGGGAAAGTGGACTCCTGGCCCTTGCCACCGGCCACGGGCGTCCCGCCCGAAGTGCTGCCCTCGGACTTGGCCGCGTCCACGGCGAGGGCGGCCGCGCCCTTCACCGCGCGGATCTGCTCTCCGACGCCCTCCCCGCCGGACAGCAGGGTTCCGTCCGGGTCGAAGGCGAGTGCCTCCCCCTGTTTCTCGTTCGGCAGGGGCACGCGCACGGGCTCGCGCTGCAACGCGCCCGCCAGATCGCCGTCGGTGACGGCATAGAGATAGGCGTCGGTGTAGGTACGCAACGCGACCACCGACCCGTCGGCCATCGACGCCGCCCCGGTCACCGTCATCGAGCCGATCGACCCGGCAGGCCCGCCCGTCGTCGAGGTCTCCTTGATCTGCAACGACCCCACGCTTTCCAGCGGCGTCGGGCCGGGACTGGCGAGCGGCCCGGTGGGCCGGTACACCTTCGAGGTGCCGAACAGGTCCTTGGTGATCAGGTACGGAGTGCCCGAGCGGTCCATGATCAGCGCTTCGACGTCGTGTTGCCCGTCGGGATAAGTGAGCCGGTGCAGGGTCGCCTTGCCTTGCGGGGTCAGCGAGATCAACGCGACCGTGTCCCGCTTCTTGCGGTTGTCGCCGGTGTCGGAAAGCCAGAACGTGCCATCCGCGGTGCGGGCGAGATCCTCGGGATCGTAGGGATCCGTCGGGGCCGAGATGACCTTCTGGACTTTGCAGTCCCGGCCGAGAACGAAGACCTGCGTCTTGGTGCCGCCGTCGTTGAGGGCGTACAGGTGCTCGCCGTCCGAAACGAGGCCGGACAACTCGCTGAGCCGGGAATCGCGGTTCACGCACACCGGCTGCGGTGCCGGGATCTCCTGCGCCGCGGCGGGAGCGGCCCCGCCGATGAACACTCCCAGCACGATCGCGGCCGCGACAATCCCCCGCACATCCACCTCCGTACCGTGGAACCCCTGAAGCCCCACACTACGGAGACGTCCGGGACGGCGCGCAGTTCGGTGCGAACGCCGAGATGGGGCGGAATGTCGCGTAGGCCACGTTCGCCGTCGGGCCGGGCCGAACGCCGTGAAGGCCTCCTTCCCTACCTTGAGAGTAGGGAAGGAGGCCTTCACGGACCTGCCTTGCTTACAGAGCCGAGCCGTCCGTCTGGAAGTCGCTCAGCGCGGCGGCCAGTTCGGGCCGTCCCCGGACGACCAGCCGCGTGCCGGTCTCGACGTGCTCCTCTTCCAGCACCTCGCCGTCGGCGTGGGCGCGGGAGACGAGTTCGCCTCGCGAGTACGGGATCAGCACCTCGACCACGATCTCCGGCCTCGGCAACCGCTCCGCGATCACCTCGGCCAGTTCCGTGATGCCGGTGCCGGTCCGCGCCGACACCTGCACCGAACCGGCCATCTGGTGCCGCAAGCGGACCAGTGACACCTCGTCGGCGGCGTCGGCCTTGTTGATCACCAGCAGCTCCGGCGGGAGCGGCTCGGAACGGCGCTTCGTGATCTCGGCGAGCACTTCGCGCACCGCGTTGACCTGCTCTTCCGGCGTCGGGTCGGCACCGTCGACGACGTGCACGAGCAGGTCGGCGCTCGCCGCCTCCTCCAGCGTCGAGCGGAACGCGTCCACCAGCTGGTGTGGCAGGTGCCGCACGAAACCGACGGTGTCGGTCAGCGTGTACGTGCGGCCGTCGGGTGTCTGTGCCCGCCGCGTCGTCGGGTCCAGCGTGGCGAACAGCGCGTCCTCGACCAGCACCCCGGCACCGGTCAGCGCGTTGAGCAGGCTCGACTTGCCGGCGTTGGTGTAGCCGACGATCGCGACGCTCGGCACCTCGTTGGCCACCCGGCGACCACGTTTGGTCTCACGGATGGTGTCCATCGCGGCGATCTCCCGGCGCAGCTTCGACACGCGTTTGCTGATCCGCCGCCGGTCGGTTTCGAGCTTCGTCTCACCGGGGCCACGCAGACCCACGCCACCGTTGGCGCCGCCCGCCCGGCCACCGGCCTGCCGGGACAGCGCCGCACCCCACCCGCGAAGCCGCGGGATCAGGTACTGCAGCTGGGCCAGCTCGACCTGCGCCTTGCCCTCCTTGGAGCGGGCGTGCTGCGCGAAGATGTCGAGGATCAGGGCGGTGCGGTCGATGACCTTCACCTTGACCTTCTCCTCCAGCTGGCGCAGCTGGCCCGGCGAGAGCTCACCGTCGCAGATGACCGTGTCGGCACCGGTGGCCGCCACGATCTCGCGCAGTTCCTTGACCTTGCCCGAGCCGATGTAGGTGGCGGGATCCGGGCGGATCCGCCGCTGCACCAGGCCTTCCAGCACCTCGGAGCCCGCTGTTTCGGCGAGCCGGGCGAGTTCGGCGAGCGAGGCCTCGGACTGGAGGGCACTGCCCTCGGTCCACACACCGACCAGAACGACGCGCTCCAGGCGCAGCTGCCGGTATTCGACCTCGGTGACATCCGCGAGTTCGGTGGACAGGCCCGCTACCCGGCGGAGCGAGGCGCGGTCCTCGAGCTCCAATTCGCCGGTCGAAGGGTCCATGTCGTTCAGATCGTTGTGTGTCAGTTCCGTCATCGTGCCTCCATGGTCCCACGTTTCGGCGGCGGGACCGAATTCATTACCTGCTCGGATACTTCGACAAGTAGATGGCCGTGCGTTTCGCGTCGGGATCCACCGGCCGGGTGATGAAGTCGTCGACAAGCTCCATCAGCCGCTCTTCGAACTCGGCGATCTGCTCGTCCGGTACCTGGACGACCATTCGTGTCTGCTGCACGTCGTCGAATCCCACATCGGCGATCTCGGCAAGATAGGCCTCGAAGATCGCCTGATCGATCCCCCTGTCGCGGGAATCAAGATGCCACGACAACCCGGTCGAGCGATACGGAATTTCTTTCGCACCGCGTGTGCCGCGTCTCGGGGGGAGCGCTTCGAGGAACCCTGTGTCGACGAGACGGCGCACGTGATGCAGCGTCGTCGCCGGGTCCCGATCGAGCCGTTCGGCGAGTTCCTTGTTGGTCAGCGCCTCGGAGTAGGTCAACCGGATGATGCGCAGCCTTATTCCGGAGGCCATCGCGGCGATCTCGGCTTCGGTCGCGGCGCGTCGTGGGGTAGGCACCGGGACAGCCTAGAGCGAAAGTGATTGACAGTTTCCAATCACTCACGCCAAGGTGGCGTCGTGCGCAGAGACTCCCTCTTCTTCCACGCGGACTTCCGGCGGCTCTGGGCGGGCGACACGGCCAGTCAGGTGGGCGCCTTCGCGGGCCACACGGTGATTCCGCTGCTCGCGGCCACCGTGCTGGCCGCGACACCGTTCCAGATGGGACTGCTGACCGCGGCCGAGACCATCGCGTTCCTGGTGATCGGCCTGCCCGCCGGGGTGTGGGTGGACCGGATGCGGCGGCGCGCGCTGATGCTCCGGGCCGACTTCGTCCGCGCGGCCTTGCTGCTCAGCATCCCGGTGGCCTGGTGGGCCGGGGTCCTGTCCCTGACCCAGCTGGTCGTGGTCGCCACGCTCGTCGGCACCGCGACGGTGTTCTTCGACATCGCCTACCAGTCGTATCTGCCGAGTCTGGTCGGCCGGGAGCATCTCCTCGAAGGCAACGCGAAGCTCCAGGCCAGCCAGTCCGTGGCGTTCCTGGCCGGTCCGGGTATCGGGGGCGGGCTGGTGCAACTCGTCGGTGCGGCCAACGCCGTGCTCACGACCGGGCTCGGTTTCCTCACGTCGGCGCTGTTCCTGCTGCGGATCCGCACCGTCGAACCGGAGCCCGAGCGGCACGAAGACACGAAGCTGCTCCCCCAGATCGTCGAGGGACTGCGGTTCGTGTTCACCGACACCACACTGCGTTCGATCGTCGCCTGCACGGCGACGGCCAACCTGTTCAACGGCGTCTTCGTCGCGGTGGAGATCCTGTTCCTGAACCGGGAACTGGGTTTGTCCCCCGCGGCCGTCGGCCTCGTGCTCGCGACCGGCGGGGTGGGCGGCATCACGGGCGCGATCTTCGCCAACGCCATCACCCGGCGGATCGGGCAGGCCCGGTCGATCTGGCTCGTTCCGCTGCTGACGTGGCCGTTCTACCTGCTGCTACCGCTGGCCGCGCCGGGCTGGCGGATCATCCTGTTCCCGGTGGCCATGATGATCGCCGGGTTCGGGATCATCGTCTACAACGTCGCGCAGGTCTCCTACCGGCAGGCCGTCTGCCCGGACCGGCTGCTCGGCCGGATGAACGCGAGTGTGCGGTTCGTCGTCTGGGGGATGCTGCCGCTGGGCGGGCTGCTCGGCGGTGTCCTGGGTGAGGTGATCGGGATCCGGGCCACGCTGTGGGTCGCCGTGGCAGGCGAGACCGCGGCGCTGCTGTGGGTGGTCTTCTCCCCGCTTCGGAAGCTTCGCGACCTTCCCAAGGAGCCGGTCGCGGTCGGCTAAGAGCCGAGCCCGGCCCACCAGGTTTCGTCGAGTTCGCCGCGCGCGACGATCTCGGCGGGACCGGTGAGGGTGGACGCGCCGCGGCGCACCTCGACGATGACGCGGCCGCCGGGGATGTCGACGGTCGCTTCACCGGTGTCGGTGCCCGCGAGGTGCAGCGCGGCCGCCACCGCGGCGACCGTGCCGGTTCCGCAGGACCGTGTCTCGCCGACGCCGCGTTCGTGGACGCGCATCTTCAGCGCGTTGTCCCCCAGGAGGTTGATGAACTCGAGGTTCACCCCGTCCGGGAACACGTCGGCGTCGAAGTCGGGCTGGTCGCGCAGGTCGAGTTCGTCGACGTCGTCCTCGACGACCGACACCAGATGCGGGTTGCCGACGTTGACGGCGACCCCGGAGAACGGCTTCCCGGCGACCACGGTGACCGAGGTGCCGGTGATCGTCGCCGGTCCCATCATCACGGTCACCGAACCGTCCGCGTGCATCCGCACCGGCCGGTCGCCTGCCCGGGTGCCGATGACGAAATCGCGTTCGGTCACGAGCCCGGAATCGACCAGGTGGCGCACGAAGACCCGCACGCCGTTGCCGCACATCTCGGCGATCGAGCCGTCGGCGTTGCGGTAGTCCATGAACCATTCGCCGCCGGACTCGACATCCAGTGCGGAAGACCGCACGATCCGGAGCACACCGTCGGCCCCGAGACCACGCTGGCGATCACACAGCGCCGCCACCCGCGCCTCGGTCAGCTCGAGGCGGCCGTCAGGGTCGGGAAGCAGCACGAAATCGTTCTGTGTGCCGTGTCCCTTAAGGAATTCGATGCCGCCCATGGCGCTCAGGTTACTGGGCCGTCGCCTCGAGGACGCGTTCGGCCAGCCGCTCCGAACCGCCGTCGAACCACTCGATGCGCTTGTCCCGCCGGAACCAGGAACGTTGCCTCCGCACGAACCTCCGGGTTGCCTGCGCGGTGGCCTCGGCGGCGGTCTTGAAGTCCTCGTCGCCGTCGAGCGCGGCGATCACCTGTTGGTAGCCCAGCGCCCGTGATGCCGTGAGCCCGTCGCGAAGCCCTTGGCCCAGCAGCGTCCGGACTTCGCCGACGAGTCCGGCTTCGAACATGATCTCCACGCGGCGGTCGACGCGGGCGTCGAGTTCGGCCGGTTCGCGGTCGATGCCGATCAGGACCGTGTCGTAGCGCGCGGGTCCCGGTTTCGGCAGGTTCGCCGAGAACGGTTCGCCGGTGATCTCGATGACCTCCAGCGCGCGCACGATGCGGCGGGTGTTGGTCGGCAGGATGGCCGTGGCGGCGACCGGGTCCAGTCCGGTGAGCCGGTCGTGCATCGCGGCGACGCCGATCTCGTCGGCCTCGGCGGTCAGCCGGGCGCGAATGGCGGGGTCGGTGCCCGGGAACTTGAGATCGTCGAGCACGGCCTGGATGTAGAGCCCCGACCCTCCGGTGAGGATCGGCACGCGGCCGGCGTCGAGGAGGTCTTCGACGCGTTCGCGCGCGTCGCGCTGATACGCGGCGACGGAGGCCGTCTCGGTGACGTCGAGGACGTCCAGCAGGTGATGCGGCACGCCTCGCCGCTCCTCGGCGGTCGCCTTGGCCGTCCCGATGTCCATCCCGCGGTACAGCTGCAACGCGTCGGCGTTGACCACCTCACCCCCGAGGGTGAGGGCGAGGTCGACCGCCAGCGCGGTCTTCCCGGTCGCCGTAGGCCCGACGACCGCGACCGGCCGGATCACGCGTGCTCCCAGACGGCGACGTGGTAGCCGACACCGAACGGCGCGGCCGAATAGAGGACGTCGGCGGTCCATTCGCCGTCCGCCGCCAGCCCGGCGAGCACCTGCCAAGGCGCGCGGCCGCCGGCCCCGAGTTCGGCCGCGAAGTCCGGATCGAGTCCGGCCAGCCACCCGGCGTCGGCCCTGGCCAGCGCGTCACGGACTCGCTCGTCGAGGAACTCGGCTCGTTCGTCCTCACCGCCGGGGGAACGCGGGCCGTGCCGGCTCGAACCGTCACCGAGAACGAGCACCGCGACGGGCTCCCCCAATTCACGTCCGAACAGTTCGCACTGGTCAGGCGGGGTGCCGGGGTCGACGAGACGGACGCGAGCGGACGTCGCGCCGCCCTGCTCACGCAACCAACCGGCCACGAGCGCGGGCAACGGCAGCTCCGTTTCGGGCCCTGTCACCCGGCCGAGTGAGACACCGAGGTCGACGCCGAAACCGCGGAAAGAGCCGCTCGCGTGTTCCGGGACCTCCGGTGCGCCCGCCGCCGCGCCGATCACGAGCCAGTCTTCAGAAGCGCTGGTCAGGCGGCGCACGGCTTCGAGGCAGGCTTCGCGCAGCTCGGCGCACTCGTCCGCCGCTCCGGCGGCCAGTTCGGGGATGAGCAGCGGGGGTTGCGGGAGCACGGCGACACGGCGGATCACGGCCGCCGACGTTACCTTCCCTCGCCCGAACGACCGGCAACCCACCGACACAAAGGGTCCACCGGAAGTAGGATCACTGCTCTCTGGTGCTTCATCTGGTTCCACGGTGGACGCTGAGCTGCTTGAATGCCGCAAGGGGTTGATACCCCCGAAGCACGACGGCAACGCATTACCCGGCCCCGCCGCTTGGCGGGGCGCCCGCGCCAGCGGGCGTACAGGCGATAAGGAGCCTGCGATGGCCCAGGAGAACACGTCCACCGGTACCCCGGCTCCGCACCCGGTGCCGCACGCGCTCGGTGGCGGGCACCCCGCACCCCCCGTGCCGCCCGCCGAGCCCAGCCCGTCCGCTTGGGGCAGGGTCGACGACGAAGGAACGGTCTACGTCAACACGCCCGACGGCGAACGCGCGGTCGGTGTCTGGCAGGCCGGGAGCCCGGACGAGGGTCTGCTCCACTACGCGCGCCGGTTCGACGACCTGCGCACCGAGGTCGAGCTGCTGGAGACGCGGCTGGAGTCCGGTGCCGGTGATCCGAAGCACGCGCTGGCGACGGCCACGCAGCTGCGTGACGGTCTCGCCGAAGCCGCCGTCGTCGGCGACATCGCCGCGCTGGGCGGGCGCATCGAACAGGTCATCGCCCACGCCGAAAAGGCACTGGCCGCGGCCAAACAGGAACGGGAAGAGGCCCGCGCGGCCGCCGTCGTCCGCAAGCAGGCCCTCGCCGACGAGGCCGAGAAGCTCGCCGCCGAGTCGACGCAGTGGAAGGCCGCGGGCGACCGGCTGCGCGCGATCCTGGACGAGTGGAAGACCGTCAAGGGTGTCGACCGCAAGACCGACGACGAGCTGTGGAAGCGGTTCTCCAAGGCCCGCGAGGCGTTCAACCGGCGGCGTGGCTCGCATTTCGCCGAGCTGGACAAGCAGCGCGCGGGTGCCAAGAACCGCAAGGAAGAACTGATCGCCGAGGCCGAGGCGCTCTCGGAGTCCGAGGACTGGGGCGACACGGCGGGCCGCTACAAGGACTTGATGACCGAGTGGAAGGCCGCCGGTCGCGCGCCCAAGGACAGCGACGAAGCGCTCTGGCAGCGTTTCCGTGCCGCGCAGGACAAGTTCTTCGCGCGCCGGTCCTCGGTGTTCTCCGAGCGGGACGCCGAGTTCGCGACCAACGCGCAGCAGAAGGAAGAACTGCTCGTCGAGGCCGAGAAGATCGACCCGGCCTCGAACCTCGACGCGGCGAAGAACCACCTGCGCAAGATCCAGGAGCAGTGGGACGAGATCGGCAAGGTCCCGCGCGAGCGCATCCGCGAACTGGACGGCCGTCTGAAGGCCGTGCAGGACTCGATCAAGTCGGCCGAGGACAGCAAGTGGCGGCGGTCCGACCCGGAGGCGCAGGCCAGGGCGGCGCAGTTCCGCGAGCGGGTCGAGCAGTTCGAGTCGCAGGCGGCGAAGGCCCGTGCGGCGGGCGACGAGCGGCGCGCGAAGAAGGCGGACGAGCAGGCCGCGCAGTGGCGTGAGTGGCTCGAAGCGGCTGAGGCGGCCATCGCGGACCGGTGACCCGGGCCCTGAAGTACATGAGGGAATGACAGTGCTGCGATGAAGGACGCTTTCATAGCGAAATTTGCTATGAAAGCGTCCTTCATCGCAGTCGGGAGTGGATGTCGGCGGTGGGCGGCGGGCTGTGGCGGGACGGGCCCTCAGCACAGATACCCGCGTGCTATGAACGGTGAGGGTCGGGCTAGCTCCGCGAGAAGGCGGTTCGGCGACATTCAACGTCCCGAATCCTCCCCACTCGTCCGCCAACCCCGGAGAACGTTCCGAGCGGCCGCGGTTAATTCCACTGTGGAGGGACGCATCGCTCGTTAGTGCGTATTCGGGCGCTCTCCGCGCTCAGCCGTGCTCAACTTCGATCATGAACCAGACACTGATTCCCCCAGTACGCCGGGCGCTCGCCGCCCTGGCGATCAGTTGCGCTCTGGTGGCAGGGCTCGCGCCTGCCGCGTCGGCGATCGGTTCTCCGGCACCGGTCCCGGCCTCTCCCGAAATCAGCAAGAAGAAGGTCAAACTCGATGCCTCGCTCAGCAAGAAGCAGGCCGAGGTCAACGAAAAGGTCACCCTCAAAGGGAAACTTCAGGTCGAGGGCGGCTCCCGGTCCGACGGCACGGACGGCCTCGAAGCGATCATCGTGCAGCAGCTTCAGGGAAGTGTCTGGGTGAACATCGCCGACACCACCTGCCGGCCGAACTCGACGTTCTCCCTGAGGCTCAGCTTCTCCTTCAGCGCGGTGATCACGCTACGGGCGTACCACCCCGAGACGACGCTTTACGCGAGCGCCTACACGTCCAGCAACCTGACGCTGCGCGTCGGCTGAAGGTCCTTACCACTCACGACCCACCCGGCCAGGCCGCCGAGGTTCTCTTCTCTGGGAGTCCGTGAAGGCCTCCTTTCCTACTCTCAAGGTCAGGGTCCCGGCAAAGTCGAGATCTTGCAGGTCAGGCGACTATTCGCCACCTGCGTGAGGCTGACGGTGAAGGAATTGGGACGTTCAACGTCCCAATTCCTTCACCGTCAGCGGGCACAACGGTTGCGGAGCCCCTGAGCGGGGAAGAATCCGGACGTTCAACGTCCGGAATCCTCCCCGCTCGACCCTTTCAGGCACCAGCGATGCCAAACCCGGATCACCAAGAGCAGCACTGACCAGCAGCTCTGCGACTTTGCCGGGACCCTGACTCTCAAGGTAGGGAAGGAGACCTTCACGGACCGTGGTCTCGACCCAGCGCCTAGCTACGCGAGAAGGCGGCACGCATCCAATAGATGGCCAGCGCGACGGTGGCGAACCAGGCGAGGATCATCCCGAAGCCAGGGCCGCCACCGGCCGCGCCGGTCGCGTGCGAGGACTGCTGGGACCAGATCGCGAGCATCCCGTCGACCGAGGCGAACCAGCCGCCGGCGGCGCAGACCCAGGCCAGCCACCAGCGCCGGGTCACCAGCGCGACGGCGGAGGCGAACACCCCGATGCCGGTGGAGGTCGCGGCGAACAGCTGCGGGATCCCGCCGCCGCGGCCGAGCAGGACGTCCCAGCCAGCGTGCTCGCCGACCCAAGGCAGCAGTTGCGCGATCAGCAGCACGAACGCCAGCACGGCGATGGAGAACCCGCGCCTGCCCAGTTCGATCGTCTTGGCCGCGCGCTCGCCGACCTCGTCGATCTCGGCGGCGAGTTCGTCGATCTTCGGTTCGGTCATAGCGCACATCCGCTCACCGGTTCCGGCGCGACGGCCGGGGCACCGAAGCCCGGCAGGCCCAGCGTCACGCCGTTGGTCTTCGGCCGGATCCCGGCCTCGGAGTTGTCGCCCGCCTTCGTCCGGCGGTGCGACAGCAGGTCACCGTCGGCGACGAGGTGGTGCGGGGCGCCATAGGTCACCACGGTCTCGACGACGTCGCCGGGCCGCACCGAGCGGTCCACCAGCGGTCCCGTCGGCGCGAAGTGGACGAGCCTGCCGTCACGGGCACGGCCGCTCATCCGGTGCGTTTCGGAGTCCTTGCGCCCTTCGCCGGAGGCGACCAGCAGCTCGACCCGGCGGCCGACGATCTTCTTGTTCTCGTCCCAGGAGATGTCGTTCTGCAGTTTCACGAGCCGTTCGTAGCGCTCCTGCACGACCTCCTTCGGCAGCTGCCCGTCCATCTCGGCGGCCGGTGTGCCGGGCCGGATCGAGTACTGGAAGGTGAACGCGCTGGAGAACCGCGCCTGCGCGACCACGTCGAGCGTGGCCTGGAAGTCTTCCTCGGTCTCGCCGGGAAAGCCGACGATGATGTCGGTGGTGATCGCGGCGTCGGGCATCGACTCGCGCACGCGGTCGAGGATCTTGAGGTAGCGCGCCGAGCGGTAGGACCGCTTCATCTCGCGCAGCACCCGGTCCGAGCCGGACTGCAGCGGCATGTGCAGCTGGTGGCACACGTTCGGCGTCTCGGCCATCGCGTCGATGACGTCCTCGGTGAACGCCGCCGGATGCGGCGAGGTGAACCGGACGCGCTCCAGCCCGTCCACCGAACCGCAGGCGCGCAGGAGCTTCCCGAACGCGAGACGGTCGCCGAATTCGACGCCGTAGGAGTTCACGTTCTGCCCGAGCAGGGTCACTTCGAGCACGCCTTCGGCGACGAGCGCCTCGACCTCGGCCAGGACCTCGCCGGGACGGCGGTCGCGTTCCTTGCCGCGCAGCGCCGGGACGATGCAGAACGTGCAGGTGTTGTTGCAGCCCACCGAAATCGACACCCAGCCCGCGTACGCCGACTCGCGGCGCGCGGGGAGCGTCGAAGGGAAGGTCTCGAGTGCTTCGAGGATTTCGACCTCGGCCTCGGCGTTGTGCCGCGCGCGTTCCAGCAGCGTCGGCAACGCGCCGATGTTGTGCGTGCCGAACACGACGTCGACCCACGGCGCGCGTTTGACGATCTCGCCGCGGTCCTTCTGCGCGAGGCAGCCGCCGACGGCGATCTGCATGCCCGGTTTCGCGGTCTTCTGCGGCCGGATATGCCCCAAGGTGCCGTACAGCTTGTTGTCCGCGTTCTCCCGCACCGCGCAGGTGTTGAACACGATCAGGTCGGGTGTGGCCTCGCCGTCACCCGGTACGTAGCCGGCGTCCTCGAGCTGCCCGGCAAGACGTTCGGAGTCATGCACGTTCATCTGGCAGCCGAAGGTGCGGATCTGGTAAGTGCGCGCGCTCATCTCGCCTTCGAGGGTACGCGGACGGGGTTCCATGGCACGATCGACCCTCATGAGGAGACCGGCGGTACTGGCGACGGTGGTCGCCGTGGTCTGCGCCCTGGTCACCGGGTGCGGGCCCGATCTGTCCGCGACGCACGTGCGCATCGCGGCGGGGCTCGACGGCGGTGTCTACGACAAGCTCGCCGAGGCGCTGGCCGACGCGTGGGCCGCGCAGCTGGGCACCGAACGGCCCGAGGTCCAGGAGACCGAGGGGTCGCCGGACAACATCGGCCGGGTGCGCTCGGGCCGGGCCGACGTCGCGTTCGTCGCGGCGGACGTCGCCACGGAGAAAACGGCAGGGCTGGCCGCGCTGGCCCGCGTGCACGACGACTACCTGCACGTCATCGTCCGGGCCGACTCGTCGATCGAGTCGTTCGCCCAGTTGCGGGGGCGCAAGGTCGCGATCGGCTCGCCGGACTCCGGCGTCGAGTTCCTGTCGAGGCGGTTGCTGGAGGCGTCGGGCCTGACCGGCGCGATCGACCAGCGCAACCTCGGGCTCACCGAGGCGCTGCCCGCGCTGGAGAACCGGCAGATCGACGCCGTCATCTGGTCCGGCGGCGTGCCGACGCCGTCGATCACGGAGCGGGTGCGGACAGTCGGGCTGCGGCTGCTCGACATCACCGACCTCGCGGACGCCCTGCGGGCCACCAGCCCGGTGTACCGCACGGCGACCATCCCCGTGACGGCCTACAACCTGGCGGAGCCGGTGACCACGCTGGTGTTGCCGAACTTCCTGGTGGTGCCCGCCTCGATGTCGGACGACGTCGCCGAAGCGCTGGTCCGCGGGTTGTTCGACGCGCGGGACGAGCTGGGCAAGGTGGCCGGGGCCGCGCTGTCGATCGACGTCCACCCCGCCATCGAGACCTCTCCCCTGCCGCTGCATCCCGGCGCGTTGCGCTACTTCCGAGCGCTCAAGAACTGACGACCGGCAGGGTCACGGTCACTTCGAGGCCGCCGCCCTCAGGTGAGCCGAGCCGCAGCGAACCGTCAGAGCGGACCATGATCTCGGTGACGATCGCCAGGCCGAGGCCGGATCCCGGCACGTTCTGATGCGCGGTGCTGCGCCAGAACCGGTCCGCCGCGCGCTCCAGTTCGTCGTCGCGCAGGCCGGGCCCGTGGTCACGGACGGCGATCTCCACCTGCCCGTCCGCGACGGCGACGGTGACCCGCACCTCGGTGCCCGGCTCGGTGAACTTGAGCGCGTTGTCCAGCAGCGCGTCGAGCACCACTTCGAGCCCGCGCGCGGGCGTGAGCACCCGCAAACCGCCGCCCAGCCCGGAAGCGACCAGCGAGACGTCGCGCGTCGCGCCGACCACGGTCCAGTCGGCGACCCGGGCGCCCACCACCTCGTCGATGCCGACCGGCACCAGTTCGCCCCCCGATGCTTCGGCACGGGCCAGCGAAAGGAGTTCGTCGAGGATCTGGTTGAGCCGTCGCGCGTCCACGACGGCGGCTTCGAGGTCCGCCGCGGCCAGGTCGTCGTCGACGTGCCCGTCGAGGTTGCCGAGCCGGATCTTCAACGCGGTCAACGGGTTCCGCAGCTGGTGGGAGGCGTCGGCGACGAACGCGCGCTGCGCCGACAGCGCCTCGTCGACGCTGGCGGCCATCCGGTCGAAGGACCGTTCGAGCTGACGCAGTTCCGGCGGACCGCCCGACTCCCCCACCCGCTCGACCTCACGTCCGCTGACCACGGAGGCGACCAGGGCGCCGGTCGCGTCGTCGAGACGGCGGACCGGGCGCAGGATCCAGCGCACCACCGGCACCGCCACCACCAGCGCGAGCCCGAACGCCAGCACCGCGCCCGCCGCGATCAGCAGCCACCACCACAACAGTGCGGTGCGGGCCTTCTCGGTCGAGGACAGCGTGATCACCGCGCCCCGCACCTCGCCGTCGATCAGAATCGGCTCGGCCAGCACCAGCGGCTCGGTGTTCCACGGCATCAGCAGCGGGCCGGGCTCCGAACGCCGTCCCGCCAGCGCCTGCTGGAGATGCGAGGTGATGACGGCGTCCTTGAGGTCGATCCGGGCGGCTTGGCCCGGCCCGCCGAGCGCGCTGACCACGGCCCCACCGTCCTGGTCGGCGATCACCACCGGGACCTCGTAGACCTCGGTGTAGCGGCGGAGTTCGTCCTCGATCAGGTCCGGCCGGTTCTCCACCAGCGGACGCTGGGCCAGCGACGCGAACCGGGAGGTGTCGGTGAGGCGGTCGAGGAAGAGGTCGAGCTGCACACTGGCCGCCACGCTGAGCGCGAGCGGGATGCCGAGGCCGAAGACGAGCGCCGCGACCAGCGTCAGCACGATCGCCTGTAGCCGGACGCGCACCGGTTCAGCCCTCTTCGGCCGGGCCGTAGGCGCCGCCGAGGCGATACCCGACGCCGCGGACGGTCTCGATCAGCGCGGGCCTGCCCAGTTTGGTCCGCAGGGTGGCGACGTGGACGTCGAGCGAACGGCTCTCCGCCGGGCCGCGGTGCCCCCAGACCTCGCTCAGCACGTGGTCGCGGGCGCAGACCGCGCCGCGGGCGGTGACCACCAGCGCGAGTACCTGGAACTCCTTGCGGGACAACGAAACCGGCTGTCCGTCGACCTGCACCTCATGCCGCCCGATATCGACCGACACATCACCCGCCCGAATGACGCCCGCCGGTTCGGGCGCGGCCGGGCGTTCACCGCGGCGGCGGCGCACGGCCTCGACGCGGGCGACGAGTTCGTCGACGTCGTAGGGCTTCACCAGATAGTCGTCGGCGCCGGATCGCAGGCCCTGGATCCGGTCGTCGACCTCTCCCCGCGCCGAAACGACGATCACCGCGACGTCGCTGACCGCGCGGATCCGGCGGCACAGCACCATCCCGTCGATGTCGGGCAGTCCGAGGTCGAGCAGCACGACGTCGACCTCGTGCACCAGGTCGAGCACCCCGGCGCCGGAGGCCAGGCGTTTGATCGTCAGGCCACGCCGGGTCAGCGCGGGCGTCAAGGCGCCCGCGACCCGGTCGTCGTCCTCCACCAGCAGTACCCGCACCCGTGTTTTCCCTTTCACGCCGTCCCCGCACCGCGACGACTGAAGAACGACTCTATGGGGTGAGTCACCTCTCGCGCTGCCCGTACCGCTCGGCCATCCGGCCTAGTGAGCGTCCTGTCTGGTCACGATGCGTCACAGATGTCGTGTGACCCCGGTTACGGGGCACCCCTGTCTTGTCTAGGCTGATCAGCGCCGGACGGGCGTGGACCGGGCCGTCCGGCGGCTTGAGAACGATACGGACTTGAAACCCTAAGTATTGGTCAAGCCGCCTTTACAAGCGGTCCGACGGGAGTAGGTTTCCGCCATCGCGTGGTGCCTGACCCCGCAGTCCCCTGCAAACGAACGCTCCTGGAGGCCAGATGACCGCGGAGGTGGCGGCGCCGATGATCAAGGCGGCCGCCGTGAACAAGTACTTCGGCGACCTGCACGTGCTCAAGGAGATCAACCTCGAGGTGCCGCGTGGGCAGGTCGTGGTCGTGCTCGGGCCGTCCGGATCTGGCAAGTCGACGCTGTGCCGGGCGATCAACCGGCTGGAGCCCATCAACTCCGGTGAGATCGCGGTGGACGGCGTTCCGCTGCCCGCCGAAGGAAAGGCGCTGGCCGCGCTGCGCGCCGACGTCGGCATGGTGTTCCAGTCGTTCAACCTGTTCGCGCACAAGACGATCGTGGAGAACGTCATGCTCGCGCCGATGAAGGTCCGCAAGGTCAACTCGGGCGAGGCCCGCAAGACCGCGATGGAACTGCTCGAGCGCGTCGGCATCGCCAACCAGGCGGACAAGTACCCGGCGCAGCTGTCCGGTGGGCAGCAGCAGCGGGTGGCGATCGCCCGCGCGCTCGCCATGCGCCCCAAGGTGATGCTGTTCGACGAGCCGACCTCGGCACTGGACCCGGAGATGGTCCAGGAGGTCCTCGACGTGATGACCACGCTCGCGAAGGACGGGATGACGATGCTCGTCGTCACCCACGAGATGGGCTTCGCGCGACGTGCGGCGAACCGGGTGGTGTTCATGTCCGACGGCGAGATCGTCGAGGACTCCACGCCGGACGAGTTCTTCACCAAGCCGAAGACGGACCGCGCCAAGGACTTCCTCGGCAAGATCCTGACCCACTAAGGACTTCCCCGCCGGCCGGTAAGGCTGGAACAAGATTCGGAAGGAAACTGAGAAGAATGCGGTTGAACCGAGTTCTGCGAATGAGCGCGGCCGTCGTGGCGGCCGGTCTCGCCCTCTCCGCCTGTGGTGGCGGCGGGTCGGACGCCGGCAGTGGCTCCAGCGGCGCCAAGAACCTGGTGGCGAAGGCCAAGAACGACAAGAAGCTGACCGTCGGCATCAAGTTCGACCAGCCCGGCCTCGGCCAGAAGCAGGCCGACGGCACCTACGCCGGTTTCGACGTCGACGTGGCGAAGTACATCGCCAAGGAGCTCGGCGTCGAAGAGTCGGCGATCACCTGGAAGGAAGCGCAGTCCGCGCAGCGCGAGGACCTGATCAAGAAGGGTGAGGTCGACTTCATCGTCGCCACCTACTCGATCACCGACAAGCGCAAGAACGAGGTCGCCTTCGCGGGCCCGTACTTCATCGCCCACCAGGACCTGCTGGTCCAGGCGGACAACACCGACATCACCGGCCCGGAGTCGCTGACCGGCAACAAGAAGCTCTGCTCGGTCAAGGGTTCCACCCCGGCGCAGAACGTCAAGGAAAAGTACGCCAAGGAAGTTCAGCTGCAGGAAGTCGGCAAGTACACCGACTGCGTCACCGCGCTGCTCAACAAGACCGTCGACGCGATGACCACCGATGACGTGATCCTCGGCGGTTACGCCGCGCAGCAGCCCGGCAAGCTGAAGCTGGTCGGCAAGGGCTTCACAGACGAGAAGTACGGCGTCGGCCTGAAGAAGGATGACGCCGAGAGCGTCACCGCGATCAACAACGCCATCAAGAAGATGCAGCAGGACGGCGCGTGGAAGGCCGCTCTGGAGAAGAATGTCGGCCCGTCGGGCTACAAGATCCCCGAGCCCCCGGCCATCTCCTGACACCCGGCTCACTGAGCCGCTGAATCAAAGGAATCGAACGGTGCGCCGTGTACCGCGGCGCACCGTTCCCATACCGAGGCTGGGTTGAGCACCTTGTTCGATTTCCTCGACAATCCCAATTACGACTTGCTCGGCGCCTTCTGGATGACGATCAAGCTCACGTTCTTCTCCGCCATCGGCTCCCTGATCTGGGGGACGATCCTGGTGGGGATGCGGGTGAGCCCCGTTCCGATCATGAGGGCGTTCGGCACCGCCTACGTCAACATCTTCCGGAACACCCCGCTGACGGTGATCATCGTCTTCACGTCGCTGGGCTTGTCCTCCACTCTGGGGCTCAACCTGGCTTCGAAGGATTCGGCGACGTCGCTGGACGACAACTTCTTCCGGCTCGCGATCCTCGGCTTCATCGCCTACACGGCGACGTTCGTCTGTGAGTCGCTGAGGTCCGGTATCAACACCGTCCCGGTCGGGCAGGCCGAAGCCGCTCGCGCACTGGGCCTCGGCTTCATCCAGGTGCTGACGCTGATCGTGCTGCCGCAGGCGTTCCGGTCGGTGATCGCGCCGCTGACCAACGTCATGATCGCCCTGCTGAAGAACACCACGGTCGCCTCGATCATCGGTGTGGCCGAGGCATCGCTGCTGATGTCGGAGATGGTGGAGAACGAGTCCGACTCGCTGCTCCTGGTCTTCTTCCTCTTCGCCGCCGGGTTCGTCGTCCTGGTCCTCCCCCTCGGCCTCCTGCTGGGCTGGGTCGCCAAGAAGGTCGAGGTCAAGCGATGAGCACACAGACCGTTCTCTACGACATCCCCGGCCCCAAGGCGCGGGCGCGAAACTGGCTCTACAGCGTTCTTTTCGTGCTCGTCCTGGCGCTGGTCGTCTACTACGTCTACGTGGGCTTCGACGAGAAGGGCCAGTGGGCCGCCGCGCTCTGGAAGCCCTTCATCGACGGTTCGACGTGGACCCAGTTCCTGCTTCCCGGTCTGCTCAACACGCTGAAGGCGGCGGCGCTGTCGATCGTGATCGCGTTGCCGATCGGGGCGCTGCTGGGCATCGGCCGGATGTCGGAGCACAAGTGGATCCGGGTCCCGGTCGCCGCCATCGTCGAGTTCTTCCGGGCCATCCCGGTCCTGCTGCTGATGGTCTTCGCCGCGGCGTTCTTCGCGTTCTACACCGACATCGACTCGGAGATCCGCCCGCTGTTCGCGGCGGTTACCGGGCTGGTGCTCTACAACGGTTCGGTCATGGCCGAGGTGTTCCGCGCGGGCATCCTGTCGCTGCCTAAGGGCCAAGGCGAGGCCGCGTCCGCGCTGGGTCTGCGCAAGACCCAGATCATGATGACCGTCCTGCTGCCGCAGGCGGTCACCCTGATGCTGCCCGCGCTGGTCAGCCAGCTGGTGGTCATTCTCAAGGACACCGCGCTGGCCGGTCAGCTGACCATCGGTTTCGACGAGCTGATCCGCGCTTCCGGACCGCTCAACGGTCTCTACGGCAACACGATCCCGACGCTGATCGTCGTCGCGATCATCTTCATCGTGCTGAACCTGCTCCTGAGCTGGTTCGCGTCGTGGCTGGAGAACAAGCTGGCGCGGCGGAAGAAGGCGCCTCGCGGCGCCAAGCCGGTTCACTCGGCGCCGTCGAGCGTGGTCATGCAGCGCGACGACGCGAGCGGTGGCGCGCTCTAAGCTCCGTCAAGTACATGAAGGCCCCCTTCCTTGCGCTAGACGCAAGGAAGGGGGCCTTCATGTACTTCGGGATACGCCTCTTGGTCCTGTCGGGACGGTGACCTCGTCGGCTAGCGTCGGCGCTATGGCGGACCAGGCCACGACGCTGCTCGAAGCGCTGCCGGACCTGGCGGGCAGGTCGGTCCTGGTCGTCGGATGCGGCGATGGCCGCTATCCCAGGCTGTTCCGCGGCAAGGGTGCGCGCCGCGTTGTCGGGGTCGACGCGGACCAGGTTTTGATCGCGGCCGCGCAGCGCGAAGAGGAACGCGATCCGATCGGGATCTCCTACGAGGTCCATCAGGTCGCCCGTCTGCCGGTGATGGGCACCTTCGACATCGTCATCGCGTTCGTGGACTCCCCCGAGCCGCTCGGCCGGATCGCCGCGAGTCTCGTGCCAGGAGGACTGCTCGTGGTCGTCGCCACGAACGGCCTCACGATGGAAGAGGGCTTGCGGGACAACGGCTTCCAGGACCTCGTGCTGCATCGCCACGAACGCGGCGACGTGCACAGCGCCCGCAAGGCGTCCTGAGTCGCGCACCCTGGTGTCGAGCCAGGCTGGCCGGGGCTATGAATCCCGGCCGGTCACCGGACCGTGCGCGTTCTGGCGGTGCGGGGCACACGGACCCCACACCGCCGCACCGGACGACGGAACAGGTTTCCCCGCCGTGCCGGGGGTTTGGCCTGGAACGCGGGCCGGCGCACACTGCGCACCGGACCGCTTCGTTCCAGAAGTACCCCTGCCAGGAATCGAACCTGGACCCCGGCGTTCGTAGCGCCGTACTCTTTCCGTTGAGCTACAAGGGTTCATCATGAAAGAGCCGCCCAATTCGGTTTCCCGAAGGGCGGCTCCGTATATGCGACGTCGTGCTACGACGTCGGCGGGGAGCCGTGTTTCTCTTCCATACCAAGGAGAGGGCGAGCCATGCGGTACAGCGGCATGTGTCCTCCTCGGTCGGTGTGCGGTAAGTGTGCAACGGGCAGTCGAGTGGGGGCAAACGATTAAAGCTCGCGAGTGGTAATGACGGTTCTGACCGTCATTACCACTCGCGAGCCGGTGTTACTTGTCCCGCCGGAACAGTTTGTTCCCCAGCCACACGATGGGGTCGTACTTCCGGTCCGCGACGCGTTCCTTCATCGGGATCAGCGCGTTGTCGGTGATGTGGATGCCCTCCGGGCACACGTCCGAGCAGCACTTGGTGATGTTGCAGTAGCCGAGCCCGTGTTCCTCCTGCGCCTCGTCACGCCGGTCGGCGACGTCGAGGGGGTGCATTTCGAGTTCGGCGATCCGCATCAGGTATCGAGGCCCGGCGAAGGCCTCCTTGTTCTCCTCGTGGTCGCGCACGACGTGGCAGGTGTTCTGGCACAGGAAGCACTCGATGCACTTCCGGAACTCCTGCGAGCGCTCCACGTCGATCTGCTGCATCCGGTACTCCCCCGGCTTCAGCTCCGGGGGCGGTGTGAACGACGGGATCTCACGGGCCTTGGTGTAGTTGAACGACACGTCGGTCACCAGGTCGCGGATCACCGGGAACGTCCGCATCGGCGTCACGGTGATGACCTCGTCCTCGGTGAACGTCGACATCCGCGTCATGCACAGCAGTCGCGGCTTGCCGTTGATCTCCGCCGAGCACGAACCGCATTTGCCCGCCTTGCAGTTCCACCGCACCGCCAGATCCGAGGCCTGGGTGGCCTGCAACCGGTGGATGATGTCGAGGACGACCTCGCCCTCGTTGACCTCGACGGTGTAGTCCTTCAGTTCACCGGAGTCCGCGTCGCCGCGCCAGACCCGGAAACTCGCCTTGTAGCTCATACCTGGCTCCCGGGGTGCGACGTCAGTTCTTCGTCGGTGTAGTACTTCCCCAGCTCGGACAGTTCGAACAGCTCCAGCAGGTCCTGCCGCAGCGGGGTCTGCGCCTTGACCTCGATGCCGATCTCCGGCACCACCGGGTTGCCGCCCGGACTCGCCGAACAGACCAGGAGCTTGTTGCGCCACTGGGCGTCCATGCCCGGATGGTCGTCGCGCGTGTGCCCGCCCCGGCTTTCGGTCCGCAGCAACGCGGCCCGCGCCACGCATTCGCTGACCATCAGCATGTTCCGCAGGTCGACCGCGAGGTGCCAGCCCGGGTTGAACTGCCGGTGCCCTTCGACGGTCACCCGCAGGATCCGCTCCCGGAGTTCACCGAGCTTCACCAGCGCCCGCTCGATCTCCTCCGACTTGCGGATGATGCCGACCAGGTCGTTCATCGACTGCTGGAGTTCGGTGTGCAGGCTGTACGGATTCTCCTCGACGCCGTTCTCCGGCGGGTCGAACGGCGCGAGCGCCATTTTCGCGGCGTCGTCCACATCGGACTGACTGACCGACGGGCGGTCCTTCAATTCCGCGACGTAGGACGCGGCGCCGAGTCCCGCCCGGCGGCCGAAGACGAGCAGGTCCGACAGCGAGTTGCCGCCGAGCCGGTTCGATCCGTGCATCCCGCCCGAGCACTCACCGGCGGCGAACAGCCCCGGCACGCTCGACGACGCGGTGTCCGGGTCGACCTCGATGCCGCCCATCACGTAGTGACAGGTCGGGCCGACCTCCATCGGCTCCTTGGTGATGTCGACGTCGGCGAGTTCCTTGAACTGGTGGTACATCGACGGCAGCCGTTTGCGGATCTCCTCCGCGGGCAGCCTGCTGGCGATGTCGAGGAAGACCCCGCCGTGCGGCGATCCCCGGCCTGCCTTGACCTCGGAGTTGATCGCGCGCGCGACCTCGTCCCGCGGCAGCAGGTCCGGGGTGCGCCGGTTCTTCTCCTGGTCGGTGTACCAGCGGTCGGCCTCTTCCTCGCTGTCCGCGTACTGCCCCTTGAAGACCTCGGGGATGTACTCGAACATGAACCGCTTGTCCTCGGTGTTCTTGAGGACACCGCCGTCACCGCGGACGCCTTCGGTGACCAGGATCCCCTTCACACTCGGCGGCCAGACCATGCCCGTCGGGTGGAACTGGACGAACTCCATGTTGATGAGCTTCGCCCCGGCCCGCAGTGCCAGCGCGTGCCCGTCACCGGTGTACTCCCACGAGTTCGAGGTGACCTTGAACGACTTCCCGATACCGCCGGTGGCCAGCACCACCGCCGGCGTCTCGAACAGGATGAACCGGCCGCTCTCACGCCAGTACCCGAAGGCGCCCGAGATCCGGCCGTCTTCGGTCAGCAACTCGGTGATCGTGCATTCGGCGAAGACCTTGATCCGCGCCTCGTAGTCACCGATCTCCTTGAAGTCCTCTTGTTGCAGCGAAACGATTTTCTGCTGCATCGTGCGGATCAGTTCGAGCCCGGTGCGGTCGCCGACGTGCGCCAGCCGCGGGTACGTGTGCCCGCCGAAGTTGCGCTGGCTGATCCGGCCGTCGGCGGTGCGGTCGAACAACGCGCCGTAGGTCTCCAGTTCCCAGACCCGGTCCGGCGCCTCCCTGGCGTGGAGTTCGGCCATCCGCCAGTTGTTGAGGAACTTCCCGCCACGCATGGTGTCGCGGAAGTGCACCTGCCAGTTGTCGTTCGAGTTCGCGTTGCCCATCGACGCCGCGCAGCCGCCTTCGGCCATCACGGTGTGCGCCTTGCCGAACAGCGATTTGCACACCACCGCGACGCTGAAGCCGCGTTCACGGGCTTCGATGACCGCGCGGAGACCGGCGCCACCGGCACCGATCACCACCACGTCGTAGTTGAGCCGTTCGACCTCGGTCATAGAAAGAGCCACCTCAAAGCTTGTCGCCGGGGACGGGAGATTCCCTCGCCGCTAGTTGATGAACCGCAGATCCGAAATCGCACCGCTGGCCACGAGCATCACGTAGAGGTCGGTCAGCACGAGCGTGCCGAGCGTCGTCCACGCCAGCGCCATGTGCCGGGTGTTGAGCTTCGTGATCTGCGTCCAGATCCAGTAGCGGACCGGATGTTTCGAGAAGTGCTTGAGCCTGCCGCCGGTCACGTGACGGCACGAGTGGCACGACAACGTGTACGCCCACAACAGGACCACGTTGCCGGTCAGCACGATGTTGCCGAGCCCGAAACCGAACCCGCCGGTCTTGCCGTGGAACGCGGTGATCGCGTCGTAGGTGTTGATCAACGAGACGACCACAGCCACGTAGAAGAAGTAGCGGTGGACGTTCTGGATGATCAACGGCAACCGGGTCTCACCGGTGTACTTCGCGTGCGGTTCGGCGACCGCGCAGGCGGGCGGCGAGAACCAGACGGCCCGGTAATAGGCCTTGCGGTAGTAGTAGCAGGTCAGCCGGAAGCCCAGCAGGAACGGCAGGACCAGGAAGCCGAGCGGGATGAAGCCCGGCAGTTCGCCGAACCAGGCCCCGAAGTGCCGGGAGCCTTCGACGCAGGATTCCGAGACGCAGGGCGAATAGAACGGCGTCAGGTAGTGGTATTCGGGCACCCAGTAGGCGGTGCGGACGAAGGCCCTGATCGTCGCGTAGATGATGAAAGTGGAGAGGCCGAGGACGGTCAGCAGCGGGGAGAGCCACCACCGGTCGGTGCGCAGCGTTCGTTCGGCGATCCGGGCCCGCGACGGTGCGCGGACCCCCGTACCCCGTCCGGCCTCTTCGCCGGCGGGGGCGCTCACCGCTGGTCGCGCTTGTAGCCGCCGACGCCTTCGTCATCGGCGCCGTGCCAGAGCGCCGGGTCGTAGGGCGTATCGGGTACTTGGACACGGTCGGCTGCCTTCGCCTGCGCGGGCACCGCGTTCGGGGTCGTGTCGAGATCCGTCGCGTCGATGTCGAGTCGCTCCACGTCGTTCGCCAGGCGTCGTACCGCCGAAGCGTCGCCGTATCGGGACCGCAGCGCGCCGACGCACTGCCTCAGCTGACCGATGGCTCGCCGAAGCTCGGCGATCTCTGTGGTGGACATCGGTACCTCCCGATGGTCGGTTCGGTTGGCCGCTTGAGCCTGAGAGGGCAAGCGATCCTCGCCGTCTCGACTCTGCCGCGCGTTGTGCAATGTGACAAGTAGCACAGTAGAACCTAGGGGCGTGACGGAGGTCACGCGAGTCGATCTTCTGTATCGATTTTGATCCGCGCTTTCCGCCGAGGTACTGTGGCCACTGTCACGACCCAGCGGCGTCAGCGTTGCCGTCCCGCGGACCACCACGACCAGTGATCCGGAGCCGGACAATGAGCACCGCCCCGAACGTCCACCCCATCATCGCCGAAGTCACCGAACGCGTCATCGCCCGCAGCGCCGAGACCCGCGCCGCGCACCTCCAGCGTGCTGCGGCCGCCCACGAAGAGGGTCCGATGCGGCGCGGACTCGATTGCAGCAACCTCGCCCACGGATTCGCCGCGATGGAGGGTGTCGACAAAGCGGCACTGCGCGCCGTCCGGGCGCCGGGCGTCGCGATCGTCTCGTCCTACAACGACATGCTTTCGGCGCACCAGCCGATGCAGGAGTACCCCGCGATGCTGAAGGGGTCGGTCCGCCAGGCGGGCGGGGTGGCCCAGTTCGCCGGTGGCGTGCCCGCGATGTGCGACGGCGTCACCCAGGGCCGCCCGGGGATGGAGCTGTCGCTGTTCAGCCGCGAGGTGATCGCGATGTCGACCGCGATCGCGCTGTCCCACGACATGTTCGACGCGGCGCTGCTGCTCGGCGTCTGCGACAAGATCGTGCCGGGCCTGCTGATCGGCGCGCTGTCCTTCGGGCACCTCCCGGCGATCCTGGTACCGGCCGGGCCGATGAACTCGGGCCTGCCGAACAAGGAGAAGGCGCGTGTGCGCCAGCTCTACGCCGAGGGCAAGGCGACCCGCGAAGACCTCCTGGACGCCGAAGCGGCTTCGTACCACTCGGCGGGAACGTGCACCTTCTACGGCACCGCCAACTCGAACCAGATGGTCGTCGAGGTGATGGGCCTGCACCTGCCGGGCGCCAGCTTCGTGCAGCCGAACTCGCCGCTGAGGAAGGCGCTCACCGAAGAGGCCGGGCGTCGCGTGGTGAAGCTGTCCCGCGGCGAGGAGTACACGCCGGTCTCGCGCGTGATCGACGAGAAGGCCGTCGTCAACGGTGTCATCGCCCTGCTCGCCACGGGTGGTTCGACCAACCACACGATGCACCTCGTCGCCATCGCCGCGGCCGCGGGCATCCAGCTGACCTGGGACGACTTCTCCGACCTGTCGCCGGTGATCCCGCTGCTGGCGCGGGTGTACCCGAACGGCAGCGCGGACATCAACCACTTCCACGCCGCCGGGGGCATCCAGTTCCTGGTCGGCACGCTGCTCGACGCGGGCCTGCTGCACGAGGACGTCCAGACCGTCGCCGGACCGGGCCTGCACCGCTATCGGCAGGAGCCGATCCTGTCCGAGGGCGAACTGGTCTGGCGTGAGGTCCCGACGCGCAGCCTCGACGAGGACGTCCTGCGTCCCGTGTGGCGGCCGTTCGCCGCCGACGGCGGGCTGCGGATGGTCGCGGGCAACCTCGGCCGCGCGGTGATCAAGGTGTCCGCGGTGGCTCCGGAACACCGGGTCGTCCAGGCCCCGGCGCGGGTGTTCACCGACCAGAAGTCCTTCAAGGACGCTTTCGAGGCGGGCGAGCTGGACCGCGACGTCGTCGTGGTCATCCGGCAGCAGGGCCCGCAGGCCAACGGGATGCCGGAACTGCACGGCCTCACCCCTGCGCTGGGGGTGCTGATGGACCGCGGGCACCAGGTGGCGTTGCTCACCGACGGCCGGATGTCCGGTGCCTCCGGCAAGATCCCGGCGGCGATCCAGGTGACCCCGGAAGCCGCTGTGGGCGGCCCGATCGCGCGCATCGAAGACGGCGACACCATCCGCCTCGACGCCAAGGCCGGGACGCTGGACGTCTTCGTGGGTGACGAAGAACTCGCCCGTCGTGAACTGGTGGACTCCCCGCCTTCGGAGGCATCCTGGACCGGCACCGGCCGGGAGCTGTTCGCGGCGCTGCGCCGCGCGGTCGGCCCCGCCGATCAGGGCGCGAGCGTGTTCGGACCGCTCACGCCGGAACACTTCGGCGCTCCGGCGCACATGTTGACCCCTGTGGAGGTAACCCAGTGACCACCGGCGCCGACCTGCTCGGCCTGTCCCCCGTGATGCCCGTCGTCGTCCTCGACGACGCCGCCGACGCCGTGCCCACCGCGCGGGCGCTGCTCGCGGGCGGGATCGGCGTGATCGAGCTGACCCTGCGCACCCCGGCGGCACTCGCCTCCATCGAACGGATCGCCGCGGAGGTCCCGGAGATCGTGATCGGCGCCGGGACGGTCACCGCGCCGGAGCACGCCAAGCAGGCCGCCGACGCCGGCGCGAAGTTCCTGGTGACCCCGGGCTGCACGGACTCGGTCCTGGACGCCGCGTTCGACACCGGACTGCCGTTCCTGCCGGGCGCGAGCACGGTTTCGGAAGCGATGCGGCTGGCCGAACGCGGGCTGACCGCGCTGAAGTTCTTCCCCGCCGAGGCCAGCGGCGGCGTGGCGTACCTGAAATCGATCGGCGGGCCGCTGCCAGGACTGCGTTTCTGCCCGACCGGCGGGATCACCGTGAAGACCGCGCCGGACTACCTCGCACTGTCCAATGTGGGCTGCATCGGCGGTTCGTGGCTGACCCCGAAGGATGCCTTGGCGGCCAAGGACTTCGGGAAGATCGAGGCTTTCGCCGCGGAGGCGTCGAAGCTCTGACTCGTCCGGTGAAGGCCACCGTTTCGGCGGTGGCCTTCACCGCGTTCAGAGCGGTAGTTGGTACTGGATGAAGCCCCGGTTGACCGCGACCTGGTCGTACAGGCGGCGCGCGGTCGCGTTGGATTCCTTGGTGTGCCAGTAAACGCGCTCGCAACCCTGGCCACGCGCCCAGTCCGCGACCGCGTCGACCAGTGCCCGCGCGACGCCTTTGCCCCGGGCTTCCGGCGCGGTGAACAGGTCTTGCAGGTAACAGACGTCGGTGAGCGCGGAAGTGCTGGGGTGCACCAGGAAGTGCGTGATTCCGACGAGCTTTCCGTCGAGGCGGGCGACGAGCGCGTGCATCCGGCGCCCTTCGCGGAACTCTCGCCAAGCGCGGTCGTAGACCTCTTGGGGCGCAACACGTTCGTAGAAGGCGATGTAGGCGCGGAACAGGTCTTCCCAAGCTTCGCGGTCTTCGGGCGTCAGTGGAGCGATGGTGATCATGTGGTCCTCCCGGTGATCACCCGAGCCTAGGGATTCCTTGCCGCGCTGAGAGTGGCCAATCGCGCGGTAAAGCGACCTGCCACTCGCACTCGGCCTTCCCGGCACCGGCACCCTTGTCGCCTGAAGTACATGAAGGCCCCCTTGCTTGCGCCTAGGTACAGGAAGGGGTCCTTCATGTACTTGGGCAAGTCCCGACCCCGGTGCCTCACCTGCGGCTCAGCTCACGGCCTGCTTCACCAGGGCGGCGACGCGCTTCTCCACCGCGGCCGTCATCTTGACCAAGGCGAAACTGGTCGCCCACATCGCGCCGTCGTCCAGCTGGGCCTCTTCGTTGAAGCCGAGAGTCGCGTAGCGCGTCTTGAACTTGGCCGCCGCCTGGAAGAAGCAGACGATCTTGCCGTCCAGCGCGTAGGCGGGTTGGCCGTACCAGAGCTTCGGCGCGAGCATCGGGGCGTTGGCCTTCACGATGGCGTGGACCCGCTCGGCCAATGCCCGGTCCTCGTCGGGCATCTCGGCGATCTTCGCGACCACGTCCTGCTCCGCCGCCGCCGCTTTGTCGGCGGCGGAACCGCGACGCGCGGCCTTCTTCATGTCCTGGGCGTGTTCCTTCATCGCGGCCTTCTCTTCGGCCGTGAATCCTTCGTACGTGGTGCTCATGGCGTTTTCTCCCTGGTAGGCGGCGAGCGGAGGCATCCGGTAGTGGCACATCAGGACTGGGCGGCGAGAGCGGAGGTCTCCCAGGCGAACCCGTCCAGGTCGGTGAACGGGGCGGCGCCGCAGATCGCGATGCGGTGCGAGCCGGTGCCTTCCGGGGCGACGCCGGCGTCCTTGGCCAGTGCCTTGCGCCGGTACAGCGCCAGCTTGACCGGGCTCGAACCGGATTCGAACTCGACGTACACGCGGCCGAAGCTCTTCCCCACGGTGAGGCCGTGCTCGACGTAGAACTTCTTGCTCGCGGCCACGTCGGCGACGCCCAGCAGGAGCACGATGTCGTCGATCTCGCGAGTGGCCGGGCCGGTGTTCTTCTTCGCCGAGGTGGCGATCTTCCAGAGGGCGCCGTCCGGGGCCTGGACGACACCGCCGTAACCCCACATCGATTTCGCGGCGGGCTTGATCGCCGTCGCACCGGCGGCGAGCGCGGCTTCGATCAGGGCGTCGACGTTGGCGGGCTGGGACACCGTGAGGGAAAGGGTGTAGCCGCGGAAGCCGGTGGTCGGCTCTTGCGCTGTCCGCAGGCGAAGCTGGGTGTCGAGCCCGAAGGCGGTGGCGTAGAAGCGTTCGGCGGCCGCGGTGTCGGCAACTTCGAGGGTGATGGCGTCGATGAGGTTCATGCCGGTAACGCTATTTCCGAGCGGGCGTCCGGTGCTTCTTGATTCCTGATCGGTCGCATCGATGCTGGTCAGAGCCTTACCCGGACAGCAGAACACCGGCAGGCGGGCAAGTGGCCCGCTCAGCCGGTGAGCAGCTCAGGTATTGAGTGATCAGGTATTGAGTGAATCAGTCGAGGGCAGCGTCGTCCAAGAGAGCCGCTTCGGCGCCGAACTCGCGGAGTTCGTCGCGGATCACGGTGTAGGCCAGCCCCTGGGGATAGCCCTTGCGGGCGAGGAAGCCCAGCAGGCGACGGATCGCCGTCTGCTCGTCGACGTTGCCCAAGGAGCGCATGCGCTTCCGTACCAGCTCTCGGGCGCGCTGCTCCTCTGCCTCTCGGTCCACCTCGTCGGCGGCCTGGACGGCGATATCCCCATCGATTCCTTTGCGTTTGAGTTCGGCCACGAGTGCGTTCCGCGCCAAGCCAGTGTTGGCATGACGGGAACGAACCCACATCTCCGCGAACTCGGCGTCGTTGATGAGCCCTGCCTGGTCCAGCTTACCGAGCAGGGTCTCCGTCGTCTCCTCGTCGAAGCCCTTGCGTTTGAGAGCCTGACGCAGTTCCTCCGTGGAGCGCGGGCGCGCGGCCAGGAGATCGAAGCAGATCTCCTTGGCCTTCTTCCTCCGCTCGTCCGGCGGCAACTCCGCCGGATCCACCTTGGGCGCTCGCAAGCCTGATCTCCTAGTGTCTGTTGGTGAACCCGCGTCCGCGATCGCGTCGCCACGGCGCGACCTGGTCAGACCTCTCACGATGACGAACAAGGGCGCCCTGCCACCACGATAGCGGGGCCTTCGGCCGGGGCGGGTTCACGCGCGATGTCCCTTTCGCGAAGTACACCGCAGCTCCGCCAACAGGCTCTTAGAAGTCGACCGGCGCCGGGGTGGCTTCGGCGTCGACGACGGCGCCGATACCGAGCTTCTCCTTGATGCGCTTCTCGATCTCGTTGGCGATGTCCGGGTTCTCGAGCAGGAACTTGCGCGCGTTCTCCTTGCCCTGGCCCAGCTGGTCGCCCTCGTAGGTGTACCAGGCGCCGGACTTGCGCAGGATGCCCTGGTCGACACCCATGTCGATCAGCGAACCCTCGCGGGAGATGCCCTTCCCGTACAGGATGTCGAACTCGGCCTGCTTGAAGGGCGGCGCGACCTTGTTCTTCACGACCTTGACCCGGGTGCGGTTACCGACGGGCTCGCCGCCGTCCTTCAGCGTCTCGATCCGCCGGACGTCCAGGCGGACCGACGCGTAGAACTTCAGCGCCTTACCACCGGTCGTGGTCTCCGGGGAGCCGAACATGACGCCGATCTTCTCGCGCAGCTGGTTGATGAAGATCGCGGTGGTGCCGGAGTTGCTCATCGCACCGGTCATCTTCCGCAGCGCCTGGCTCATCAGCCGGGCCTGGAGACCGACGTGACTGTCACCCATCTCACCCTCGATCTCGGCGCGCGGCACGAGCGCGGCGACCGAGTCGATGACCAGGATGTCGAGCGCGCCGGAGCGGATCAGCATGTCCGCGATCTCGAGCGCCTGCTCACCGGTGTCCGGCTGGGAGACCAGCAGCGCGTCGGTGTCGACGCCGAGCTTCTGGGCGTAATCCGGGTCCAGCGCGTGCTCCGCGTCGATGAACGCGGCGATGCCGCCGTTCCGCTGCGCGTTGGCGACCGCGTGCAGCGCGACGGTGGTCTTACCGGAGGACTCCGGACCGTAGACCTCGATGACCCGACCACGGGGCAGGCCACCGATCCCGAGCGCGACGTCGAGCGCGATGGCACCGGTCGGGATGACCTCGATCGGCACACGGCCCTCTTCGCCGAGGCGCATGACCGAGCCCTTGCCGTACTGCTTGTCGATCTGGGCCAGGGCCAGTTCGAGCGCCTTGTCCTTGTCGGGTGCTGCTGGTGCCATGGAGTCCACCTCGTTGGTTGAGCCGGTAAGGCTTGTTTCAGTTCTGAGCTGTCGGGTCCGACGCTACGGGTGACCACCGACAATTCCAGGCCTCGCGCCCAAGCTGTGGATCGCTGACCCCGTTGTGGACAACACCCTAGACGAACGTGTGTTCGAGGCCGTGACCGACACGCCGTTGCGCTAGGATTCTTGCCCTTTCGTCGAGGTCAACGCCGCTCCGGCGGCACCTCGAAGGCGTCGCAGACCGCCCGCCAGACGTCCTTGGCCGAGGTTCCCGAGCCAAGGGCCTGCTCTACGGTCTGTCCCCCGAGTTCACCGAAGACGTGATCCCTGGAGAGGGTTTCCGCACGTCCGGGACCGAATTCGTCGGCCATGAGCCGCCGGAAGACCGTGATACGCATCGGGCGAAGTCTAGCCCGGCGGAGAGCCTGAGCCGCGTGAAGGCCCCCTTCCCTCGGCTGAGCCGAGGGAAGGGGGCCTTCACGCGCGAATCAGGGACTTACTCGCCCGGCTGGACGCTCTTTTCGAAGTAATCGGCCAGTTCGCCCGGTGTCGGGTTCTGTCCTTCGGCCGGGACTTGGTAGATGAAGCCGACCAGCGGCCGGTCGGTGACGGTGAACACGAGGACGGCCGCGTTCCGCCCGGCGGCCGAGGAGTACTGGCCTTCCAGGGCGTTGCCCGCCCACTTGGCCTCGGTGCGGTCCCCGCCCGCCGACTTGAGCAGTCCGTCGGTGTAGGCCTTGAGCTTCTCCGCGGAGTCGCTCTGCAAATAGGTCACCTGGGTCCCGGCGCGGCCCGGCGCGGAGCAGGTCGACGTCACGCCGAGCTCCTCGGCCGGTTTCGCCGGCCCGTTGCCCATCCCGGGTTTGCAGTCGCCGGTGTCGGCGATCTTCCCGGCGAGCTGGCGCAGGCAGCCGGTGAGGCCCTTGTCGTCGGCCGCACTGGGCGTCTTGCAGTCGCTCGCCGTGTAGGTGGTCACCGAAGAGGACGTCAGGAAGTACACGAGCCCGGCGGCGATCAGCACGACGACGGCCGCGATGGCGCCGATGACGAGCGGTTTCTTCTTGCTCGCGGGGGCCTTGTCACCGGCGGTCTGCCCGGCCAAGGAGTACGTCGGGAAGTTCGTCGGCGCGGGCTGCTGCTGCACCTGCTGCGGGCCGCTGTTCGGGTAGCCCGACTGCGGGAAGCCGCCGGACTGGCCGGGTCCGCCGGACTGGTAGCCGGGGATCGACGCCACCTGCTGCTGCGGCGGCGCGTACGGACCCGAAACGCCGGGGTGCGCGCCGGATCCGGCCGCGACCTGCCCTTCGACGCCCTGCGTACGACCGCTGATGCCGTCGGAGGCGACGTGCTGCGCGCCGAGCGCGACCGCGGTCTCCGGCTGGTCGAGGCTGCCGGGGACGACGCCGAGCTTCTCCGCGATCAGGCTGCCGACCAGCGGAAGCCTGCTCGAACCGCCGACGAGGTAGATACCGGCGAGCCGGTCAGGGGTCATCCCCGCCGAGCGGACCACCCGCGACATCAGCTCGACACTGCGCAGCATCGACGGCCGCACCAGCGCCTCGAGTTCGCCGCGGGTGACGAGCACGTCCTCGAACGGCTCCGGCATCGGAACCTCGGTCTGCGGGTGCCGCGAAAGGGCCTCCTTCGCCGCCTTCACGTCCTCCTGCAACGCGCGCCGCGTACGACGGTCCGGAGTGGACTCCGGCCGCAGAACCCGCTGCCAGCGCTGGGGATCCTTGTGCGAGACCTCACGGCCGACGTGCACCAGCAGCGCCTGGTCGACGTCGAGGCCGCCGAGGTCGGGAAGGCCGTCTTCGGCGACGACGGTGAAGCCGCCGTTCGGGGTCGCGCCGACGATGGCGACGTCGAAGGTGCCGGCGCCGAGGTCGTACACGGCGAGCGCCTGCCCCGGCGCGAGCGTCTTGCCGGGGAACGACGCGAAGTGCGCGGCCGCGGCGACGGGCTCGGGGACGAGCACCAGGTTGCCGCCCATCCCGGCGAGCCGGGCCGCGGACAGGAGCACGTTGCGGCGGGTCTGGCCCCACTGCGCGGGGTGGGTGAGCCGGACCTCGTCGGGTAGTTCGCCGCCGAGCTGGCGGGTGGTCTCGTCGAGGACGCGGCGCAGGATCGCGGCCAGCACCTCGGTGACCGGGATGACGTCGGTGCCCAGCAGGAGCGTCTGCTCGTCGATGCGGCGCTTGGGGTTGGGCTCGAAGCGGGTCGGGTCGAGGCGGGCACGGCGTTCGGCGTCGCGGCCGACCATGATCGTGCCGTCCTCGGTGGCGAACACCGCGGAAGGCATGTTGGCCGAACCGTCGACCTCGACCACCCGTGGCGGCCTTCCGTGCGCCGAAAGCACGGCCACGGTGTTGGACGTACCGAGGTCCACCGACAGGATCCGCACAGCTCTTTCCCCTTCACAGACGAACGGCGGCCGCCCCAGTACCGATCCGGCCGCGATGGCCGTGATGCTCCCACGAGCGAGGTCACCGTACGTGCGGAACCCGCCGAACTCGTCCCCGACGGGTGCCGTGTCACAGCCCTCGGAGCGAAACTGTCGGTGGTCCGGCGCACTATGGAGGGCGTGGCAGACGTACTCGACCTCTTCTCCCCCGCGACCAGGGACTGGTTCACCGGGGCCTTCGCCGCGCCCACCCGCGCACAGGAGGGGGCGTGGCGTGCCGCGCACGCGAGGGAACACGCGCTGGTCGTGGCCCCCACAGGGTCCGGTAAGACACTGTCGGCGTTCCTCTGGGCGCTGGACAGGCTGTCCGTGGAACCGCCGCCTGCCGAGCCGCGGAAACGCTGCCGCGTCCTCTACGTCTCACCGCTGAAGGCGCTGGCGGTCGACGTCCAGCGCAACCTGCGGGCCCCGCTGGCGGGCATCTCGCAGGCTTCGCGGCGGCTGGGGCTGCCGGTGCCGGACATCGGCGTCGGCATGCGCACCGGCGACACCACGGCCGCCGAGCGGCGGTCCTTCGGCAAAACGCCGCCGGACGTGCTGGTCACGACACCGGAGTCGCTGTTCCTCATCCTCACCTCCTCCGCGCGCGATTCGCTTCGCGGCGTCGAGACAGTGATCATCGACGAGGTGCACGCGGTCGCGGGCGGTAAACGCGGCGCGCATCTGGCCTTGTCGCTGGAGCGGCTCGACGCGCTCTTGGAGAAACCCGCCCAGCGGATCGGGCTGTCGGCGACGGTCCGGCCGATCGACGAGGTCGCCTCGTTCCTCGCCGGTGGCAGGCCGGTCACCATCGTCCAGCCGAAGCTCGCGAAGACGATCGAGGTCCGCGTCGAGGTCCCGGTCGAGGACATGTCCAATCTCGACAGTCCACAGGGGCCGAAGCAGAACGAAGACCTCGACGCGGGCCTCGCCCGGCTGCCCGGCTCACTGGACGAGGTCGACGGCACGCCGCGAAGGCCGTCCATCTGGCCCGCCGTGGAGGAGCGGGTCCTCGAACTGATCCAGGCGCATCGGTCGACGATCGTGTTCGCCAACTCGCGGCGGCTCACCGAGCGGATGACGGCGCGGCTCAACGAACTCGTCGCGGAACAATCCGAGCTGGAGCCGGACCAGCGGTACCCGGCCGAGGCGATCGGCCAGTCCGGGCTCACCACGGGCGCGGCGCCGGTGATCGCGCGGGCGCACCACGGGTCGATGTCGCGTGAGCAGCGCACTCACGTCGAAGAGGAACTCAAGACCGGTCGCCTCGCCTGCGTGGTGGCGACGTCCTCGCTGGAACTGGGCATCGACATGGGCGCGGTCGATCTCGTCGTGCAGATCGAGGCGCCGCCGACGGTCGCTTCGGGACTGCAACGGGTCGGCCGGGCCGGGCACCAGGTCGGCGCCGTGTCGAGCGGGGTGATGTTCCCGAAGTTCCGGGGCGACCTCGTCTCGTGCGCGGTGGTCGCGGAACGGATGGCGTCCGGGGCGATCGAAGCGGTGCGGTACCCGCGAAATCCGCTGGACGTGCTCGCGCAGCAGATCGTGGCCATGGTGGCGCTCGAATCGTGGACGGTCGACGAACTGGCCACCCTCACCCGCCGCGCGGCGCCGTTCGCCTCCCTGCCGGACGACGCGCTCCTCGCGGTGCTCGACATGCTCTCCGGCCGGTATCCGAGCGAGGAGTTCGGCGAACTGCGCGCCCGGATCACCTGGGACAGGGTCAGCGGCGAACTGCACGGCCGTCCCGGTTCGCAGCGGCTGGCGGTGACCTCCGGCGGCACGATCCCCGACCGCGGCCTGTTCACCGTGATGACGCCGGGCGCCGACGACAAACCCGACTCTGCTGATGGCCCCTCAGCGGGAAAGCGTACTTCGGGGAGCCGCGTGGGCGAACTCGACGAGGAGATGGTCTACGAATCCCGCGTCGGGGACACGATCCTGCTCGGTACCTCCTCCTGGCGGGTCACCGACATCACCCACGACCGCGTGATCGTGGTCCCCGCGCCGGGTGAGCCCGCGCGGATGCCGTTCTGGAAGGGCGACGCTCCCGGCCGTCCGCTGGAACTGGGGCGGGCGCTGGGCGCGTTCGTCCGCGAACTGTCCACTTCGGACCCGGTCGCGGCCAGGGAACGCGCGGCCGTCGCCGGGCTGGACGAGTACGCGTGCGACAACCTGCTGGGGTATCTGGAAGAGCAGAAGTCGGCCACGCGGCACGTCCCGAACGACAAGACCGTGCTGCTGGAACGGTTCCGCGACGAACTGGGCGACTGGCGGATCATCCTGCACTCCCCGTTCGGCGCACAGGTGAACGCGCCGTGGGCGCTCGCGATCGCGGCCCGGCTGCGGGAGAACCGCGGGGTCGACGCGCAGGTGGCGCATTCCGACGACGGCATCGTGCTGCGGCTGCCGGAAGCCTTGGACTCGGAAGGCTCGGAAATCACCATCGGCGTCGACGACGTGTTGCTCGATCCGGAAGAGGTCGAGCAGCTGATCGTCGCCGAGGTCGGCGGCTCGGCGTTGTTCGCCGCGCGATTCCGGGAATGCGCGGCGCGGTCGCTGCTGCTCCCCCGCCGGGATCCGCGCCGCCGCACCCCGCTGTGGCAGCAACGGCAGCGCGCGTCGCAACTGCTGTCGGTGGCGGCCAAGTACGAGCGGTTCCCCGTGGTGCTGGAAGCGATGCGGGAAGTCTTGCAGGACGTGTACGACGTCGGCGGGCTGCGCGAACTGATGGCCGACGTCCGGTCGCGGAAGGTCAAGCTGGTCGAGGTCGAGACGCCGTCGGCGTCGCCGTTCGCGCGCAGCCTGCTCTTCGGCTACGTCGGGATGTTCCTGTACGAGACGGACGCCCCGCTCGCGGAACGGCGCGCGGCGGCGCTGGCGCTCGATTCGACGCTGCTGGCCGAACTGCTCGGCACCGAGGCGATCCGGGAACTGCTGGACGCCGAGGTCGTCGCCGAAGTCGAGCGCTCGTTGCAGCGGCTCGATCCCGACAGGCACGCCCGCAACGCCGAGGAGGCCGCGGATCTGTTGCGGTTCCTCGGAGATCTCTCGATCGAGGAGGCCGCCGCGCGTGGCATCCAACGGGAATGGCTGGAGGAACTGGAGTCGGCGCGACGGGTGATCCGGGTCCGCATCGGCGGCGGCGAACGGTTCATCGCCATCGAGGACGCGGGCCGGGTGCGGGACGCACTGGGCACCGCGTTGCCGGTCGGCGTGCCGGAGGCGTTCACCGAACCCGTCGAGGATCCTGTCGGCGACCTGCTCTCCCGCTACTCCCGCAGCCGTGGGCCGTTCAGTGCCCGTCAGGCCGCCGAACGCTTCGGGCTGGGGACGGCCGTGGTCACTGGCGTGCTGGACAGGCTGACCGCGCAGGGCAGGCTGGTCCGGGGTGAATTGAGCCCGGTCGGACATCCGGAGACCCATGGTGTCGGCATGGAGTTTTGCGACGCGTCGGTGCTGCGCAGGCTCCGGCGGGCGTCGCTTGCCCGGCTGCGGGCCGAGGTCGAGCCGGTCGAACCGGCTGCGCTGGGCCGGTTCCTGCCGTCGTGGCACGGCATCGGCGCGCGAGTGCGGTCCGCGCCGACGGCCGACGACGTGCTGTCCGTGGTCGAGCAACTGGCGGGCGCCCCGCTCCCGGCGAGCGCGGTCGAGTCGTTGATCCTGCCGAGCAGGCTGCCCGGCTACACGCCGTCGCTGCTCGACGAACTGACCACGGCGGGCGAGGTCACCTGGTGCGGTTGCGGTTCCCTGTCCGGCGGCGACGGCTGGCTGGCGCTCGCGCCCACGGACGTCGCCGATCTGCTGCTGCCGGACCTCGACGACGATCTGCCCTCCGGCCCGCTCCACGAAGCCATCCTGTCCACTTTGGAGGGTGGTGCGCAGTTCTTCCGCCAGCTCGTGGACCGGGCGTCACCGTTGGTCGAAACCCCGCCCAACGACGGTGAAGTCGTTGCCGCGCTATGGGATCTGGTGTGGGCCGGACTGGTCACCGGCGACACGCTCGGCCCGCTGCGGGCACAGGTCTCCGGTTCTGGCGCGGCGCACAAACCCCGTCGGCAAGCTCCCCGAGGCCGGTACGCGCGGCTCCGGGCCGGACGACCGGCGATGCCGTCGCGCACCGGGCCGCCGACAGTGGCCGGCCGCTGGGCGCTGACCCCGGGACGTGAAGCGGATCCGACCAGGCGCGCGCTCGCGCGGACCGAGGCGTTCCTGGAACGGCACGGCGTCCTCACCAGGGGTGCGCTCGACACCGAGCGGGTGACGGGCGGGTTTTCCGGGATCTACAAGGTTTTGCGCGGCATGGAGGACTCCGGTCAGGTCGTCCGGGGTTACGTGGTCGAGGGGCTCGGCGCCGCGCAGTTCGCGGCGAAGGGCGCCGTCGACAGGCTGCGCGCGCAGTCCGGGAACCAGCGCACCACCCGGGAAGGAGCGGTCGTGCTCGCCGCCGCCGACCCGGCGCAGCCCTACGGTGCCGCGTTGCCGTGGCCTGCCGCGACGGGTGACACGAAGCACCGTCCGGCGAGGAAAGCGGGCGCGCTGGCAGTGCTCGTGGACGGTGTCCCGGCGATGTACGTCGAACGCGGTGGCCGGTCGCTGCTGAGTTTCACCGAGGACCAGGAGACCTTGCGTTCGGCCGCGCGGGCGCTGTCCACAGCGGTGCGGGAAGGCTGGCTGGGGCAGCTGGCGGTGCAGAAGGCCGACGGTGAGGTGGCGCTCACCTCGGAGCTTTCGTCGGTGCTCCAGGAGGCGGGATTCCGGGCGACCCCGAAGGGCCTGCGCCTGCGGGCCTAGAATTGCCGCTCAAGCCTGCGGAGAAGGACGTTCGAACATGGTGATGCGCGACCTGCGCTACTTCGGGGATCCCGTGCTCAAGACCGTATGCGACCCGGTCACGACCTTCGACAAGAAGATCGAGTCGCTGGTCACCGACCTGATAGACGGGGTGAAACCGGCTGGGCGCGCGGGTCTCGCGGCGCCGCAGATCGGGGTCGGCCTGCGGGTGTTCAGTTACGACGTCGGCGGGCTGACCGGATACGTGATCAACCCGGAGATCGTCGAGCTGTCCGAGGAGACACACGAGATCGGCGAGGGCTGCCTTTCCGTGCCGGAACTCTGGTTCCCGGTCGTTCGCGCGAAGCATGCCGTGGTGCGCGGTGTCAACCTGCGCAACGAACCGATCGAGGTCGAAGGCGTCGACGTGCTCGCGCAATGCTTGCAGCACGAGACCGACCACCTCGACGGCAGGCTCTACCTGGACAGGCTCACCGCCGAGCGCAAGAAGCGCGCACTGGGCGAGGCGCGCGGCAAAGACTGGTTCTGGAACCGCAAGTAGTCACCTAGTTGCGGCACTTGCCGTTCCGAACGACCGCAAGTAGCCCTCTAGTTGCGGTCGTTGGCGTTGCGAACGACCGCAAGTAGTCACCTAGTTGCGGTCGTTCGGGGAGCGAACTACCGCAAGTAGAGGACTAAACGCGGGGGGTGGCGAGGGCGAGGCGGAGGGTGCCGGAGTCGCCGGGGACGCGTTCGGGGCGGAGCCCCACGCGGGCGGCGGTGCGATAGAGGGAGTCGTCGCCGGGCAGACAGACGGCGGCGAGTTCGCGCTCCCCCTTGGCCGTGGCGAGAACGGCGAGCCGGGCCAGCAAGGCCGTGCCGATGCCCTGGCGCTGCCAGGAATCCTCGACCAGGAGCGAGACTTCGGCCGCGCCGCCGTTGGCCGACGGGATCAGCTGGCCGAGCCCGATCACGTCACGGCCGCAGACCGCGAGCAGGCTCACGCCGCGCGGCGGCATCAGCAGCCGGTGCAGCCAGCGACGCGGTACGGCACGCATCCCGGTGTGGTAGCGGTGGAAGAGCGTCGTCATCGAGCATCTCTGGTGCAGCGCGGACACCGCCTCCGCGTCACCGGGGAGGCCCTTCCGCAGGACGATCGCGACACCGTCGGGCCGGTCGAGCACGATCGGCCCGGTCACGTTGTCCTGGACGGCGGTCATCAGGCCGATCAGCGCGACGGCCCGGCTCAGTTCCAGTTCGACGAACGGCGACCACCGGCGACGCGCGACGAACGCGGTGCCGTCGCCTGCTGGGAACACCGCCCGGTGCCCGCCCTCGGTGCGGGCCGGGTTCGCCTCGATCGACGGGACCCTCGTGACGACGTCGGCCGCGAGAACCCCGCGGAGCACCTCCGCGAGGCCACCCGGCTCCTCGACGGCTCTTTTGGCCGAGGTGAGCGTCGCGGTGGCCGGATCGACCAGTTCGGCCAGATCCGCGTCGATGACGGCGGAGCATTCGCACCCTTCGTCGCGGAGGGTGTCGATGAGCAGTTGCCGCGGCAGGCCGGTGGCCGGGCGCAGGACGATCTCGTCGAGCACGCCGCCGGGGACCGGGAGCACCGACAGCCCCAGGATGTTGCACTCGAGGTCGGCCAGCCGGATCGCGATCCTGGCCAGGGTGCCCGGCCGGTCGTCCACGCGGACCCGGACCCGCCAGGCGGACGCGACCGCCGTCTCTTCACCGGGATGAACCTGGATGGGCCGGACTCGATAGGTCTCCATGACCTCAACGGTCCCGGCCGGTTGTTGCCTGCCCACGGCGCCGATGTTTCGCTCAGGTCAGCGTTCGGCGCCCCAGGCAACTCAGACGAAACAACTCAGCGAGGCGTGAGCACGCTGAATTCGTTGCCCTCCGGGTCCACCATCGCCTCACCGCCCTGCCCTGTCGAACCCAGCCCTGTCGCGCCGAGTTCCCGCAGGCGCCGGACTTCGGCCACCCGGCTGCCGCCTCGCCGTGGCGCGATCTCGAACCGCAGCCGGTTCTTCTGCCGTTTCTCGTCTTCGGATGCCAGGAACTCGACCCACGGGCCACGGCCGTCCGGCGGCCGCAGGCCCACGATCGCCTTCTCCCGGACACCGATCTCCCAGCCCAGCGCGGCCGACCAGAATCGCGCGAGCCGCTCCGGGTCCAGGGCGTCGGTGACGACCGAGGCGATCGCGCCGGTGCCCGCGTACTGCTCGCGGGGCTCGAGGACGCAGAACTCGTTTCCCTCGGGATCCGCCAGCACCACCCACGGCACCCGTTTCTCCTCCGGCGGGCCTTGGCCGATGTCGACGTGCCGTGCGCCGAGGGACAGCGCACGGTCCACCAGTTCGGTCTGGTGTTCCGGCGAACGGCTCGCCAGATCCAGGTGCAGCCGGTTCTTTCCCTGTTTGGGCCCCGCCTCGGAGCGAAAGGCGGGTTCGAACGGGGCATCCCAGCTGAACAGCCCTTCCCAGAAACCCGCCAGATCTCTGGGAAGGGCCGAGTCGAAGACCAGGTTCACCAGGCGCGCTGTCACACCGGTGAATCTAGACGGAACCACCGACACTTTCTGTGTCGTAGGTGAACCCGCTTCAGCTCCGCCGACTGGCTCTGACCGGTTTGGCTTCCCCACCGACCGGTCATCGGGTCGCGAGCCGCAAGAGGGCCCAGAGTTGTCCCGCCATGTCCTGGTCTCCGCTGACCGTCACCGCCGTCGGACCCGCCCGGCCCCAGAGCCAGCGGTAGATCTTGTCCGGACTGCCGGTGACCAGATCGTCCGCGCGCTGGGCGTCCTCTGCCGAGCATCGCCAGGCGACCGTTTCCGCGGGCCCGGCTCTGGCGATCCAGTTGTGGCCGGCGGTGCGGACGCCGACCGAGCCGGTTTTGGTGCCGGACAGTCCCAGCAGCGGCAGCCGCTGGCCGAACCAGAGCGCCAGCGCCTCGTCGATCCCGTCGACTGCCACGTCTTCGGGGATCTCCGACACGTCCCGTCCGGCCGCGCTCTCCGCGTCGATCCGGTGGATCGTCGCCTCGTGCGCCATACGCCGCCGCCAGAACCCGTAACTGCGGTCCGCCGGCCACCAGGTCGGGGCCAGTTCGTCCGCGTCGTGCGCGGACAGTTCGGCGACGAGTTCGTCCCGGCCCTCACGGAAGTACTCCTCCAGCGTCTGTCCCGGCCCCGGCTTGCGCTGCCAGTGCTCGGGACGCCGTCCGTCGATGAGCCACCGCCGGGAGACCCGGTAGACACTGCCCACGTGCCTGAGCACCTCGCCGAGGGTCCAGCCGGGGCAGGTCGGGACCGGCGCGTCGGCGGACGCGGTGTGCGCCACCTGAGCCATCAGCTCGGTCTCGGCGCCGATCACCTCCAGGAACCTGCCCTGGTCGATCATGGCCTGCCCGGCCATCGGGCACCCCCTCTCTGTGGCTGGAACGTGTCTCTCAAAACCGAAGTCGGCTGGTCAGGCGAGGACACGCGCGCGGTTGTTTTCGGCCGGAGGCCTCGGTTTTGCGGAGGCGGGCCGCTGACACGGCTGAGTGAGTGACCAGCCGATGCCGCGGCCCGGCTGCGGAAATCCGAAAACGCGCTTTGAAAGAGGCTGTGAGTCAGGCCACATAAGCTCCGTCACCCATCGACAGCCCGTGCACCACCCGGCGCACCAGTTCCAGGAACACCGAGGCCGCCTGCGCCAGCTCGTCCGCCATTTCGACGGTGACCTTGCCGGTGATCCCGGCCTGCGCGGCCGCCCGCGTCGCGGAGTTGGCCGCGAAGAACACCGCCCAGTCCTTCAGCTCGGGTGCGACCGATTCGAGCAGCACCCAGCCGCTCGCCGGCCGGGCACGGCCCCGGTGCGGACGCCCGCGGGCCTCCAGCACCGCCGCGGCGCCCCGCAGCGCGGCGAGATACGCCCCGATGAACCGCTCCGCGGGATCGGTCTCCCGCTCTGCTTCGCCAAGGCCACGCCTTGCCTGTGCGTACAAGGAGACCGCCGCGGGTGGTGCCGGCGGGCGCAACGACATCGGCAGGGCGGGCTGCGCGGCGCCCCCCGGCCTCTTGGCTTCGTCGGGGGACACGACCGAAACGGACATGACGACCCTCCTCCTGTACGTGAGCGCCGGCCGGTGCCCGGTGCCGAGGCGCTTCCCCCGCCCCCGCTCCGGGCACCTACCGGTGCGCGCTCACCGAATGTCGAACGTCTGTTCGAACAAGACCAATGTAACCCTGAAGTGCCCCTTTCTTCAACCCCGGCAGCCTCGACCCCGTAGCCGGGTGATCGCCGCATGTGGTGCGGGACACCGGATCGGCCACGTGATCTCATAGGCTCATGAGCACCATCGACCAGTCCGGCCATCCCTCGGTGGCCAAGGTCGCGGCCGCACTCGCGGAAGCGGGTCAGCAGGCCGCCGCCGACGGCATCCGGATCCTCCCCGCCGAAGTCCGCACGGCCGCGCAAGCAGCCGAAGCGCTCGGTGTCGAGGTCGGCGCGATCGCGAACAGCCTCGTGTTCCGCAGCCGTACCGGCGGATCCGAGACCGCTCTACTCGCCTTGACCTCCGGCGCGCATCGCGCCGACACCGCGTTCCTCGCCTCGCTGACCGGCGCCGACGAGGTCGGCAAGGCCGACGCGGATTTCGTCCGCGAGCACACCGGGCAGCCGATCGGCGGGGTCGCGCCGGTCGGGCACCCGGCGGCGCTGACCACCGTCGTCGACACCGCGCTGCGCGCCTACGACGTCGTCTGGGCCGCCGCCGGGCACCCGAAGTCGGTGTATCCCACGACGTTCGACGGGCTCGTCGCACTGACCGGGGGCACCCCCGCGGCCGTCGCGGGCGGCGGGCAGGATGGGCGCCCGTGACCGCGATGTCCTCGGAATGCACCCGTTACGTCCAGCTGTCCGCGGACGAGTTCCGCGCCCGGCTCCCCGAGGCGCTGACCATCTACGTCAACGCCATGCGCTACCCCGAAGGCACGGCGGAACAACGCGCACCGATGTGGCTCACCCACGCGCTCCGCGAAGGCTGGCGCTGTATGGCCGCGCTCGACGCGGACGGCGTCCTGCTCGGGCTCGCCTACGGCTACAAGGGCCGCGGCGGCCAGTGGTGGCATGAGCAGGTCCGCCACGGCCTGACCCGCCGCGAGGGCCAGGCCGCCGCCGAGCACTGGATGTCCGACTACTTCGAACTCACCGAGATCCACGTCAGCCCCGCGAGCCAGGGGAAGCGGATCGGTGAGGACCTCCTGCGACGACTACTCGACGGCGTGCCCAGCGCCCACGTCCTCCTTTCCACGCCGGAAGGCACCAGCCGGGCCTGGAACCTGTACCGGCGCGTCGGCTTCGTCGATGTGCTGCGGGACTACCACTTCGCCGGGGATCCGCGGGCGTTCGCGATCCTCGGCCGGACGCTGCCCCTCTAAGGCTTCGTATAGGCGACGGCGAGCGCGGCGATCAGCACCGCCGCACCGCACCAGCCGACGGCGCCGAGCCGTTCCCCGAGCACGGCCATGGACAGCAGCGCGGCGGTCAGCGGTTCGAGCAAAGCGGACAACGCGGCCAGTACGGGATGCGCGCCTTCGAGACCGCGGAAGTACGCGGCGTACGCCAGCGCCGTGGGCACGATGCCGAAGTAGAGGACGAGCGCGAACACGTCGGCTTGCGGCGGCACGGCCATCCCGAACCACAGCGCGGCCGGCATGAGCGCCGCGCCGCCGATCAGGCAACCGAAAGCGGTGGTGGGCAAGGGATCCAGGCCCTCGACGCGGGTCGCGGTGACCAGCGTCAGCGCGGCGAACCCGGCCGCGGCGAGAAGCGTGAAGAGCACTCCGGCGACGTTGGCCTTCTCGCCTGGCGTCCACTGCAACAGCGCGAGTCCCACGAGGGAACCGGCCAGGGACACCAGCGTCCACGTTCCGGGCAGGCGCCGGGTTCTGACGACCGTCGCGACGGTGAGCAGCACGGGGGCGCTGCCGATGGTGGTCATGGTCGCGACGCTCACGGAACTCAGCGAGACCGCGGCGAAGTAGCTGGTCTGGAAGAGGGCCAACAGGCCACCGACCGTCAGAAGGCGACGGCGCGCCTGGGGTGTGCGGGGAAGGCCGCGGAGTCCTCCAGTGAGCCAGAGGTAGCCGGTGGCGATCAGGCCGCCGATGAGCAGCCGGTACGCGGCGACGCTCAGCGGATGGAGTCCCGCACGGGAGGCGAGCAGGGAACCGGCGAGACCGCCGGTCCCCCAGAGGACGCCGGCGAGGACCAGCGCGGCCGACGATCGGGCGCGCGTGGGTACGGCAAGGGACATGGGAAAACGCTCCTGCGTCTGTGTCTGTCGGAAGGGACGTCGACGACGCGGGGTGCTTTCAGCGCATCACGGATCGGCCGGGCGGCTGGAACGCCGCGCGGCCGCGCACACCCCGCTCAGGAGGCGGGGGGTGGGGTGACGAGAAAGATCCGGTGCACGGAGGGAACGTAGCAAGGGAATGGCGACGTGCGCACGTGAATTGCGGTCCGTGGGTGCGTCGCGGGCTGAAGGGGACTTTCGCCGCGTGCGATGCGGGGAAAGTCCCCTTCAGCCCGTCGGGCCGCGGTCCGGCGCCCGTGAGGGGAACTTTGAGGGACTCTGGGTCCCTCAAGGGGTCCTTCACGGCCCAGCGGGCGCTGACCGCCCTGCCGACATCCGAAGGTGCAATGAAGGACGCTTTCATAGCAAATTTTGCTATGAAAGCGTCCTTCATTGCGGCTTTCGCCGCGGCGTGATCACCCGCACGGGGAACGAGAGCGGGCTCAGTCCAGCGCGGCCAGCATCTCCCGCAGCGTGTCCAGCCCCATCCCGCCCAGCGCGAGCGCCCGCGTGTGGAACTGCTTGATGTCGAAGGCGTCGCCCTGCCGGGCACGGGCCTCGTCGCGCGCGGTGAGCCAGAGGCGTTCGCCGAGTTTGTACGACGGCGCCTGTCCCGGCCAGCCCAGGTAGCGGTCGATCTCGTCGTGCACGTGGGCCGCGTCGGTGACGGTCCGGGTGAGCATGAACTCCAGGCCGAGGTCGGGCGTCCACCGCTCGCCCTCGTGGAAGCCGGTGCCCGCCGGGATCTCCGGTTCCAGGTGCATGCCGATGTCGACGATCACGCGCGCGGCGCGGAACAGCTGCTCGGACAGCATGCCGAACAGTTCGCCGTCGTCGGCGAGGAACCCGAGGTCCTCCATCAGCCGCTCGGAGTACAGCGCCCAGCCCTCGGCGTGCCCGGACGTGAACGCCAGCAACCGCTGGTACTTGTTCAGCGAGGCGGACTGGTCGACCGCGGTCGCGATCTGCAGGTGGTGACCCGGCGCGCCCTCGTGATAGACGGTGCTGACCTCACGCCAGGTGGTGAACTCGTCCTTGCCCTGCGGCAGCGACCACCACATCCGGCCCGGGCGGGAGAAGTCCTCGCTGGGAGCGGTGTAGTACGCGCCGACCGTGCCGCCGGGCGGGGCGATCTTGCACTCCAGCTCCATGACCTGGTCGGAGATGTCGAAGTGCTTGCCACGCAACGACTTCAGCGCGTTGTCGGACAGGTTCTGCATCCAGGCCTGGAACTCCGCCCGGCCGCGCACGACGTACTTCGGGTCGGCGTCGAGGACGGCGGCCGCCTCGGCGAGGGTGGCGCCGGGCTTGATCCGGCCCGCGACCTCGCGCATTTCCGTTTCGATGCGGGTGAACTCGACCCAGCCCCAGGCGTAGGCCTCGTCCAGGTCGAGGGTGGCTCCGGTGAACACCCGGGACCACAGTTGGTAGACCTCGGCGCCGACGGCGTCCTTGACCGGCGCCAGCGGGGCGAGCTCGGCGCGGAGGAAACCGGCGAACTCCGCGTACGCCTCCTGCGCGGCGTGGGCGGAGCGCTCGAGTTCAGCGCGCAGCTTGTCGGACACGCCCTTCGCACCCGAGATCAGCGTGCTGAAGAACCCGGGCTCGTCCTTGAGACCCGCCCAGGTCTCCGCCTGCTCGGCGACCTTGCCGACCTGGCGGAGCGCGGCGACGTGGCCCGCGTCGGCACCGGCGAGCAGCGACGCGCGATACTGGCCGAGCGCCTCGGAAACCTTGGCCATGCGGGCGGCGATGTTCGCCCAGTCCGCCTCGGTCTCGGTGGGCATGAGGTCGAAGACCATCCGCAGGTTCTGCGCGGGGCTCTCGATCACGTTCAGCTCGGCGATGTCGAGACCCGCCTCGTGGATCTCCAGGATCAGCCCGATCCGCTCGGTGAAGACCGCTTTGGCCGCGCGTTCGCCGTCGTCGCGTGGCTCGGCCGCTTCGACGTCGGCCAGTGCGCGGGAGGCGATCGTCGCCCGCGCCGCGTACCCGGCGGGCGAGTAGTCGGTCAGCTGGTCGTCGTATCCGGAGATGCCGTACGTCGTCGCGGTGACCGGATCGGCCGCCGCGTACTCGTCGACGTACCGGTCACAGATCTGGTGCACACTTTGCGCGGTCGAAGCCATGACCAGCACGCTACCGGGATGACGGGCGACTTCGGTACGGAGTTACGCGCGGGCCGGGACCAGGCCGAGCCTGCTGACCACCTCGCGCGTGGCCTTGGACCGGTTGAACGTGTAGAAGTGCAGGTCGGGGACGCCTTCGGCGATGAGCCGCTCGCACAGTTCGGTCACCGCGTCGATCCCCTCCGAGCGGAAGGCCTTCGGGTCGTCGGCCAGCGGTTCGAGCCGGTCCAGCAGCCGCCGCGGCGCGGGCGCGCCGGAGAGCTTGATCGACGTGTGCAGCGTCCGCAGCGTGGTCAGCGGCATGATGCCGGGGATGACCAGCGCCTCGCAGCCGGTGGCCGCCACCCGGTCCCGCAGGCGGAGGAAGTCCTCGGGTTCGAAGAACAGCTGCGCGATCGCGAAATCCGCGCCCGCGCGGAGCTTGCGCACGAGGTACTCGGTGTCGGCTTCGAGGTTCGCCGACCTCGGGTGGCCGTACGGGAACGCCGAGACGCCGACGCAGAAGTCGCCGAGGGACCGCACCAGTTCGACGAGTTCCTCGGCGTAGTTGAGCCCGTCCGGATGCGGGACCCAGTCGCCGTAGACGTCGCCCGGCGGGTCGCCCCGCAGCGCGAGGATGTTCCGCACGCCGACCGCGGCGTACCAGCCGATGACGTTGCGCAGTTCCGCGACCGAGTGGTTCACGGCGGTGAGGTGCGCCATCGGCACCAGCGTGGTCTCGGTGGCGACGCGGGCGATGCTGCGGATCGTGCCGTCGCGGCTGGAGCCGCCGGCGCCGTAGGTGATCGACATGTACGCCGGGTCCAGCGGCTCGAGTTCCCGGATCGACTTCCACAGCACGGCCTCGTCCGCCGTGTCCCTTGGCGGGAAGAACTCGATGGAGAACACGGGTCCATCACCCTGCAACCGCTCGACCACCGACGTCATACCGCCATGTTAAGGGGGAAAGTCCGCTGGCTGGGAGCCCCCTCTCAGGCAATGGACATGCGACTTCAGCCACTCGCGAGCGGTTGCCGAGCAGCGTCCACCTGGGGAGACTCTGAAACCATGAGCGCCGAAGCCGACACCAGCTGGGACGAAGACGTCCGCGTCGCGGTCTACCGCGCGTTCGCCGAGCACGGGAGGCGGCCGACGGCGCCGGAACTGGCCGACGCCGCCCACGGGTCGCTCGCGGTGGCGAAACAGGCGCTGCACCGGCTCGCGGAGCAGCGGCATCTGGTGCTCGACGACCGCGAGCACGTCGTGATGGCGCATCCGTTCGCGGCGATCCCGCTCGGGTTCTCCGTGATGGGTGAACGGACGCTCTGGTGGGGCGGCTGCGCGTGGGACGCGTTCGCGATCCCGCATCTGGTCAAGACCGAACCCGAGGTGCTGGTGTCCACGCGCTGCCGTGGTTGCGGCGAGCCGCAGGCACTGATGGTGAACGACCAGACCCCACCGACGGGTGACCTGGTCGCGCACTTCCTGGTCCCGGCGGCGCGGATGTGGGACGACGTCGTGCACACCTGCGGCAACCAGCGGCTGTTCTGTGGTGAGTCCTGTGTGGACGGATGGCTGACGGAAACGGGACAGGATAAGGGATATGTCCTGGATCTCGCGACGTTGTGGCGGCTCGCGGCCGGCTGGTACGAGGGCAGGCTCGAGCACGGTTACCAGCGTCGCGATCCTGCCGCGGCGGCCGCGTACTTCAAGCAGGCCGGGTTGAGCGGCCCGTTCTGGAGCTAGATCAGGAAGCGCAGTGCGGCGGTGACGACTACCCCGCAGAGGATCGCGGCGAGCACCGGTACGCGCAGCACGTAGGTCACCGCGATCGCGGCCAGCCCGGCGCAGAGCGTCCAGTCGACCCCGGTCCAGGCCGGGCCGCTGATGTCGGTGAGCACCAGACCGGCCAGCAGGGCGGGCGCGAGCAGCACGATCACCCCGGCCAGCCGGGGCGGCAGTTCCCGGTCGCCGAGCAGGGCCGGGCCCGCCGCCTTGAACCCGATGCTGATCAGCGCGACGACGACGATGGCGATCCAGAGTGTCATCGCCGGGCCCCCAATCCGACGAGGGCGGCGGCCGAAGCGCCGATCAGCGCGAGCCCGACCGGGACGAACAGCACCAGGATCCCGGCGAGGCAGGCGGCGAGCGCCGCCGTCCAGACCGCCTCGCGGGAACGGCGCAGTTCGCCGATGAGCAGGATCAGGAAGAAGCCGGGGAACACGACGTCGAGCCCGAAGCGCGCGACGATGTCGGGTGACGGGGCGGCGAGGACACCGAGCACCGTGCCCAGCACCCATGCGGGTAACTGGACGAGCGTGCAGCCGATGAGCTTCTCGCGGTCGAAGCGTCCTCCGCCGAGATGGGCGGCCACCCAGGAACCGTCGACGACGGCCTGCCCCTCCCACGCACGGCGCAGTCGCCCGCCGCGCAGGTCCTTGGCGACGGCGACACCCATCGGCAGGAACCGGGCGTTGATCAGGGCGGCGGCGCCGACCGCGACGGCGAGGTTGCCGCCGCCCGCGAGCGCGGTGGCCATCGCGAACTGGGCCGAGCCGGAGAACACGATGATCGACGCGACGATCGGGGCCGCGATCCCCCAGTTCAGGGTCTGGCTGTAGGCGCCGAAGGTGACACCGAGAACGAAGGACGCGACACCCAACCCGAGGCCGACGCGAGCGCCGGCCAGATAGGACCCCCGGAGCGTTGTCATAGCTCAGACCCTAACAAGCTAAACTGAGTTTGACCATTAGGAGGATTCGGTGGACGGCCACTGGGACGGGTACGACAGCATCGGCGGAAGCGTGCCGCTGGACCTGGTCAACACCGTGTCCTGGCGGCGTGATCCGGCCAGGCGGGACGACCGGCTTTCCGCTCCGACGCGACTGTCCGAATGGGTCGTCCTGGTCGGCGCGGGTGACAAGCGACTGGAGATCTCCGAGGCCGTCCTGGAGACGGTGAAGGCGTTCCGCGAAACGCTCTATCAGGTGCTCGTGTCGGACCCGCCGGACGTCGGGCCACTGCGGAAGTCGCTGGTCTCCGCGTATCGGCACGCCGAACTCGCGCCGTCCTTGCCGCTGCGCTGGACGGTTCCGCTGGTGAACGACACCGCGCTGCCGCACTTTCTCGCGCTGGCGACCGAGGACCTACTGCGGTCCGGGGACCTCGATCGGATCCGGGAATGCGAGGGGCCGGGATGCGGCTGGATCTTCACCGACCACACGCGCAACCGGTCGCGGCGCTGGTGCAGTTCGTCGGACTGCGGGAACCGGGCGCGGGCGAAGCGGCACTACGACAAGGGGGCGCGCGACAAGGGCCGCGGCTGACGTCTGTTTCGCCACATTCCACGCCACCCGACTGGGTCACGACGGCGCCCTTCCCGGAGGATGTGCTCATGGACACGTCCGCCTACGACGCCGATCTGCCCGCCAACGTCGAGCGGGCGCTGGCCGGGTTCCTCGAGCGCGCCGGTGCCGAGATCCGCCGCACCGAACCGAGCGTGGGAGCCGGGATCGACGCCCTGGCCGGGTTCGTACTGGGCGGCGGCAAACGCCTGCGTCCCACTTTCGCGTGGTGGGGCTGGCGCGGCGCGGGCGGCGATCCGGCGGGGCCGGACGTCGAAGGCGTGCTGCAGGCGGTGGCCAGCCTGGAGCTGATCCAGGCGTGCGCGCTGATCCACGACGACCTCATCGACTCCTCCGATTCGCGCCGCGGTTCGCCGACGGTGCACATCGCGGGCGCCAAGCTCCACGCCGACAGCGGCTGGCTGGGTTCGCCGAGCACGTTCGGGCTCGCGACCGCCGTCCTGGTCGGCGACCTCGCGCTGGCCTGGGCCGACGACATGTTCGGCGAGGCCCCGCTCCCGCCCGCGGCCCTCGCGGCGGCGCGGCCCGCGTGGCGCGCGATGCGCACCGAGGTGCTCGCCGGGCAGTACCTCGACGTCCGCACCCAGGCCACCGGCGACGCCTCCCCCGAGGCGGCGCTGCACATCTGCAAGCTCAAGACGGCCGCGTACACCGTCATGCGCCCGCTTCACCTCGGTGCCGCGCTCGGTGGCGCCGACGACGCCCTGATCGCGACGCTGCGCGAGTTCGGCGACGAGGTCGGCGTGGCGTTCCAGCTGCGGGACGACCTGCTCGGCGTGTTCGGCGACCCGTCGGTCACCGGGAAACCCGCCGGCGACGACCTGCGCGAAGGCAAGCGGACACTGCTGGTCGCACTGGGTCTCCAGCGAGCGGCCGAGCAGGGCAAGGACGCCGCGGCGCGGGTCATCTCCGACGCCATCGGCGACGCGCACCTCTCCGAAGACGCCGTCGAGACCGTGCGCGAAGCACTACAGGACGTCGGCGCTGTCGACGCCGTGGAACGCCGCATCGACGAGCTCACCGAGTCCGCGATGGCGGCGCTGGACCGCGCCCACCTGGCCGAGCCCGCTCCCGCCGCGCTGACCGGACTGGTCGTCAAGGCGACCCAGCGGACGTACTGATGCGCACCGTCACCGGTCCGAGTGACCACGTGGTGGTGATCGGTGGCGGGCTCGCCGGGCTGTCGGCGACGCTGCACCTGCTCGGCGCCGGACGCCGGGTGACCTTGCTGGAGCAGGACAAGACCCCCGGCGGCCGGGCCGGTCAGTCGGATTTCGGCGGCAACACCGTCGACACCGGTGCCAGCGTGCTGACCATGCCGGAACTGCTCGACGAGGCCTTCGCGGCGGTCGGCGAATCCCTGGCGGACAACCTGACCCTGACCCGGCTCGACCCGGCCTATCGCGCGCGGTTCGCCGACGGCAGCACGATCGCCGTGCACACCGAGGCGGCGGCGATGGAGGCCGAGATCCGCGCGGCCGCCGGCCCGGCCGAGGCCGAGGGCTACCGTCGTCTGCGGCGCTGGCTCACCGAGTTGTACGCGGTGCAGAAGGACCACTTCATCGGCGCGAACTTCGACTCCCCGTTCGACCTCGTTCGCCCGGAACTGGCGAAACTGGTCGCACTGGGCGGTTTCGGACGGCTCGGCCCGAAGATCGGCGGCTTCCTGCGCGACGACCGGGTGCGCCGCCTGTTCTCCTTCCAGGCGCTCTACGCGGGACTCGACCCGGCGCGCGCGATCGGCGCGTACGGCGTCATCTCCTTCATGGACACCGTCGGCGGGGTCTACTACCCGGCGGGCGGGATGGGCGCGATCGCGCGGGCGATGACGAGCGCGGCCGAACGCGCCGGTGCGGAACTGCGGTTCGGCACCGAAGCCGCTTGGCTGGAAAGGGTTTCCTCGCGGGTGCGTGCGGTGCGGACCCGCTCGGGTGAGCGGATCCCTTGCGACACCGTGGTTCTCGCGACCGAACTCGGCACCGCGTACCGGCTGCTCGGCGCCCGCCCCCGGCGTCCGCTGCCGCTGCGGTACTCGCCGTCGGCCGTCGTGCTGCACGGGCACGCGCCGAAATCATGGCCGGAACTGAGCCACCACACCATCTTCTTCGGCCACGCCTGGGAAAAGACGTTCTCGGAGATCATCCGCGAGGGCAGGCTGATGAGCGATCCGTCGCTGCTGGTGACCCGGCCGACCGCGACCGAACCGGGGCTCGCCCCCGGCGGCGACCAGGTGATCTCGGTGCTGGCCCCGGCGCCGAACCTGCGCCGTGGCAAGATCGACTGGGGCCGGGTCGGGCCCGCCTATCGCGAAGAACTCCTGCGGACACTGGAAAAGCGCGGCCTCACCGGGTTCGCGGACGATTTCGCCGTCGACGAGACGATCACCCCGGCGGGCTGGGCGGAGCGCGGCCTCACCGCGGGCACCCCGTTCTCGCTCGCGCACACCTTCGCCCAGACCGGCCCGTTCCGGCCGGGAAACCTGGTGCGGGCGGCGGAAAACGTCGTGCTGGCGGGCTGCGGGACCACGCCGGGCGTCGGTATCCCGCCGGTGGTGATCTCCGGCAGGCTCGCGGCGGGAAGGGTCACCGGCCGATGAACGAACTCGACGCCGCGGGCATCACCGAACCGGCGTTGCGGGCGGCGTACACCGAATGCCGCCGCATCAACGCCCACTACGGCCGCACCTTCTTCCTCGCGACCCGGCTGCTGCCGTCGCGAACGCGCCCGTTCGCGCACGCGCTATACGGCTTCGCGCGGATGGCGGACGAACTGGTCGACAATCCCGCGCCCGGCACCGATCCTGCGTTCGCGCTCGACGAGGTCGCCGGACGGGTCGGGCAGGTCTTCGACGGCGGCACACCGTCCGATCCGGTGCTGGCCGCGCTCGCCGACACCGTGCGGCGCCACGACCTGGACCGCGACCTGTTCGACGCGTTCCTGCGGTCCATGGCGATGGACCTCAAGATCACCGAGTACGCGACCTACGCCGACCTCAAGGACTACATCCACGGTTCGGCCGAGGTGATCGGCCTCCAGATGCTGCCGGTCTTCGGCACCGTCGTCCCGACCCCCGACGCCGAACCCGGTGCCGCCGCGCTGGGCGAGGCGTTCCAGCTGACCAACTTCCTGCGCGACATCGGCGAGGACCTCGACCGGGGGCGGCTGTACCTGCCCACCGAGGAACTCGCGGCGTTCGGCGTCGACCGCGAACTGCTCGAATGGTCGCGCGCCCGCGGTCTGCCGGACCGGCGGGTGCGGCGCGCGCTCGCCGTGGCGGTGGCGCGCAACCGGGCGGTGTACCGCCGGGCCGAAGCGGGAATCCCGTTGCTGCGCGAGGAATCCCGGGACTGCGTGCGGACCGCGCTCGTACTCTACGAAGGCATTCTCGACGAGATCGTCGCCCTCGGTTATGACGTGCTGAACACCCGCGCCGTCGTCCCCCGCCGTCGTCGCGCGGCCGTCGCCCTGCCGAAATTACTGACGAGCGCGTGGAGCAACTCCAGGCTTAGGCTTCCAATATGACCACTGCTTCGAACAGGAAGATCCGGATCGGCGTCCAGTTGCAGCCGCAGCACGCCGAATACAAGACCATCCGCCGGGCGGCTTCGGAGGCCGAAGACCTCGGTGTGGACATCGTGTTCAACTGGGACCACTTCTACCCGCTCTTCGGCGAGCCCGAGGGCCTGCACTACGAGTGCTGGACCATGCTGGGCGCCTGGGCGGAGTCCACGTCACGGGTCGAGATCGGCGCGCTGGTGACGTGCAACAGCTACCGCAATCCCGAACTGCTGGCCGACATGGCCCGCACCGTCGACAACATCTCCGACGGACGGCTGATCCTCGGCATCGGCTCCGGCTGGTTCGAGAAGGACTACGTCGAGTACGGCTACGAGTTCGGCACCGCGGGCGGGCGGCTCGACAACCTCGCCGAGGCGCTCCCCCGGATCGAGAGCAGGCTCGGGAAGCTGAACCCGCAGCCGGTCCGGGACATCCCGGTGCTGATCGGTGGCGGCGGCGAGAAGAAGACACTGCGCCTGGTCGCGAAGCACGCCGACATCTGGCACGGCTTCGGCGACCCGGAGGTCGTCGAGCGCAAGGTCAAGATCCTCGACCAGCACTGCGCCGACGTCGGCCGGGACCCGAAGGAGATCGAGCGTTCGGTCGCCGTCGAGGGCGAGCCCGAGGAGCTGGGTCCGAAGCTGCTGGAGCAGGGCGTCTCGCTGTTCACCGTGGCGACCGGCGGGCCGGACTACAACCTCGACAAACTGCGCTCGTGGATCCAGTGGCGGGACAAACAGGGCTGAGTCCCGCTTCCCGCGTGCTATGAACGGGCCGTTCCTTGCAAATTTTGCAAGGAACGGCCCGTTCATAGCGTTCAGGACCGGCCTGCTGTGCCGCGAGCTTCCTGCTCGCGGCCGCCGGACACGCGGCGGGTGCCGCGGCCGCGGGACCGTTGAGCGCACTCTCCGTAACCGTCGCGGCGGGCTGCCAGCTGCTCGCGGCCGCGACGTATGCCCTGGTCAGGACGGCTAGAACGCCATCGCCTGCGCGCGCCGCTTGACCTCGGTGCCGTGGCTGGTGCGGAGCGCGTTGACCGGGGTGGCCCCCGGCAGGGTGTCGTCCTCGGCGAAGAGCCAGCGCAGCATCTCCGTCCGGCTGAAGCCGGAGTCCGCGAGCACGGTGATGGTGCCCGCCAGGCCCTTGACCACGCCGTCCTTCACCAGGAACGCGGCCGGGACGTACAGCTCGCCCTTGCGCCGGACGGCGATCAGGTGACCGTCACGCAGCATCTGGCGGACCTTGTTGGCCGAAATGTTCAGCGCGGTCGCGACCTCCGGAAGCGGGAGAACAGCCACATCTGCACCGAGAACGTCGTCGGCGACGGGAATACCACTCACAGGTGACACTGTGCCACATTCCGTCTCCCGCTCCGCTAGTACGCACGGGTGACGACTTGGGCATGACGGAGAGTGCCTACACGGTCACCCATACCGCCGATTCGAGGAGATGACGGAAATCGTGATCCTCGGCGAGCCAGGTCACGTGCATCAGAACATGGGCACTTCCGTACGATCCATAGCCGTGACACGCACGGACCCCACTCTGGTGGGCACTCTGCTCGAGGGCCGCTACCGGGTGGACAAGCTGCTCGCGCGCGGCGGGATGTCGTCGGTGTACCGCGGCGTCGACACCCGCCTGGACCGCCAGGTCGCCATCAAGATCATGGACCCGCGCTTCGCCGACGACAGGTCGTTCGTCGAGCGCTTCGAACGGGAGGCCCGCTCGGCGGCCCGGCTGCACCATCCGCACGTGGTGGCGGTGCACGACCAGGGCTTCGACACCCCAGGCGGCGAGGAGTCCGGCCGCGCGTTCCTGGTCATGGAACTCGTCGACGGCGGCACCCTGCGCGAACTGCTCTCCGAACGCGGCCCGCTGGACGTCGCACTCGCGCTGAGCATCACCGAGCCGGTGCTGTCCGCGCTGGCCGCGGCGCACGCCGCCGGACTGGTGCACCGCGACGTCAAACCGGAGAACGTGCTCATCGGCCGCGGCGGCACCGCGCTTTCGGGTGGCGTGGTCAAGGTGGGCGACTTCGGCCTGGTCCGCGCGATCGCGAGCGCGGGCACCACGAGTTCGAGCGTCATCCTCGGCACGGTCGCCTACGTCTCGCCCGAACAGGTCGCCACCGGCGCGACCACCTCGAGGGGCGACGTCTACTCGACCGGGATCCTGCTCTACGAAATGCTCACCGGGCGAGCGCCTTACACCGGCGACACCGCCATCTCGGTGGCGTACCGGCACGTCAACGACGACGTCCCGCGCCCGAGCGAACTGCGGCAGGGGATCCCGCCGCTACTGGACGAGCTGATCCTGCGCGCCACCCGCCGCGACCCCGGGCAGCGCCCGGCCGACGCCGCGGTGTTCCTCGCCGAGCTGAACCATCTGCGCACCGTCCTCGGCATCCCGGCGGTCCCGGTACCCGTGCCGCTGCCGCCGGACGCCGACCGGGAGACCGACGCGGAGCGCACCACCCCCGGCATCCCCGCCGTCCCGGCGGTGAACCCCGCCATGGCGACCACGGTGCTGACCCCGGTCGCCGAAGCGACCATGCCGGTCACCGGACCGCGCGGAACGCAGGCGCTGCACCGGGAGCCGCAGCCGCCCGCCGCCCAGCCGCCCCGGACGCCGCCCCCGCGGCCCAAACCGCTCGCGGACGACGACCAGCCCCAGTCGCGCAAACGCCTCTACCTGATGATCGCGGCCGCCGTGGTGATCCTCGGCGGCCTGATCGGCGCGTTCGCGTTCATCCTCAACGACACCGGCCCGAACTCGTCCTCCGTGCCGAAACTGGCCGGGATGAACCAGGCCGCCGCCGGGGACGCGCTCCGGTCGGCGAAGCTGACCCCCGCCTACACCGAGGAGTACAGCGACACCGCCGCGCAGCACACGGTGATCCGGTCCGACCCGGCGGCGGGCACCTCGCTCGCGCCGGGCGCCACGGTCAACGTCGTGCTGTCCAAGGGCCGTCCGATCGTGCCGGACATCCAGGCCGGGACGAGCCAGCAGGACGCCGAGACGGCGATCAAGGCCGCGCAGCTGACCCCGGTCCAGGGTGAGCAGGAGTTCAGCGACGTCGCCAAGAACAAGGTGATCCGCGTCGACCCGAGCCCCGGTTCGCAGCTGAACATCGGCGGACAGGTGACGATCGTCCTGTCCAAGGGCCCCGAACCGCTGCCGCCGGTCCCGGACGTCACGGGCCAGGCCAAGGACGCCGCGTTCGCGATCCTGCAGCAGGCGGGCTTCCAGCCGTTCCAGGCGGGCGAGGAGTTCTCCGACCAGTTCGCCGCCGGCCAGGTGGTCCGCACCGACCCGAAGGGCGGCGGCAAGGCGAGCAATCGCCGGATCGGGGTGTTCGTTTCGAACGCCGTCGAAGTACCGAACGTGACGTTCAAGCGGATGGAAGAGGCGATCCAGATCCTGAAACAGGCGGGTCTGGAACCCGACCGTGAGGGTCGCGGAAACGGCAATGGCCACGGCGGTGGAAACGGTGGTTTCGACTTCGTCCTGCAACAGGATCCGCAGCCGGGCACCAAGGTGCCGAAGGGCTCGAAAGTGAAGCTCAGGGGCTTCGGGTGACGCGAAAGGTGCGCTGAAACCGTTCAGTACCGGCCCGGTCATCGGATACCGTGAACCGCATGGTGGTCTTCGACGGCGTGAGCGGCGTGTCGGCCAGGTTCGCCCCACCCGGTCCGCGATGAGCTTCTTCACGGACGGTCCGCGCGGTCGCCCCCTGTTCCCGGTGCCGGAACAGGAACTGTTCGGCTACAACGGCCGCCCTTGGGTGGACTCGCCGCACGAGTACATCGTCCCGGCGATCCTGCCCTGGTCGATGCCGCTCGGCCGCGCCGAACGGACCATCGTGGCGCTGCGCGGCATCGAGGTGTGGCCGGAGGCGGTGTCCTTCCAGCTGTCGGTGTACTCGCGGGATCTCCTGCTGGACGAGCCCGGCGAAGGCCTGATCGACCACCGCCGGGTCCCGGACTACAACGCGCTGCTCGTCGGGGTGCTCTTCCCTGACGGCAGCCGGGCCAGTTCGGAGACCATCTCCGTGCCGTCCGCGTCGAAACCGGATCAGCCGGTGCTGCGCGCGCGGGGGCTGGGCGGCACGTCGTTCCACGTCGACCACGAGATCTTCCTGTGGCCGCTGCCGCCAGCCGGACCGCTGGAGTTCGTCGTCCAGTGGCTCGACCGGGACATCGAAGAGACGCACACCTCGCTCGACGGCACCGCGATCCGCGACGCCGCGAAGGAGGCGGGCGAGATCTGGCCCGGCCTGCCCGCACGTGAGGCGCACGGGCTGCCGGTCCGCCGGGTCGGGGCGCAGGCGATGATCACCCCCGCGTGGCCCCGTGAGTCGCAGGCGCCGCCTCCACTGCCCCAGCCCCAGCGGTCGTCCCCGCCACCCCAGCCGCCCGCTCCGGCGACGGCGGACCGGCCGCCGCGTGGTGCGCCGCTGCCGACCCGCCTCCCCCGCCGGGCGCGCTAACTCGTATCTCGCGTGCTCCTAGCCGGAACTCGCGTGCGGCTCAGCGGAACGCTTCGACGTTCGCCGCCGCCCACTCCGCGTAGGTGACACCGGGCCGTCCGGTGAGTTCCTGGACGACGCCCGTCGGCGTGTCCGGGTTCTCGGTGAAGTACGCGAAGCCGTTGAGCAGCCACTCGGCGATCTCCGTCGGGATCCCGGCGTCGGTCCACTGCTTGTTCGCCTCTTCCCGGGTGAGTTCCTGGAAGACGACCTCTTCGCCGAGCGCGGCCGAGATGGCGGCGACCTGTTCGCGCTGGCTGATCGCCGCCGGCCCGCTCAGGACGTGCTTCTTGCCGACGTGCCCCTCGGTCAGGATGACGTGCGCCGCGACGGCGGCGATGTCCCCGAGGTCGATCGGCGTCATCCGCGCTTCGGCGTAGGCCTCGCGGACCACGCGCTCGGCCTTGATCGTCTCCGCCCAGCCGAGGGTGTTCATCATGAACGCACCCGGCCGCAGGAACGTCCAGTCGAAGCCTGCCTCCTGGACCGCCTTCTCGATGATCGCGAACTCCACGCCGCTCGAGTTCTCCTCCGGGTCATCGGCGTTGCTGCCCGACAGCGCCACCACCCGGCGCACTCCGGCCTCCTTCGCCAGCTTCACGAAGTCGTCCACCGTGTCCGCCCGCGGCGCCAGGTACACGGTGTCGATGCCCTTCAGGGCTTCCGGCAGCGTCTCCGGCTTGCCCAGGAAACCCTTGGCGACCTCCACCTGCTCCGGCAGGGCCGCCTTCACCGGGTTGACGGTCAGAGCCCGCACCGGCGCTCCGGCCTTCACCAGTTCGTCGACCAGCAGCCTGCCGACGTTTCCGGTCGCACCGGTCACCAGGATCGTCACGATTCCCCACTCCTTTTCGTACGTCCTACGGGAATGGTTAACCGTACCCCATACGAGAATGTAGAATCCAGTTCTCGGCCGAGTGGAGTGTGGATGGACCTCGAGCGCAGCCTCGATCTGTTGTGGCGTGACCGCGGCGAAGCCCGGCAGCCGTCCAGGGGGCGGAAGCCGAAACTGACCCTCGACCAGGTGATCTCCACCGCCGTCGCGCTCGCCGACAGCGCGGGCGAGGCGACCGTGTCGATGAGCCAGATCGCCAAGGAACTCGACGTCGGCACGATGACGCTCTACACCTACGTCCCCGGCAAGACGGAACTGCTGGACCTCATGGTGGACTCGGTACTCGCCGCGCGTGACCTCCCCGGCCCCGGCGATCCCCGGCCGGACGGCTGGCGCGAGCAGGTGCGGCTCTACGCCGAGCGCACCCTGGCCGTGTTCCGGGCGCATCCGTGGCTGCGCTCGACGTCGATGGTGCGGCCGGTGCTCGGACCAGGGCTGATGGCGGGCCAGGAGTACCTGATCGCGGCGGTGTCGGACATCGGGCTGGCGCCGCGCGAGGCGGCCGCGGCCGCGAACAGCATCGAGATCTACGTCCAGGCGAACGCGGCGCTTTCGGCCGAGACGACCCAGGTCGAGCAGCAGACCGGGCAGTCGACCGACGCCTGGTGGGGGCAGCGGTCGGTGTTCTGGGAGAAGTACTTCGACGTGGAGCGGCATCCGGCGATGACCCGGATCTGGGAAAGCGGGGGTTACGACGCGGAGACCTGCGAAGCCGCCGACGAGACCTTCACGTTCGGCCTGGAGCGCCTGCTGGACGGCATCGAAGCCCTCGTCACCCCCTGACGCCCTCCCCACCACCGCGTTTCGGCACCTACTTGCGGTAGTTGGCAGCACGAACCACCGCAAGTAGGTGCCGAGTTGCGGGGGCCTGGGGCACCGTCGGGAGGGTTCGGAGGTCCCCAATGTGGCATTGGAGGCGCTCAGTGACCCCAATGTGGCATTGGGGTCATCCGCACCCGGCCGGTCGCGCGCCAGAGACCGCGTTTCGGCACCTACTTGCGGTAGTTGGCGACGCGAACCACCGCAAGTAGGTGCCGAAACGCGTCAGGAGACGGTGGGTAAGTCGGGGGCGGAGACGTCGAAGACCTTGCCCTCGCGGGTGAGAAGCGCGGCGAGGACCTTCGCCTTGCGTTCAGTGTCGGCCGAGGTCCCCCAGCGCACCGTCTTCCCGTCGGCCAGCACGAACTCGACACTGCCGGGCGTCTTCGCCGTCGCGGTCGTGACCTGCTTCAGCAACTGCTGCGGGATCACGCCGAGGACGCCGGTCACCGCGCGGGTCACCGGGTCGTCGGCCGACACCAGCGGCAGCTTCAGCTCGGGCAGCCCCGAAGGCCGCTCCTTGACGGTCTTGAACACCACGCCCCCGCCGTCGACGAGGTGCATGCCGTCGCCGCCGGGCCCGCTGTCGAAGAACGCGATCGCGGCGCGTTCGGTCACGGTGATCTCGAGCGTGCTCGGCCAGGACCGGGAGACGTCGACGGTGGCGATGCCGGGCATCTCCGCCACCCGGTCGCGGATCTCGTCGGTGTCCAGGCGCAGCATCGGTTTCTGGTCCGGCACCGCCGCCGCGGTCCGGATCTGGTCCGCCGGCACGGAATTCGCCCCGACGACGTCCACCTGCTGCACGCCCAGCATCGAGCTGAACCACAGCAGGTAGACGAGGGCGACGACGGTCAGCACCGAAAGCACCGCGACCCAGCGCCGCCGCATCTCCTTGCGCTTGACCGGCCGGGTGATGCGACGACGGTCCTGGGCGGACCGCCTGCCGCGCCGGGCCTTCGCCCGTTGAGCCCGTTCGGCCCGGTCCCTGCTCGGACGCCGACCGGGTTCGGCCGGGCGGCGGCGTTCCCCGGTCTGTGTCATGGCTGCCCGCCGGCCGATGTCATGGCTAGCCTGCCCGCCGGTCCAGCTCGGCCAGGATCTCCGGGCCGAGCTGCGTGACGTCGCCGGCGCCCATGGTCACCAGCAGGTCGCCGGGTTTGACCAGATCCGCCGCGAGCTTCGCCGCGACGTCGAACGCGGGCTGGTAGTGCACGGTGGCACCGGAGATCTGATCGGCGATGAGCGCGCCGCTCACGCCGGGTTCCGGTTTCTCGCGGGCACCGAAGACGTCCAGCACGACGACCTCGTCGGCCAGCGACAGCGCGGCCGCGAACTCCGTCGAGAACGTCTTCGTGCGCGAGTACAGATGCGGCTGGAAGACCACGATGACCCGCCCCGACCCGGCGGCCGTCCGCACCGCGCGCAGCTGCGCGTCGACCTCGGTCGGGTGGTGCGCGTAGTCGTCGTACACCCGGACGTCGCCCGAGCGGCCCTTGAACTCGAACCGCCGCCGGACGCCGCCGAACGCGGCGAGCCCTTCGGCCAGTCCTTCGGCGGGCGCGCCCAGCTCGATCCCGGCCAGCAGCGCGGCGAGCGCGTTCAGCGCCATATGTTCGCCCGGCACCGCGACGCGGAGGTCGATTTCCTTGCCCTGCAAGGAGATCCGGACGATGCCACCGTCGGGAGCAGGTGCGAAGTCCATGATCTTGGCGTCGTCCGTGCCGGTGACCGAACGCCCGTAGCGGCGAACGCGGATGCCGCGTTCCTCCGCCTGCGTGCCCAGCCTGTCGGCGCCCTCGTCGTCGCCGCAGACGATGAGCAGCCCGCCCGGCTCGATCCGGCCGAGGAAGTCGGTGAACACCGAGACGTACGCCTCGGCCGTGCCGTGGTGGTCCAGGTGGTCCGGCTCGACGTTGGTGACCACGGCGACCGACGGCGAGTAGGCCAGGAACGACCCGTCGCTCTCGTCAGCCTCGGCGACGAAGACGCCGCCCTCGCCGTGGTGCGCGTTCGCGCCCGACTCGTTGAGGTCGCCGCCGATGGCGAACGACGGATCGAGGTGGCAGTGCATCAGCGCGACGGTCAGCATCGACGTCGTCGACGTCTTGCCGTGTGTCCCGGCGATGCACGCGACGCGGTGGCCCTCCATCAGCCCGGCCAGCGCCTGCGCGCGGTGCAGCACGGTGATCCCGCGTTCCCGCGCGGCCGCCAGTTCCGGGTTGTCCTCCTTGATCGCGGTCGACACGATCACCGAGGACGGACCCTCGGGGAACGCGTCGAGGTTCTCGGCGCGCTGGCCGACGGCGATCTCGGCGCCCTGGGCACGCAGCGACAGGAAAGCGCGCGACTCCTTGGCGTCGGAACCGGAGACCTGGACCCCGCGGGCCAGCAGGATGCGGGCGATACCGCTCATCCCGGCGCCGCCGATCCCGATCAGATGGGCACGCCTGAGCGTGTCGGGGAGTTGATCAGGCACCAGCGGCCTCCAGCACGATCTTGGCAAGGGTCTCGTCGGCCTCGCGGTGGCCGAGACCGACCGCGGCGGCACTCATCTTCGCGATCCGGTCGGCGTCGGAGACCAGCGGGATCACCAGTTCCGCGACCTTGGCGGCGGTGAGGTCGGCGTCGTCCACCATCAGCCCGGCACCCGCGTCGACCGCGGGCCGGGCGTTGACCGCCTGTTCGCCGTTGCCGTACGGCAGCGGGACGAACACCGCGGGCAGGCCGACGGCGGAGACCTCGGCGACGGTCATCGCGCCGGAGCGGCACAGCACCGCGTCGGCGGCGGCGTAGGCCAGGTCCATGCGCTCCAGGTACGGCACCGGCACATAGGCGGGCTTCCCGGGGAACTCCTGGACGACCAGCGTGTTCTTCGGTCCGTGTGCGTGCAGGACACCGACACCGGCGTCCGCGAACTCCTTGGCCGCGCCGGAGACGGCGCCGTTGATCGACACCGCGCCCTGCGAGCCACCAAAGACCAGCAACGTCGGGGCGTCGGGGTCGAGCCCGAAGAACTCGCGGGCTTCGGCGCGCAGCGCGGCCCTGTCGAGCGAAGTGATGGAGCGGCGCAGCGGGATGCCGATGACCTCGGCCTTCGCCAGCGGTGTCCCCGGGACTGCGACGGCGACGCGAACGGCGAACCGCGCGCCGACCTTGTTCGCCAGTCCCGGCTTCTCGTTGGCCTCGTGCACCACGATCGGCGTGCGCCCGCGCGCGGCGAGGTACGCCGGGAGCGCGACGTAACCACCGAAGCCGACGACGACGTCCGCGCCGACGCGCTCCAGGATTTCCCGGGTGCGCTTGACCGAGTCGCGGACCTTCATCGGCATCTTCAGCAGCTCAGGCGTCGGCTTGCGCGGCATCGGCACCGGCGGGATCAGCTCCAGCGGGTAGCCGCGCGCCGGGACGAGCTTGTTCTCCAGTCCGCGCTCGGTCCCCAGCGCGATCACCGTCGCGTCGGGACGCAGGCGCATCACCGCGTCGGCGAGCGCGAGTGCGGGCTCGATGTGTCCTGCGGTGCCACCGCCGGCGACCACGACCACCGGCGCCTTGCCCGCGGCGGATCTCTCGGCACCCTTGACGGGGTTGTTCACCTATGACCTCTCCGGTTTGCGGTACCCCGTTTCGCGGTACCGCGGTTCACTGCCGTTCGCGCGGCCGTCCTCCTGCCGGGTTCCCGCACCGAGCGGCGCCGCTCCTGAGCGGGCGACGGCCTCGCCGTCCTCGGCGCTGGCCTCGCCGCCTTGGCGGCGACGCTCCTGGCCGCGGTGCCCTTGCGCTTGGCGGGCGGGCGGTACGGCTCGGGCGCGGGAAGCCTCAGCAGGCGTCCGAATTTACCCGGCCCCTGCGAACGCAGTGCGGCCACCGCCTCCGGTTCGTGCCGGGCGGCGTTGGCGAGGATCCCCATGATGAGCATGGTGATCACCAGCGACGTCCCGCCGTAGGAGATCAACGGCAGCGTGACCCCGGTGACCGGCAGCAGGCCGACGACGTACCCGATGTTGATACCCGCCTGCGCGACCAGGAAAACGGTCAGCGTGCCGGCGACGATCCGGATCCACGGGTCGAGGTTGCGGGTGGCGATCCGCAGGCCCACGATGGCGACCCCGGCGAACAGCCCGAGCACCACCGCGCAGCCGATGAAGCCGAGTTCCTCGCCGATCAGGGCGAAGATGAAGTCGTTCTGCACGTTCGGCAGGTAGCCCCAGTTGGATTGGCCCTGGCCGAGGCCCTTGCCGAACAGCCCGCCGTCGGCGAGCGCGAGTTTGGCCTGGTTGGCCTGGAAGCCGTCCGCGCTGGTGTCCGGGTCACCGGAGACGAACGACAAGACCCGTGCGAGCCGGTACGGCTCGATGATGGCCAGCACCAGCACCCCGACGAGACCACCCGCGAGGAGGACACCGAACAACCGTTTCGGCGCGCCCGCGAACCACAGCAGGGCCAGCAGCACCACCGCGAGGGTGATCGTGCCACCGAGGTCGGGTTGCATCATGACCAGCGCGAACATCAGGAGCGCGATCGGCACGAGCGGGACGAGCAGATGCCGCCACTGGTTGATGATGTTGTATTTGATCACCAGGATGTGCGCGCCCCAGAAGGCCAGCGCGACCTTGGCGGCCTCGACCGGCTGGAACGCCAACCCGCCGAGCCTGAACCAGCCCTGGGAGCCGTTGACCGTCGACCCGAGCGGGGTCAGCACCAGCACGAGCAGCCCGAGGCAGACCACGGTCGCCGTCGCCGACAGCCGCCGGACGCGTTCCAGCGGTATCCGCAGCCCGACCCAGAACACCGCGGCGCCGATCCCGACGAACATGATGTGCTTGCTGAACTGCGCGTACACGCCGGTGCCGGTCTTCGGGTCGTACGAGGCGACCGAGGACGCGGACAGCACCATCACGATGCCGATCACGGTGAGCACGCCGGTGAGCGCCAGCACCAGGTGGAACGAGGCGAGCGGCCGCGAAAGCCACGCCGTCAGCGCGGTGCGGAAGGCGACGAACGGGCTTTCCTTGCGTTCACGCCCCTCACGAGGCTTGCGCTGCCGTGGGGCGGGCTCTCCCTTTCTTTCCTCAACCGCCGTCACTGGTCTCCCCCGCACCGTCGCGCAGGACACGGACCGCGCTCGCGAACGCGTCGCCGCGCGCGCCGTAGCTCGAGAACATGTCCAACGACGCCGCGGCGGGGGCCAGCAGCACCACATCTCCGGGGCGCGCCAGGGCGCGGGCCGCCTTCACCGCCGCAGTCATGAGGTCATCGTCACCCGGAAGGAGGCTGTTGACCGGGACATCCGGCGCGTGTCGCGCAACAGCGGCGGCGATCACGGGTGAATCGACGCCGAACAGCACGACTCCGCGCAGCCTGCCGGCGATCGAGGCGACCAGTTCGTCCACGGAAGTGCCCTTGAGCTGGCCACCGGCGATCCAGACGACGTTCAGATGCGCGCGCAGCGAGCCACTCGCCGCGTGCGGATTGGTCGCCTTGGAGTCGTTGATGTACCGGACGCCGTCGATCTCACCGATCTCCTCGGCCCGGTGCGGGGCGGGCCGGTACTCGCGCAGGCCCTTGGCGACGTCCTCGCCGCTGACGCCGTACGCGCGGGCCAGCGCGGCCGCGGCGAGCGCGTTGGAGACGTTGTGCGGACCGGCGGGGCGGACGTCGGCCAGCGTGCCTAGTTCGTCGGCGCTGGTCGCCGGGTCGGCGACGAAGGCGCGGTCGACCAGCAGGTCCTCCACGATCCCGAGTTCGCCGGGGCGTGGGGTGTCCATGCCGAAGGCGACCCGGCGGGCGTCCGCGGGCGCGTGCTCGTCGGCGAGCCGGGCGGACCATTCCACCTGGAGGTTGTGCACCACGTTCCGTGAGTGGGCGTGGACGCGGCCCTTCGCGGCCGCGTACTCCTCCATCGAGCCGTGCCAGTCGAGGTGGTCCTCGGCCAGGTTCAGCACCACCGAGGCGTGCGGGGCCAGCGTGGACGACCAATGCAGCTGGTAGCTCGACAACTCCACGGCGAGCACCTCGTGCCCGGCGCGGACCGCGTCCAGCACCGCGAACCCGACGTTCCCGCAGGCCACGGCGTCGACCCCGGCGGCACGCAGGATCGACTCCAGCATCCCGACCGTGGTGGTCTTGCCATTGGTCCCGGTGATCGCGAGCCAGACCGGCGGCTTGTCACGCAGCTGCCCGACGCGCCAGGCCAGCTCGACGTCGCCGATCACCTCGATCCCCGCCTCGGCCGCCGCCACCAGCAACGGCGACGTCGGCCGCCAGCCGGGGCTGGTCACGACCAGCTCGACACCTTCGGGTGGCTCCGAAAGGCCCGGCACCAGTTCGGCACCGAGGCCTTCGAGCTCCGCCAGTCGTCCGGCGTCGCCGTCGGTGACGGTGACCCGCGCGCCCTGGTCCAGCAGGACGGGGACGATCGACTTGCCGGTGACCCCGGCACCGGCGACGAGGACGTGACGACCGGCGAGATCCACCGCTTAACCTCCGAGACCGAGCTGTTCGCTGTAGAACAGGCCGAGACCGAACATGCAGCAGATGGCCGAGAGCAGCCAGAACCGGATGATGACCGTGGTCTCCGCCCAGCCCGCGAGTTCGAAGTGGTGATGGAACGGGGCCATCCGGAACAGCCGTCGCCGGGTCGTGCGGAACACCGCGATCTGCGCGACCACCGAGATCATCTCGACCATGAACAGACCGCCGATGACGATGGCGAGCAGTTCGGTGCGGGTGGTCATCGACAGACCGGCGACGAGGCCACCGAGGGCCAGCGATCCGGTGTCACCCATGAAGATCTTCGCCGGGGCCGCGTTCCACCAGAGGAACCCGACACAGGCGCCGGTCGCCGCGGCGGCCACCACGGCCAGGTCGAGCGGGTCACGGACGTCGTAGCAGGCGGCCTGCGGGGTGACCGCGCACGAAAGGCGGGTCTGCCAGAAGGCGATGACGACGTAGGTCGCCAGCACCATCGCCGCGGTGCCGCCGGCGAGACCGTCGAGGCCGTCGGTGAAGTTCACCGCGTTCGACCAGCCCGAGATGACGATGTAGCAGAAGATCACGAAGAACACCGACGGGAAGGTGATCAGCGCGAGGTCCCGCACGTAGGACAGGCTCTCCGACGCCGGGGTCAGCCCGCGCTCGTCGGCGAACTGCAACGCCAGGATCGCGAAGCCGATCGTGACCACCAGCTGGCCGACCAGTTTCGCGGTCTTGTTCAGCCCGAGGTTGCGCTGCTTGCGGATCTTGATGAAGTCGTCGAGGAACCCGACGATCCCGAGACCCACCGCCAGCGCGAGGACCAGCAGCCCCGACGCGGACGGGCCGCCGGTGCCGTTGCTACCACTGAGCGAACTGATCAGATGAGCCACGAAATACCCGACGACCATCGCGACGATGATCGCGACACCGCCCATCGTCGGGGTACCGCGTTTGGATTTGTGTCCCTGCGGTCCTTCCTCCCGGATCTCCTGGCCGAAGCCCTGCCGGGAGAAGACCCGGATCAGATAGGGAGTGAGGAGGATGGAGACCAGCAGGCCCGCCGCGGCCGCGATCAGGATGCTGATCACGCGTCACCACCGTTCGAGCGTTCTTGAGAGGGGGAAGGGGGTACTACAGGGGAATCTGCGATCGTTGCAGGGGAGGCGAGGACGGCGTCCGCCACCCGCCACAACGCGGCGGCCTTGGACGCCTTCACCAGCACCACGTCGCCCGCGCGGAGCTGATCATGCAGCAGGGCGATGGCGGCCTCGACGTCGGGTACCAGTACCGACTCCTCACCCCAGGAGCCCTCCTGCTGGGCGCCCTGATGCGTGGCCGCGGCGGCCTGACCGATGACCACGAGCTTGTCGATGTTGAGCCGGACGACAAGCCTTCCGATGCCGTCGTGCGCCGTCACCGAGTCTTCGCCGAGGTCGCCCATTACGCCGAGCACGGCCCAGGACCGGCGCTGCGTGCTCATCGACGCGAGTGCCTTGAGCGCGGCCCGCATCGACTCGGGGCTGGCGTTGAACGAGTCGTTGAGCACCGTGACGCCGTCGGCGCGGGTGGTGACCTCCATACGGCGGTCCGAGCGCCGCTCGAGGTTCGACAGGCGGGCGGCGACCTCTTCGGTCGTGGAGCCCATTTCCAGTGCCACGGCGGCGGCGCTGAGCGCGTTGCCGACATGGTGCTCGCCGTAGAGCGGCAGCTTCACCGGCGCCTCGCCGTCCGGGGTGATCAGGCGGAACGACGCGCGTGCCTCGTCGTCGAGGGTGATGTCCGCGGCGCGGACCTGCGCGGACGCGCTCTCGCCGACGAACACCACCCGCGCGGTCGTGCGGCTCGCCATGGCCGCGACGTACGGGTCATCGAGGTTCAGGACGGCGACACCGCCGTCTTCCGCGCTCGGCAGTGCCTCGACGAGCTCGCCCTTGCCTTTGGCGATGCCCTCGCGCGAGCCGAACTCGCCGACGTGTGCGGTGCCGACGTTGAGCACGACCCCGATCCGCGGCGGCGCGATGGCGGCCAGCTCGGCGATGTGGCCGGGCCCGCGCGCGGACAGCTCCAGCACCAGTTGCCGGGTGGAGGCGTCCGCCCGCAACGCCGTCCAGGGGTGGCCCAGCTCGTTGTTGAACGACCCCGGCGGCGCGACCGTCGGGCCGAGCGGCTCCAGCAGCTGGGCGATGATGTCCTTGGTGGAGGTCTTGCCCGACGAGCCGGTGACGCCGACGACCGTCAGGTTGTCTCCGGACAGCTTCTCGATCACGTACCGGGCGAGCTTGGCCAGCGCGGCCAGTACCGCGGCACCGGCCCCGTCCTTGTCCGAGACCAGTGCGAACGCCCGCTCGTGGGTGGCGCCGGCGGCCGGCGGCGGCACGATCACGGCCGGGGCGTCGACCTCGCGGGCCGCGAGCACCGCGACAGCGCCGGACTCAACGGCCTTCGCGGCGAAGTCGTGGCCGTCGACCTTCGCACCGGGCAGCGCGACGAACAATCCGCCGGGCGTGACCTGGCGGGTGTCGAATTCGACGCTTCCGGTGACCTCGGCGGTGCCGTCGGTCCGATGCAGCCTGCCGCCGACGATGGCGGCGATCTCGGCCAGGCTGAGCACGATCACTCTGTCTCCAGACGTCTGCGGATGGCGGAAGCCAGCTCGTCCCGGTCGGAGAACGGGTGCACGACACCCTGGACCTCCTGGCCGGTCTCGTGGCCTTTACCCGCGATGAGCACGATGTCGCCGGGCCGGGCCAGCTCGACCGCGTGGACGATGGCCTCACGACGGTCGGCGATCTCGAGGATCTCGCCGCCCAGCGCCGGACCGGCGTTGCGGGCACCGGCCAGCATCGCCGCCCGGATCGCGGCCGGGTCCTCCGAACGCGGGTTGTCGTCGGTCACGATCAGCACCTCGCTGCGCCGGACCGCCGCCTCACCCATCACCGGGCGCTTCGCGGTGTCACGGTCGCCGCCGCAGCCGAGGACGGTGATGATCCGGCCCTCGGTGCGGGCGCGCAGCGCGTCGAGCCCCTGCGCGACCGCGGCGGGCTTGTGCGCGTAGTCGACCACCGCGGTGAACGGCTGGCCGAGGTAGACCCGCTCCATCCGGCCCGGCACCTCGACCGCGGCGAGCCCGGCGACGATGGCTTCGAGCGGGACACCGGCGGTGCTGAGGATGGCGGCCGCGAGCACGGCGTTCGCCACGTTGAACTCACCCGGCAGCGGGATCTTCGCCGAGGCGGCGAGACCGTCGGGGCCGTGGAGGGTGAACGTCTGCTCCCCCGCCGGAGTGGGCGTCAGGTCGGTGGCGCGCCACAGCGCGTCCGTTCCCGGCTCGGTGGAGACGGTCACCGTGTGCGGGGTGAGGAGTGCGTGGCCCCAGGCGCTGTCGACGACGACCACCTCGGCGGTGGAACGCCCGTCGAACAGCAGCGACTTGGCGGCGAAGTACTCCTCCATGTCCTTGTGGAAGTCGAGGTGGTCCTGGGAGAGGTTGGTGAAGGCCCCGACCGCGAAGCGCGTGCCATTGACCCGGCCCAGCGACAGCGCGTGGCTGGAGACCTCCATCGGGACGTGCGTGACCCCGCGCTCCACCATCACCGCCAGGAGCGCTTGGAGATCCGGCGCCTCGGGGGTGGTGAACCCGCTGGCGAGCCGCTCGCCCGCGATCCGGGTCTCGACCGTGCCGATCAGCCCGGTGGTGAGCCCGGCCGCCTTGAGCCCGGCGTCGACCAGGTACGACGTCGTGGTCTTGCCGGACGTCCCGGTGATACCGAGGACGGACAGCTCCAGCGACGGCTCGCCGTAGATCCAGGCCGCGATCTCGCCGAGAGCGGCCCGCGGGTCCGGGTGCACCAGGATCGGCACGCCTGCGTCGCGGAGCACCGGGCGCTCGGCTCCGGCCTCGTCGGTGAGCACGGCGGCCGCGCCGGCGGCGATGGCCTGGTCGCTGAAGTCCGCGCCGTGGGCGCGGGCACCGGGAAGCGCGGCGAAGAGGTCGCCGGGGAGGACGTGCTGCGCGCGCAGCGTGCTGCCCGTGACCGTCAGCTCGGCCGCGGCCGGATAGTCGTCGCCCCCCACCACGAGCCGCGCGCCCGCCCTGGCGAGCAGCGTGCCCAGCGGCATCGGCTCGATCCTGGCCGGACGAGGGGGTGCGGCGACGGCCTTGACCGGGCTGTCCGGGACCTGGGCAGCCGTCGCGCCGGACCCGCTTTCGACGGCGGGACCGCTGCGGGGATCTGAAGTAGGCACCGACACAGCCAAGGAGGTTACCGGCGCGGCATTCGGGTGACTGAAGCGGTGCAGGGTGTGAGCGCGGCGATCACGCTCGTGGTAATGGGTTTCGCGAGCTCTCCTTGGCACGCAAGGGCTTCCGACTGTCGCTTGAGGACTTCGGCGGTGAGCGTGTCCGAGGTTTCGGGCGGTGCTCGGTGCGGGGAACCGTGCACGGACAGCGACGAGCACTTTCGGGCCCGGGTCGGGAGTCCGTGAAGGCCTCCTTCCCTACTCTCAAGGTAGGCAAGGAGGCCTTCACTACCTCCGCGAGCTTGGTGCCCCGAGATCACCTGCGCCCGGCCGCACTGCGGCTCCGCGATGTCCGGTGCCAGCAGGGCCGTGAAGTACATGAAGGCCCCCTTACTTGCGCCAGGCGCAAGTAAGGGGGCCTTCATGTACTCAAAGCGACCAACACCTCAGGACAGCACCAGCGGGACCTGAGGCGTCGGACCGTCCGAAAGCGGGATCTGGAACCGCTGCGCCAGGTAGGCGGCCACCGAGTGGAACAGCGGCGCGGCCGAGGCCGTGTTCGCCGGCGCGTCGAGCCGGATGCCGACGACGAACCGGGGGTGGTCGGCGGGCAGGATCCCGGCGAAGGTGATGTTGTACAGCGAGTTGCTGTACGTCTTCGTCTGCGGGTCGACCTGCTGGCCGGTGCCCGTCTTGCCCGAGATCTGGTAGCCCTCCAGCGCCGCCTTCGGCCCGGTGCCGCTCTGCTGCCCGCGGCCGGTCTGCGTCACGGCGCGCATCATGTCGCGCACGGTCTTCGCCGCCTGCGGGCTGATCACCTGCACGGTCTTCGGCGCCGGTTCGGGGACGACGGTCCCGTCCGGGTTGACCTTCGCCTTGACCACCCGGGGTTCCACGCGCAGCCCGTCGTTGGCGATGGCCTGGTACATCGCGGCCATCTGCACGACGGTCATCGAAAGCCCCTGCCCGATCGGCAGGTTTCCGAAAGTCGTGGCGTACCACTGGTTGCGCGGTGGCACGACGCCCGGGCTCTCACCGGGCAGGCCGAGACCGGTACGCTGGCCGAGACCGAACTTCTTGAGCAGGTCCGCGTAGCGGTCCTCGCCGATCTTCTGCGCCAGCAACAGGGTCCCGACGTTCGACGACTTCGCGAAGATCCCGGTGGTGGTGAACTGCTGCGCCCCGTGATGCCAGGCGTCCTTGACGACCTTGTCCGCGACCTGGAGCGAACCCGGCACCGACATCGACGCCTCGGGGGTGGTGATGCCCTGGTCGATCGCGCCCGCGGCGGTGACGATCTTGTTCACCGAACCGGGTTCGAACGGCGTCGTCACCGCGCGGTTGTTCAGGTTCTCCGTCTCGCTGCGCGAAGCCGGGTCGTTGAGGTTGACCGTCTTGTCGTTGGCCAGCGCGTAGACCTCGCCGGTCTTCGAGTCCATGATGACCGCCTGGCCGCCCTTGGCCTGCGACTTGGTGACGTAATCGCTCAACTGCCGTTGCAACTCGTACTGCAGGTCGGTGTCGATCGTCAGTTGCAGGTCCGAACCGGGGACGGCGTTCTGGATGTCCCGTTCGGTACCGGGGATGACGAGGTTGTCGTTGCCGTTCCGGGTGTTGACGATCTTGCGGCCCGGCGTTCCGGCGAGGTCGTTGTCCCGTGAGGCCTCGAGACCGTAGCCGCCGTGCAGGTTGTGCTTGGAGACGTCCTTGTCGTCGGTACGCCAGTTCGCGTAGCCGATGATGTTCGCGCCCACCGAATCACCGGGGTATTCCCGCTTCGAGCGCTTCTCGACGCTGATCCACGGGAATTGCTTGACGATCGCGTCGGCGACCGACGGTTCGATGTCGTGGACCAGGTAGGTGAACCCGTCCGGCTTGTGGAACTTGTCCAGCAGTTCCTTCTCGGTGATCACCCCCGGCAGCTTGGCCGCGATCGCCTTCGCCGCGGCCGCCACGTCGGCCTCGAAGGTATTGCCCTTGGTCGGGTTCTTCGCGGCGAAGTCTTCCCTGGTCTTGTGGAGCCAGTTCAGGCTCACCGCGAGGGTCCGTACCTCGATGCTGAACGCGATCTTCGTCCCGTTGCGGTCCATGATGGACCCGCGCTGCGCGGGACTTTCGATCACCGACGCCCGCTGCCGTTCGGCGGCTTCGGACAGCGCACCGGCCTCGAACCACTGCACCTGCACCAGTTTGAGGCCGGCGAGCACCATCACGATGATCAGCAGGATCCGGACGCCGGTGAACCGGCTCGGATGTCCCCCGTTACCCCGCCGGGCGGTGGCGCGGCGGGTCCCGGCGGCGTAGGTCCGCCGCGCGCTCCCCGCCGACCGGGCCCGGTTCTGTGCCGGACGGCCGGGTGACATCACTGACCTCCCTGCGCCGGGGGTGCCGCGTCCTCCTGCGGGATCGCGGGCTGGTCGCCCTCGATCACCCCGTTCTGCGTACCCTCGGCGGGCGGCGCCGCCGCGATCGAGGTGGCGGGGGGCGCGTCGGCTTCGGCCTTCTTCGGCTCACCGACCACAGTGGACTGTCCATCCGGGCCGACCACGATATGCGCGGGGTCGCCGCCGGGCACCATGCCCTGTTCCCTCGCCTTGGGCGCCAGGGAAGCGGGCGACTCGGCCTTGGCGACCTCGCGCTGGAGCCGTTCCTTCGCCTCGGCGAGCCCGGCGTTGGTGGTGCGGAGTTGTTCGAGCCGGTACGAGTCGGCGATGGCCTGCGTGGTCAGCCACAGCGTGCAGGCCACACCGACGGCCAGCATGCCCATCATCATCAGCACGAAGGACGCGCGCGAACGCGGCCAGCGAAGCTTGAGCATCTTCCGCGGCGCTTCCTTGCCCGCGCCGCCCTCGGCGTCGGGACGGTTGCGCTGCTGGTCGCGCTGCAACAGGTCGGCGCGCTGCGCACGGCGCGCGTAGGCGCGTTCGGCCGCCGACGTCCGGCCGCGGGAGGCGCGGGTGGACGTCGTGGTCTCGGTGGTGTCCGGCGTCTCGTCGACCGTGCTGGTCGCGCGGGCACGCCGTCCGGGCGCCGGTGTCCGGCGGCCGCGGGACTTCGCGGGAGCGGTCATCGTGCTCGGTCTCCGATCCGTTCGGCGGCTCGCAGCCGCACGGAGGCGGCCCGTGTGTTCTGTTCGGTCTCCGCCTCGCCGGCCTTCTCGGCCCCTCTGGTGAGCAGTTTCAGTTCCGGGCCGTGACCCGGTAGTTCCACCGGAAGCCCTTCCGGCGTCCGGGATTTCGCCAGTTCCGCGAAGGCCTGCTTGACCAGCCTGTCCTCGAGGGACTGATAGGACTCCACGACGATGCGGCCGCCGACGGCGAGCGAGGACAGCGCCCGCGGCATCGCCCGCCGCAGCACCTCCAGTTCGCCGTTGACCTCGATCCGCAACGCCTGGAAGGTGCGCTTCGCCGGATGCCCGCCGGTGCGCCTGCTCGCCGCGGGGACCGCGTCGTACAGCAGTTCCACCAGCCGCCCGCTGCGGGTGAAGGGTTCCTTCTCTCGTTCCGCCACAACGGCTTTGACGATCCGCTTGCCGAATCGTTCCTCGCCGTAGTCACGCAGGATCCGGATCAGCTCGCCCGGCGGGTAGGTGTTGAGCACGTCGGCCGCGGTGATCCCGGTGGTCGGGTCCATCCGCATGTCGAGCGGGGAATCCTTGGAGTAGGCGAAACCACGCTCGGCGCGGTCCAGCTGCATCGACGAGACACCGAGGTCGAACAGGATCCCGTCCACTCTGGACAGTCCGAGACCTTGCAGCGCGGACGGCATCTCGTCGTAGACGGCGTGCACGAAGTCGACGCGATCACCGTGCGGCGCAAGCCGTTCCGCGGAGAGTTCCAATGCGTTGGGGTCACGATCGAGCGCGACGAGGCGCAACGCGGGAAACGCGGTGAGCAGCGCGTCGGAGTGACCGCCGAGTCCGACGGTCGCGTCGACCAGCACGGCTTCGCGGTCGGAGAAGACCGGCTCGAACAGTTCGACGATACGGTCGAGCAGCACCGGAACGTGCTCGTGTTCGCCTGCCATGTCTTCCCCCCTTTCCTGTAGTGCCGGGGAAGATGCCGGATGCCGTCAGGTCCCTGTCCGCCCGCCTGCTGACCTGGTACCGGGGAAGGTGTACCAGGGCCACTGAGCGGACAGAGGCCTCACGGCATCCGTGTGGGCGGTTCCCGGCGTGTCCGAAGCATGAACCCGCGCCCCCCGACGGCGTGGGTGCTTCCTCGGTCACGTCTAGAAGACGCCCGGCAGAACTTCCTCTCGAGCCTTCGCGTAGCTGTCCTCGTGTTCGTCCAGGTAGCCCTGCCACGCTTGGGCATCCCAGATCTCCAACCTGGTGATCGCCCCGATCACCACGCACTCCTTGTTCAACCCGGCGTAGCGTCGGAGCTCGGACGCGATCGCGACACGTCCTTGCCCGTCCGGGCGTTGTTCGTCCGTCCCGGCGAAGAGATAACGCTGGTAGGCCCGGACCGCCTCGTTCGTGAACGGGGCGTCGGCGACCTTCCTCGCCATCTGCTCGAACTCGGCCCGGGGAAAGACGAAGAGACAGTGATCCTGTCCCTTGGTGACCATCAGCCCACCGGCGAGCGCGTCGCGGAACTTCGCGGGCAGCGTGAGCCGCCCTTTGTCGTCCAGTTTCGGGGTGTGGGTGCCGAGGAACATCGGCTCCACCTCCCTACCGACTTCGGCTGTGAACAACCAAGGCCGGTCACGGGGCTCCCTACTGCCCCACTGCGCACCACCGTACCCCACTTTTCACCACAGTCAACGCGACAAAAGCCGCGACCACTCCGTCGTGTCAGACGTTTTCGCTGGTCAGCCAGGTGGGGCCAGGTGGGGGCGTGGTGGGGGACGGTGGCCAAGATCCCCCTGGGCGGGTATCGAAGCAACCTCATCTATGCCTGATGCGTCCGGATATCGGCAGCCGGAACCCTGCTGTGGGGCGAAGTGGGGGTGAAAGTGGGGAATCCGGTGTGGAGCGGTGGGGGACGTTGGGGACACCGTTTGAGGACACAGTGGAGCGTGGGCGAACGGTCACCGGCGCCCAGGTCACCCCAAGTACATGAAGGCCCCCTTCCTTGCACTAGGCGCAAGGAAGGGGGCCTTCATGTACTTGGGGAAGGTGTGAAGGTCGAGTTTCTCCGGCTGAGCCGAGGGAAGGGGACCTTCACGCGCCATCGCTGCGACTGGCGGGACGGCGGACGTTCCAGGTCCGTGAAGGACTCCTTGAGGGACTCTGGGTCCCTCAAGGAGTCCTTCACGGACCCCGGTAGCACTCACGAGACTGGACGTCATCGGTTCATCCCAGGAATCCGGCCGTCCTAACCGGACTCGCGACTCAGCGGTCAGGATCGAGAAGCCCGGCCAGCCGCGCGGCCAGCCGGGGACCGTCCACCGGCGACACGTTCACCCACGCCTGCCCGCCGCGGCCCTCGGACCGCGCCGCGCAGTACGCGCCGACGTCGGTGTCGAACCAGGTCAGCCCACCGGCCCGATGGGCCCGGCCGTCACGGTCGCGGGTCCGCACGGTGAACTGGCCGGCGCTGTAGACCGGCCGAGCCTGGATCGCGAGTACTTCACGTAACTGACTGTCCGAAGCGGACGACCGGCCTTCGCCGAACACGGGATCTTCGAGGTCGCCGTCGAACCGTGTGGCGGGCAGGCTGATCCCGTAGCCAGGTCCGGGACGCAGTTCCGGCAGGACGCCGACGATCGCGGCGAACACCTCGCCGTCGCCGATCCCGGAAAGCGCGATGGTCTGCTCGGGCTGGGTGGCCAGCACGCCGTGCCGCCCGCGTGCGGCCGCGACGGCGCGGAACGGCGCTTCGGCCGTCATGTCGGCCAGCGCCTCGCATTCGACGTAGACCTCGCCGTGCGCGAGCAGGTCGAGCCGCGCTTCGAGGGCGGCATCGAGCCGGTCTCCGTCATAGAGGCCTCGTTCGGCGAGGTTTTCGTAGACCGCGCCGCGGATCTCGGCACGTTCCGCTTCGGTGCCGCCGACGCTGCGGACGGACAGCGGCCATGGCGGGGCCGCGTGGCCGAGGTCGGACCAGAGGACGTCGAACGCCGAAGCGGAAACGCGGATCAAGACCGCCCCAGCTCGGGCGGCTTCCCGAAGGAGACCTGCGGAGTCAGCGAATGCAGTGAAGCGTCGCGGGTGTTCATCACGTCGACGGCCTTGCGCCTGGCCTCTTCGGCCTCGGCGCGGCGGGCCTCCATCTCGTCGGCGAGCGCCGCGAGGGCCAGCAGGTTCCCGCCCGCGGCGGCACCGCGGATCATCGCGCCCGGATCGAAGTCCACCGGCGGCGGCATGTCCGCGCGGGCCCGCGCGGCCGCCTCGGCCTGTCCGGAGACCGCCTGCCCGAGCGCCGACGAGAGGTCCGCGGACCAGGTCAGCCAGCCGGACGCGGTGGCGAGCACGCCGCGGAGCGCGTCGCCCGCTTCCCCGCGCCAGTTCTCTTCACTGCTGTCGACGAGTCCGGCCAGCTCGGACGTCGCGTCGTGCATACGCCGCGCGAGCGCGTCCCACGCGGCACCGATACCGCCCGCCGCTTCGGGGTCATTGCCCGCTTCGACCTCGGCGGCCAGCGCCTCATGGCTGTAGGCCTCGTACCGCGTGGCCGCGACCGGGGCCTCACGCCCCGGCGTCTCTCCTTCAGGCACGGCAACTTCTCCTAGGGCAGTTTGGGTTCGGCCAATCCCGCCACCGTCACCGCGCGCTCGCAGGCGAGCGTGGTGTCGGTGAAGTTCGTGTTGCTCACGTCGATCTGGACGCTCGCCTTCTCCCCCATGCCGAGCAGGACCGCGCAGGTCCCGTCGGCGGCCTTCTTGTCGGCGACCTTGAGCGCCTGCCGATCGCCGACCTTGATCTTGGTGGCGGTCTTGCGCGCGATTTCGAGGTCGGCCAGCCCGTTCTTCTCGTCAACGGTGACGGTGACGCCGAAGGTCGCGGGCACCGTCCAGTCGCAGGCGCGGGCGCCGTTGATCTCCTTCGGGACGCCGAGCACGTTCAGCCCGGCGCTCGACCGGTCCTGCGGTGACAGCAGCGCGCACGGATCGAGGACGGCGGGTGGCACCGTGCCCGCGGCCGAACCGCCGACAACGACCTTCTCGGTCGTCGGAAGTGGCGCTTGGCCCGCGGCCCCTTGCCCGCAGGCGGACACTGTGAGGACGACGAGGACGCCGAGTGCGAAAAGGCGGGACTTCATGGGTTCAGCCGCCGACACAGTCCACATCCGCCGCCGCTTGTTCATCCTGACGGGTGTACTTGGCCAACGCCTTCTCGATCCGGTTCTTGAGCGCCTCGAGTTCCTTGCCGAACGCGGTGAGAGCCTCGACCGCGGAGCCTTCGGCGCCGATCCCGTACTGCGCCATGAACCGGCCGACCTCGTCCGCGTATCCCCCGCCGAGGGGAACCGTGCGACCGAGCACCTTGGCCTCGCGGACCATCTGGCCGACCACGTCTTGCAGGGCGGAGATCTTCACGTGGGCGTCGGCAGCCAGCTCTGGGGCGACCGCGAACCCACTCAGATCGAACCGGGGTTTGGCGGTTCTCACCTCGCTCATATGCGATTACGCCTCTCCGTAGTCGAGCGACCTCGCACCGGAGCATACGACAAAACCCCGCGTCAGCGGGAGCACCCGAAAACGCGCTCACCTCACTCGATCGAGGTAAGGTCTCTGGTTGCACAGAGTCATCGACTGGGGTTGACGGGGTTCCCCCCAAGAGTTCGCCCGAGTTTGACACACTTCGTGGGAGGCTGACCGCTGCTCGGGGGACCACTCGAGTGAAGAAAAGCTGGCCTTCAGCGGACCTAGCGGACATCCAGCCACGTGGCATCAGGAGGTCGAGTGACGTCGAGAATCCAGTCTGCGACGCCCGGCGAACAGCAGGGTGAGCAGGCAACCGGGCAAGCGCCGTATCCCACGGCCGCAGGCTCGGTCAGCGGCCGGCAGAACGGCCGTGAGGGCAGAGCGTCGCTCGACGAACTGCACGAGACGGCGCGGCGGATCGCCGCCAACGTGGAGCGGGTACTGGTCGGCAAACCCGACGTCATCCGCATCGCGCTCGTCACCTTGCTCGCCGAAGGCCACCTCCTGGTCGAGGACGTCCCCGGGGTCGGCAAGACCTCGCTGGCGAAGGCGCTGGCCCGCTCGATCGACTGCACCGTGAGCCGGATCCAATTCACCCCCGACCTGCTGCCCAGCGACGTCACCGGGGTGTCCATCTACAACCGGCAGACCGGCGGGTTCGAGTTCCGGCCCGGCCCGGTATTCGCGAACATCGTGGTCGGCGACGAGATCAACCGCGCCTCGCCGAAGACGCAGTCCGCGCTGCTCGAATGCATGGAAGAGCACCAGGTCACCGTCGACACCTCGACGTACCACCTCGAAGAGCCGTTCATGGTGATCGCCACCCAGAACCCGATCGAGATGGAGGGCACCTACGCGCTGCCCGAGGCCCAGCGGGACCGGTTCACCGCGCGGGTGTCCATCGGCTACCCCGACCAGCAGGCCGAACTGGCCATGGTCGACGAGCACGCCGGGCACAACCCGCTGGCCGATCTCGAGCCCGTCTCCGACCGCGAGTCGGTGCAGCGGCTGATCGAGACGGTCCGGTCGGTGCACATGTCGCAGGAGGTCCGCCGGTACGCCGTCGAGCTGGTGTCCGCGACCCGGCAGGTGCCGGAGATCCGCCTCGGCGCCTCGCCGCGGGCGACCCTGCAGCTGGTCCGCTCCGCCCGTGCGCAGGCCGCGCTTTCGGGCCGCGAGTTCGTCGTCCCGGACGACCTGCATTCGGTCGCGGTCCCGGTGCTGGCGCACCGCATGGTGCTCACCACCGAGGCACACGCCGCCCGCCGCTCGGCCACCGACGTGGTCCGCGCGATCCTGAACCGCGTTCCCGTTCCGCAGGGCTCCGCAGGTACGAACCACCGCTGATCAAGGGATAACGGCGCATGCTGCGTGCTCTGTCCGGCCTGACCACACGCGGCCGCTGCCTCCTCGCCGCCGGCGTCGCCGCGGCGGTGTGCTCGTTCGTGCTCAACGAACGGGACCTGCTGCGGGTCGCGGTGTTCGTCGTCGCCCTGCCGTTGCTGGTCGCCTTCTTCATCTCGGCGACCCGGTTGCGGCTGGGTGCGGCGCGCGCGCTGCGCCCGGAGCGGGTTTCGGTCGGCTCGCCCGGCGAGGTCCAGCTCGAACTCTGGCGCAACGGCAGGCTTCCCGCCGGTGAGGTGCTGCTCGAAGACGGCGTGCCGTACGCGCTGGGTTCGCGGCCGCGCTTCGTCGTCGAACGGCTGCCCCACGACCGGCGGGTCGCGCTGCGGTACCCCTTGCAGCCGGTGCTGCGCGGGATCCAGCAGGTCGGCCCGCTGCGGGCGACGATCACCGACCCGTTCGGGCTGTGCGAGTTCGAACGCGAGCTGATCGGGCATTCGCGGCTGGTCGTCGTGCCGAAGGTGGTCGGCCTGTGGGGTCTGCCCAGCGGCGCCGGGATCGGCGCCGGTGACGACGGCAGCATCCGCCTGCACGCCGGGCAGGGCGAGGCGGACGTGATCGTCCGGCAGTACCGCCAGGGCGACGACCTCCGGAAGGTCCACTGGCGGTCGACCGCCCGCCGCGACGAGATCATGGTCCGCGTCGAGGAGCGGCCGTGGCGTGGCGGCACCACGGTGCTGCTGGACCACCGCGCGGCCGCGCACCACGGCACCGGTCCCGCCGCGAGCCTCGAATGGGCCGTCTCGTTCGCCGCTTCGGTGGGGCTGCACCTGCGCCGGTCCGGGCACCGCGTCCGGCTGATCACCGAACACGGCCAGACCCTGGCCGACACCCCCGGTGAAGGTGGCGAGCACTACGACAACATCGTGCTCGACGTCCTCGCCGCGCTCCAGCCCGCGCACCAGCGCGACATCACCCTCGGCCACGATCCGGCCGAAGGACAGGAACTCATCGCCGTGCTCGGCACCGTCAGCAACGAATCCGTGCACGAACTGTCCCGGTACCGCCCGCGCGGGATCCGGAGCCTCGCCGTGCTGCTCGACACCCCCGGCTGGTCCTCGGGCGTCAACCGGCCCGAAACCCGGGCCGCCGCCACCGAAGAATCGGTGGCGCTGCTGCGCGCCGCGGGCTGGGGCGTCGTCGTCGCTGGCCCCGGATCGCCCATGCAACAGGTCTGGGCCGACCTGTGCCAGACGGCCACCCGCCGGGGCACGCTGATCGGAGGCGGCCTGTGACCGCGACAGCGCCACCCCGCCCGCACATCCCCAAACCGCGCCCCGAGGCACCGACGCCGGTCTGGACGAGCAGTGTGCTCGCGCCGGTCGCCGCCGGGCTCGCCACGCTGTTCGCCTCGACCTCGCTGACCGGCGTCGTCTCCGGCTGGGCGTGGTTCGGCTACCTGCTGGTCGCCGTGGTGCTGATCGCCTCCACCGGGCTCGCCCTGCGTTCGCTGCGCGCGCCGACCATCGTCGTCGGCCTCGCCCAGCTGCTGGTGCTGTTGTTCCTGATCACCGGGGCGTTCACCACCAGCGGGATCCTGAAGATCATCCCCGGCCCGGACGCGCTCGAGGAACTGCGTGGCGTGCTCGCCGCGGCGGCCGAGCAGATCCGCGTCGGGCTGCCGCCCATCGAGGGCACGCCGCCGATCCTCTGCCTGGTGACCATCGCGATCGGCCTGGTCGCGGTACTGGTCGACACCCTGGCCGTGGCCGCCGCCGCGCCCGCCGCGACCGGTCTGGTGCTGCTGTGCGTGTACGCCGTGCCCGCCGCGCTGGCCGAAGACATGCTGCCGTGGTGGACGTTCCTGCTCGGCGCGGCCGCGTTCGCCGCGCTGCTCGCCGTCGACGGCAACCACCGGCATCGCCGCTGGCGCAACCGGGACGCGCCCGGACTGGGCAACTCGGCGGGCACGCTGTCCGCTCCCGTCGGCGTGGTGAGCGCCGCGATCGCGCTGGGCCTGGTCATCGGCACGGCCGCCACCGGCGTCGGCACGGTCGGCAGTCTCCCCGGCGGAACCGGGTCGGGCCGGGGCGGGGCGGGCGGCTTCGGCGTCGAACCGTTCACGCAGCTGCGAGGCCTGCTTGACCAGGGCGAGAACGTGGAACTGTTCAAGGTCTACGGGATGGGCGCGGACAAGCGGCTGCTGCGCGCGTTCACCCTCGACACCTACACGCCGAACAAGGGCTGGGGACTGGCGCAGAACGGCCGCGCCCAGCAGGGTGTGCAGGCCAACCAGCCGCTCCCGTCCGTGAAGGGCGACGACCGCACCGGCCCCGGCCGCGAGATCCGGATCGAACCGACGAACTGGGTCGACAACTGGCTGCCGATCTACGGCGTGCCGCGGACGTTCGCCGGGCTGGCCGACAACTGGCTGTACGACCCGGTCGGCGGTGCCGTGTTCACCACCACCAAGCAGAACGCGCCCGCGTACACGGAGATCGCGTCGATCAAGGAACCCTCGAAGGAGGAACTCCGCCTCGACGACGCTCGCCTTGCCGAAGTCCCGCCGCAGTTCACCCAGGTCGACCAAGTCGATCCCCGCGTGGTCGCGAAGGCCAAGCAGCTGACGGAGAACGAGTCCAACAACTTCGACAAGGCACAGGCGCTCTGGTCGTTCTTCACCGCGCAGAACGGTTTCGTCTACGACACCAAGACCGCCGACGCCACCGACTCCGACGCGCTCGCCGACTTCATCCTCAACGGCAAACGCGGGTTCTGTGAACAGTTCGCGTCCGCGATGGCCGTGATGCTGCGCGCGGTCGGCATCCCGTCGCGGGTCGCCATCGGCTTCGCCTCCGGTACCCCGAAGGGCGACCACGTCTCGATCAGCTCCGAAGACGCGCACGCGTGGGTCGAGGTCTACTTCCAGACGAAGGGCTGGGTCAGCTTCGACCCGACCCCGCTGCTCGACGGCCGCGCGGTCGTCCCGCCGTACCTGCAACCCGACACCAGTGCCTCCAAGCCCAACGACACCCAGGAGGTGCCGACCGCGGCGGCGTCGAGCGCCCCCGCGACCGGCACGCCCCGTGATCCGGGCGCGGGCCCCGGCGCGGACGGCACCGGGAACCAGCAGGAAGAGGAGCCGCTGTGGCCCGCCATCCTCGCCGGCCTTCTCGGCGGACTGGCGGCCGCGGTGAGCGTGATCGTGATCGTGCGCACCCGCTTGAGATACCGGGCGCTCCTGCGGTCGTCGCCCGCCCCGTCCCGCTCCCCGGACTCGCCCGTTCCCGTCCGTGAGGAGGGCGGGTTCCTGGACAACCCGAACCTGACGAACTGGCTCCCGCTGATCGCCATCGGACTGTGGGTGGGGGCGTTCGCTTTCCTCGCGGCGTGGGTGTCGTGGTGGTTCGCCCTGGTCTTGGTGGTCGTCCTCGGCGGGATCGGCACGCCGACGGCGATCCGGGAGATCAAACGACGACTACGGTTGCAGAAGATCGCGTCCCACTCCCCCGCCGCGGCCGACGCGGCGTGGCGCGAACTGATAGACGAGTGCGCGGACCGCGGCCTGCCGCTCTCCGACGGCGACACAGTGCGCGTGGCGGGCCGGAAGGTCGTCGAGAAGCACCGTCTGGACGAAGAAGGCCGCTCCGGCCTGCGCACGGTCATCGGCGTCGTTGAGAAGTCCTGGTACTCGGACGAGCCGCTGGACGACCAGGCGCTGGGCCCGGCCTTCGACGAAGTTCGCAAGAGCCTGAAGCGGAACGCGCCCATGTCGTGGAAGGGCCGCCTGTTCCCGCGGTCACTTCGGCGAGGGAAGTAGGGCCTGGCTCCTGCGGCGTGCTTTGCGCGTGAAGGCCCCCTTCCCTCGGCTCAGCCGAGGGAAGGGGGCCTTCACGCGGCTACCGGGTCGCCGACGTCACGGCCGCCCCAACGTCACCAGGAATCACATCCGCAGGTAGCGAAGGCCTCCTTCACTACCCTCAGGGTAGGCAAGGAGGCCTTCACGGCCAGGTGAACGCACTGGCCGCAAGTAGGCGACTAAACGCTCAGGACAACGCGAACATGCCGGCAGGGCATCGCCCTGCCGGCATGTTCGCGTGTGTGAGAGCTACTGCTCCTCGAAGCGCTGGCGGAAGCGCTCTTCCATGCGCTGGGTGAAGGAACTCCGGCGCGGGGACGACTTGCCGCCGCCACCTCCGCCTGCCCCTTGGCCACCGCTGTCCTTTCCGCCTTCCGCCTCGGCGCCATGCCGAATCGACGTGACGGCCAACATGACTCCGAAGAACATCACGAGGAACCCGAGCACGCTGATCACCGGGATATCGACGACCCGGATGTTGACCACCACGCCGAGCACCAAAAGTGCGACGCCCACTACGAACAGGGCGATGCCCTGCAAACGCCGTCGGCGGGCGGGGCGGCGCAACCGGGTGCCTCGCACCGTGGATGCGAACTTGGGGTCCTCGGCATAGAGCTCGCGCTCGATCTGATCGAGCAGCCGCTGCTCATGCTCGGAGAGTGGCATCTTTCCTCCTCCGGCACAGCTGTCGCGGGCGCCGGGCCGCGCAACGTCATGGACCCAAAAGACAACCCCAGGCGGGGTGTCTCTGTCCAGGATACGAGCCCCGCGCTCGTCCGACTACCCGATCCCGTATCCAGAAGGGATCGAATTGGCCGAAACCACCCGACTCGGCTCTCTCGAAGACGGCCGAACAGGCGATATCACTGGTCACGAGGGGTCAGCAGAGACGCGGGCCGCACCGCGGCTGCGCCGAACTTCGACCTCGCGACGTCGGCGGCGACTTCCGCATCCCGCCAACGGGGTTCGGGAGAGTCGAAAAGTAGCTGTTCTCCGTCACTCTCCGTGTCCAAACCCTCGACTCTTACGCCGATCAGGCGGACTGCGCCCGTCGGCGCGTGCTCGGTGAGGAGTTCGACAGCGATGCGGTGGATGTCGCGGGCCACATCCACCGGGACGGCGGTCGTCCTGGCGCGGGTGATGGTCTTGAAATCCGCGAACCGGACCTTGATCGACACCGTCCGCCCGCGCAACCCGCGGCGGCGCAGGGTGGCGGCGACGCGTTCGGACAGCCGGAGCAGTTCCAGCCCGAGCGCCGAACGGTCGTGGAGGTCGACGTCGAAGGTCACTTCGGCACCGAGCGACTTGTCCGGCGTCTCCGGGACCACCTCGCGCTCGTCGTGCCCGTTCGCGAGCGCCCACAGGTGCTCCCCCAGCGCCCGCCCGAGCGAGCGCCTCAGCCGGGGCAGCGGCGCGGCGGCGACGTCGGCGATCGTGTCGAGGCCCTGCTGCCGCAGGTGCTCCTCGGTGCGCTTGCCGACACCCCACAGCGCCGACACCGGCAGTGGACGCAGGAACGCGAGCGTCTCGGCCGCCGGGACGACGACCATGCCGTCCGGTTTCGCCATCCCGGACGCCAGCTTCGCGACGAATTTGACCTTCGCGACGCCGACCGAGCAGCTGATCCCGAAGTCGGCGGCGACCCGTTCCCGGATCCAGGCGCCGAGCCGCGCGGGCGAGGAGTCCAGCCGCTTGAGGGCCCCGCTGACGTCCAGGAAGGCCTCATCCAGGCTCAGCGGCTCCACCAAGGGCGTCAGCTCGCGGAAGATCCCCATGACGCCCTTCGACACCTCGCCGTAGAGCCCCGGCGTCGGGGTGATGCAGATCAAGTGCGGGCAGAGCCGCTTGGCGGTCGAGAACGGCATGGCCGACCGGACACCGAACTCCCGCGCCGCGTAACTCGCGGCCGCCACGACCGATCGGGGCCCACCACCGGAGACGACCACCGGTTTGCCTTCCAGCTCCGGACGCGTACGTAGCTCACAGGACACGAAGAAGGCGTCCATGTCGACGTGCAGCAGACCGCAGCCAGTGTCGTCCGGCCAGGTGGTGGCTCCGGTGGTCACTCGATAGCGGGCCATCCCACCGGGCAGTTCAGTGTTCATTGTTCATTTGTCGCGCGCTGTGTTTGTTTGTCGCGCGCTGCCGGAAACGTTTTGCCAGGGCGCACGTGGTCGATGTCAGTTGCGGTGGTCATGGAGGCGCCCTGCCAAAACGTTTCCGGGGGCCTTCGGCCCGAAAGAGGGCGCGCGACGGTGAAGTCGCCGTCGGGCGCGGGGCGCCCTCCGGCGACCCTGGAGGAACGTTAGCCGGAGGTACCGACAGTTCCCGGGTGCCAGGGTCAGGTGGGGCGGCGCGCCAGGACGTGCAGCCTGCTGGAGATGTCCCGCAGCGGCGAGACCGACGCGGCCGCCAGCTCGAACTCCGCCAGGTCCTCTTCCCGCACGCCGCCGGGCACGAAGTCCGCCACCACACCGTCACCCTGCAACGAGACCACTTCGAGCCCCACCGCGGTCAGCTGCGCCTGGAGGGCCTCAGCGTCGAAGCGCCGCAGCACGGTCTCCCGGCCGCCGCCCAGCACGCCGCTCTCGGCCGCGAGCAGCTCCCGTGCCTCGCCGAGCCGTCCGGCCAGCGCGCGCTGCAGGATCGCGGCGTGGCGGTTCGCCACCAGCACCGAGACCGCGCCGCCGGGTTTGACCGCAGCGGCCAGCGCGGCGAGCACAAGTGCTGGGTCGTCGACGACTTCGAGCAGGCCGTGCGCGAGCACCAGGTCGGCCGATCCGGCCGCGACGTGGGCGCCGAGCGCGTCGGAGTCGTCGGCGATCACCGTGATGCTGCCGGAGACGCCCTCCTCCTCGGCGCGGCGGCGCAGGGTCGCCAGTGCGTTGGGGTTCGGCTCGACGACGGTCACCAGGCAGCCCGCGGATGCCAGTGGCACCGCCCAGCCGCCGCTCCCGCCGCCGACGTCGACGACGTCCGGCTGTTGTGCGCCTCGCGCCCGGGCGGCCCGGAGTTCTGCTTCGAGAACCCGGCGGACCGCCCCCGATCCCCGCGTGGCCACGGTGTCCGTCTTCATAAACGCACAGGGTAATGCCCGCCCTCGAGTGACCTGCGGGTGTAGTCCGATGCGGTGTTCGACACCTTGCCAAGGAGCCACCCCGCCGACTGCCCGTAGGCTGTATCGAGTGCACACGGTCGCTGTTCTCAGCCTGAAGGGTGGCGTCGGTAAAACGACGGTCGCCCTCGGTGTCGCGTCCGCCGCCCTGCGCAGGGGCACCCGGACTCTGGTGGCCGACCTCGACCCGCAAGGCAACGCCACCACCTCGCTGGACCCGCCCCTCACCGATCGCACGCTGGCCGACGTCCTGGAGACGCCGGTGCGGTCGGTGCTCGAACGCGCGATCGCGCCCAGTGTGTGGAGCGACCAGATCGACGTCCTCGTCGGCGCCGAAGAGCTGGAGATGCTCAACGAGCCCGACGCCGACAACCGCCGCCTGGAGAACCTCTCCCGCGCGCTCGACGAACTGCACACCAACCCGCTGCGCGAGGAACCCTACGAACTGGTGATCCTCGACTGCCCGCCGTCGCTGGGCAGGCTGACCCGTTCGGCGCTGGTGGCCGCGGACAGCGCCCTGATCGTCACCGAGCCGACGATGTACGCCGTCTCCGGCGCCCGCCGCGCGCTCGAGGCGATCGAGAAGATCCGCGAGGAGCAGAACCCGGGGCTGCGGCCGATCGGCGTCGTGGTCAACAAGCTCCGTGTGCGCTCCTACGAGCACCAGTTCCGCGTCGCCGAACTGCGGGAGAACTTCGGCCCGCTGGTGATGCCGACGGCGATCCCGGACAGGCTCGCGGTGCAGCAGGCGCAGGGCGCGTGCAGCCCGATCCACGAGTGGCACTCCCCCGGTGCGCAGGAGATCGCGCTCACCTTCAACATGGTGCTGGCGAAGGTCCTCCGTTCGAGCCGGGCCGGACGGCATCGCGTCCGCGGTGACGAAGACGCTCCAGAGCCCGAGACCACCGAAGCGCCCGCCAAGCTGAGCGACACCGGCACGGGTTAGCGCCGATGCCCGAAGGCGACACCGTCTTCCTCACCGGCAAGGTCCTCGACAAGGCGCTGGCCGGGAAGACCCTCGTGCGCGGCGAGTTCAGGGTGCCCAAGCTGGCCACGGCGGACCTCTCCGGGCGGGACGTGCTCGGCGTCGGGACGGTCGGCAAGCATCTGCTCACCCGCTTCTCCGGCGACCTCACCCTGCACAGCCACCTCCGGATGGACGGCAAATGGGCGGTCTATCCGTCGGGCGCGCGCTGGCGCCATCCGGCCCATCACGCGCGCGTCGTTCTGGCGGCCGAAGGCGTGCAGGCGGTCGGTTTCCGGGTCCACGACCTCGAACTCGTGCCCACGGACGAAGAACACCGCCTGGTCGGGCATCTCGGCCCGGATCTGCTCGATCCACAGTGGACGGACGAACTCGCGGAACGGGCGGCGGCCGCGCTGGCCGCGGACCCGGATCGCGAACTGGGCGACGCCTTGCTGGATCAGCGGATCATGGCCGGGATCGGGAACATGTACAAGGTCGAGATGTGCTTCCTGCTCGGTGTCACGCCGTGGACGCCGGTGTCCGCGGTCGACCCGGCGAAGGCCGTCGCGCTCGGCCGCAAACTGTTGAAGGCCAACGCCTGGCGCACCTCGCAGACCACCACCGGTGAGCTGCGCCGCGGTCGCGAACACTGGGTCTACGAGCGGACCAAACCGGGCTGTTTCCGCTGCGGCGGACGGCTCCGGGTCGCCCCGCAGGGCGCCGGGTACCAGGCGAGGCCGACCTGGTTCTGCCCGAAATGCCAGACCGGACCCGCTCCGGGCGGCTAAGCTGGACCCGTGACGCTGTTCAAGCTCCCGCTCTACGGGACTGACACCGAACGCGGCGACCTCGCTCCCTGAGCCGCCCGCTCCCTTCGCACGTCACCCTTCACCTCTTTCCAGGGAGCTTTGTCATGCCCGGATTCCTCACGGGCGAGGCGCTGCGCGCGTTCGTGCACGCCCTGCCCAAGGTCGAACTCCACGTCCATCTCGTCGGTTCGGCGAGCCTGCCCACGGTGCTGGAACTGGCCCGGCGGCGCCCCTCGGCGGGGGTGCCGACCGAGGCCGAAGCACTCGCCGGCTTCTTCACCTTCCGCGATTTCCCGCATTTCCTCCGCAACTACCTGGCGGTGACGTCGCTGGTACGCGACGCCCGCGACATCCACACCCTCGTCACCGGACTGGCGGCCGACCTGGCCGCACAGAACGCTCGTTACGCCGAAGTGACCGTGACGCCGTACAACCACGTCCTCGACGGGATGTCGACGGATGATCTCCTCACCGGTCTCGCCACCGGCCGGGCCGCGGCGCGGGCGGAGCACGAAGTGGAACTGGCCTGGTGCTTCGACATTCCTGGCGAGAAGGGCGTCGTCGCCGGCCGCGAGACGGTCGTGTTCGCGCTCCGCGAACGCCCCGAAGGCCTGGTGTCCTTCGGGCTCGGCGGCCCCGAGGTCGGCGTCGGCCGCGCGCAGTTCGCCCCGTTCTTCACCACGGCACGGGAGGCGGGGCTGCACAGCGTCCCGCACGCCGGTGAGACGACCGGTCCGGCCACCGTCTGGTCGGCGGTGCACGACCTCGGCGCCGAGCGGATCGGCCACGGCGTCGGCGCGCACACCGATCCGGCGCTCCTGGAATACCTTGCCGTACAAGGGATACCGCTGGAGGTCTGCCCCACCTCGAATGTCCGAACAGGACAGTTCCCGTCGATCGAAGCGCATCCCGTGCGGCGGCTGCTCGACCACGGCGTGGTGGTCACGCTCAACACCGACGACCCGCCGATGTTCGGCGCCACACTCGACGGCGAGTACCTGGCCGTCGCCGAAACGCTGGGCCTGACCGCGACCGAAATCGCCCGGTTCGCGCAGAACGCGGTGAACGCGTCGTTCCTGGAACCGGCGGCCAAAACCGTCCTGCTGACGGAGATCGAAGAAATCTTGTTGCAGGACCCCGAAGTCCTCGCATAGCGTGGCAGTACACGAGAGAGGAGGTGGTCCAAAGTTGTATTCCAACAGGACTCGTGAGGTGACTGTCCGCTAGCGGACGGCACGCGTAGGACTTTTGAGCAGCGATACAACGCAAGTTGGAGCCACCTTCGGCTCGTCGTCTCTGCTTCGCGTGGTGCCTGATAGCGAATACCAGGCAGTCACCGGGCCCCCGAGGTTCCCGAGCACCGGTCCGGCTCGGGCCCGGCCGCCGATTCCGGCGTCCGGGAGCCACCTCGGGGTTCCCCTATTTCCGGGGTTATGGCCCTTTTGCGTCGCTTGGGGGGCCGCCCACCGCCCTGGAGAACCGTCCGCCGCCGGCCCGCCCCAGAACCCCGAAGAGTGGATAGCCTGACGCCATGTTGAGGCCCGATTTCCCGATCACCACGCCGCGACTTACCCTCCGCGCTTTCCGCCAGGACGATCTCGACGAACTCAACTCCTTCCAGTCCCGCGCCGACGTCGCCCGCTACCTGTACTGGGGCCCGCGCAGCCGCGCCGAATCCGCCGCCGCGCTCGCGAAACGGGTGCACAGCGACACCCTCTCCCAGGAAGGCCAGTTCCTGGCCGTGGCCGTGGAGCTGACCGAGACCGGGCAGCTGATCGGCGACCTGAACCTCGAGTACGTCAGCAGCGAGCACCGCCAGGGCGAGATCGGTTTCGTGTTCCATCCCGATCACCACGGCAAGGGGTTCGCCGCGGAGGCCGCCGTCGAACTGCTCCGGCTCGGCTTCGAAGACCTCGGGCTGCACCGGATCATCGGCCGTTGTGACGGCCGCAACACCGCGTCGGCCACGCTGATGGAACGTCTCGGCATGCGCAAGGAAGCGCACTTGCGCGAGAACGAGGTCGTCAAGGGTGATTGGACCGACGAACTCGTCTTCGCGATGCTCGAGGGCGAATGGAAGACGCGCCACGCGTGATCAGAGGGAGATCACGCGTGATTAGGCGGAGAGCACGCGTGACCGGGCGGAGAGCACGCGTGATCTCCCTCTAATCACGTGTGATCTCCGTTCAAACACGGGTGATGTCCGTCTCAGCACGGGCGAGCGTCGCTACGTAGGCGAGCACGATCGAGCGGCACGGCGGTCACCAGGCATGATGGGGCCGTGTTCTTCGACAAGATCGTCCGCCCCGCTCTCTACCGGGTCTCCGGCAGTGACCCCGAAACCGTGCACGAACGCACCATCGGCACGCTCGCCAGGCTGAGCCGGGTCTCCCCCGCGCTCGGCGCGCTCGGCCGCGTCTACCGGACGGACGATCCGGTCACCTTCCTCGGGCTCCGCTTCCCGAACCGGGTCGGCCTCGCCGCCGGGATGGACAAGAACGGCCGGGCGCTGCACGCCTGGCCCGCGCTCGGCTTCGGTTTCGTCGAGGTCGGCACGGTGACCCGGCATCCGCAGCCGGGCAACGACAAGCCGCGGCTGTTCACCCTCGCCGAGACCGACGCGGTGATCAACCGCATGGGCTTCAACAACGAAGGCGCGGAAGCACTCGCCGCCCGGCTCGCCGCGGGCGGGAAGCCGGGCGTGCCGCTCGGTGTCAGCATCGGCAAGTCCAAGGTGACCCCGCTCGACGAGGCCGTCGAGGACTACCGGTTCTCGCTGCGGGCGCTGTACCCGTACGCCGACTACTTCGCGATCAATGTCAGTTCGCCCAACACGCCGGGATTGCGGGCGTTGCAGGACAAGTCCGCGCTGGCCGAACTGCTCGGCGAGCTCCGTAAGACTTCCACCGAACTCGCGGGCGACACCAAGCCCACGCCGGTGCTGGTGAAGGTCGCCCCCGACCTCACCGACGAAGCCCTCGCGGAACTGCTGGAGGTCTGCCTCGAACACGGTGTCGCCGGGCTGATCGCGACCAACACGACGCTGTCCCGCGAAGGGATCGCGCCCACCGAAGCCGCCGTCGGCGAGCAGGCGGGCGGACTCTCCGGCCGCCCGCTCACCGCCCGTTCGGTCGAGGTGGTGCGGTTCGTGCACGACGAGACCGGCGGCAAGCTGCCGATCATCGGCGTCGGCGGGATCTTCGACGCCGGCGCCGCCGCCCGGATGCTCGACGCCGGCGCCGGTCTCGTCCAGCTCTACTCCGGTTTCGCCCTGCACGGTCCCGGTCTGGTCAAGCGGGTCGCCCGAGGTCTCGCGGCCCGGCCGTACTGACGAACCTGAGATAGGCGCGCCAGCACCGATACCGCGTCAACTCGGTGGCCGTCGCCGTGGCCGACTGGTCGCAGAGGACGGCCAACGGGGTTTCCCCGTCGTCCAGCCGGATCCGGCCGAGCACGAACGGTTCGGGCAGCGTGGCGGCGAACGCGCCGAGGGCGGCGGGTGACAGGCGCCAGCGTTCCCCCGACAGCATCGTGTGCTCGCCCGCGGCACTCACCGGCACCACACCCGGCTGGGGTGGATCGGTCGGCAGCAACACCATCCGGTAGCCCTCGCCGGTCTGGACCAGGCCGGTGAACCGCGCGCCCGCTGCGACCAGCCGTCCGTTCAACGGCTGTCCGCGGAGGTGCGCGCCGAACACCACCAGATCCGCGCCCGGTGCGGGATAAGGGAAATCAGCCTGTTCGTCGGTGAGCACGGCGGCGAGGTCGATGGCGATCTGGTCGTCGAACGGCCGCACCACCACCGACACCCCGTACGGCCCGAGATCCGACGGCGACGACGGCACCGTGACCGCGGCGAGGTCGAGCAGGTTGACGAACGCCGTGAACCGCTCCAGCCGTTTCGCGACGCCGTCCGGATCGGACAGCGCCTCGGCGACTTCGGGATGGTCCGCGACGGTCGGGAGGACTAGGGCGTCGTACTCGGACAGCGTCCGGAGCGCGAGCATCCCGGCCTCGGCGACCCGCTGCCGATCGGCGGTGAAGCCGTCGTCGTGGATCAGCCCGCCGACCGACAGCAGCGCCGACACCTCCACCGTCTCCACGAGGGCGCCGGACGCCCGCAGCGCCGACACCGCGCCGAGGAACGCGGACCTGGATTGCAGCGAGAGACCAGTGAGTGTTTCGGAGCCCGGGATCGCCACCCTCGGCCGATCCCCCGCGGAAAGCCGGACGTCGGGCGGCCAGTCCCGCACGAGCGGGTCGATCCCGTCGGGGCCGGTCATCAGCCCCAGCGCGCGCTGGCCCAACGTGAGGCTGCGCGCGAACAGGGCGATTCCGCCGCAGGGCGTGGCACCGGTCTTGGGCACGAGGCCCAGTGTCGGCTTCAGCCCGACGATCCCGTTGAGAGAGGCGGGCACCCGGCCCGCCCCCGCCGTATCCGTGCCGACCGCCAGATCGACAAGGCCGAGCGCGACGGCGACGGCCGCGCCGCTGCTCGCGCTCCCGGAGACCTTGGCGGTGTTCAGCGCGGCGCTCACGGCGCCGTACGGGCTGTGGGTGTGTTCGAGGTCGCTGCCGAACCGGTCGCAGTTGGTCTTGCCGACCACCACCGCTCCGGCGGCGGCCAGCCGGGACACCGCGGGGGCGCCGACGCAGCAGACGTCCTCCCCCGCCGTGGGAAGACCGGCGACGTCGATGACGTCGGCGACCGCCACCAGGGTTCCGGCGAGCGGGAGGTCTGTCCCGGCGCGGACGCGTTCATCGACCGCCTTCGCGTCCACGAGGGCGTCTTCCAGTGGGCGGAGCATGATCCAGACGTCGGGGCGGTCGACCTCGGCGATCCGGTCGTAGGCCGCGATGACGCGCTGGTAGGAGCTGGGCGGCGGGGTCGGGATCGACTCTGGTTCCGGGGGGAGCGTCGTCACTGGGCGTCCTTTCCTCGGTGGGGACGAGAAAGACCACTGCGCGAGATCCACTGTGTCCGGTCCGCCACCCTGGGACGCCCGCTCACGCGGGCTGGGTTCAGGCCCGAGCTGGGAGGAGCACTGCGTGCATGAAAGAAACGTTAGGCACCGCGGGTTGCCGTCACCAGCGGTTTCGGGTTACGCGAGCGTTTCGGTATCACACAGTGAGCAAGTCGTTACGCAGTGGAGTATTAGCGACGACGAATGGGACGATTGTCCAGGTACACGAGCCGTCTCAGGAAAGTTCGCGCAGCGCCATGGCCAGTCCGGCGAGCTTGTCGGTCGCGTCGGACAGCGACTCCTTGGACGACGTCATGCCATCCGAGCTCGCGGCGACGGTGTGCCCGGCAGCGGCGACGAGACCGCCGTAGCCGTCGAGGCCGTCGTCGAGCTGCACGCGCAGTTGCTTGACGGCGGCGTCGAGAGCGCCCCGTTCACGCTCGGGGGCGGCGTCACGACCGCGTTCGATGGCCTGGATCCGGCCCGCGAGACTGCGCAGGGCCTGTGCCGCCTCGGCGGCGGTGGTCCGGGCGTCCGCCACGGCGATCTCCGACACCGGCATGGTGCCGAGCGACGTCGGCTGTGAAAGCTGGCGAAGCAGCTCCGTCAGCGAAGCCTCGCTCTCGACGAGGCGCTCCATCGGCTCCCGCGCGACGGACCGCGCCGGGGGCAGCGGCGGCGGAGCGGCGGGCGCGGCGGGCAGCACGGTGCGCTTGAGCGTCCGCAGCCGCAGTCCGGACCGGACGCCGAAAGTGCCGAAGACGATGGTGAACGCGCTGGCCGCGATGGTCCGGAGGACGTCGATCTGGCCGTCCTGCAACAGACCGGTGCCGACGACGACAGCGTACAGTCCACAAAGGATGGTGAGGAGAATCCAGAAGGTCAGGACACGCGAGGTCCGGCGTTTCTGTCTCTCCAGTTTGGCGGCGGGCTCGTTCCAGCGGGCCCACTTCGCCTTCGCCTCGGCGACGACCGGGATCTGCCCCGCGGCCATCGACGTCAGCTGCTGCGGCATCTTCGGCATCGGGGGCATCTTCGGCATGACCGGCCGCGGGCGCGGCTGCGTGGGCTGTGCAGGCGTCGACGGCCGGGAACCCTGCTCGGAGGGCGGGATGTAGCGCTGGAGCTTCTCCTGCGCGCGCTGGGCGTAGTCGGGCAGCTTCTCGATGTGCTTCTCAAGCTTGGCGGTGAACTCCCCGAAGTCCTTGCGCCTGCCCTGACCCATTGCCCTCGCCCCTCTGATAAGTGAGACCGGCCCCGCACCCCGCGGGATGCGGGACCGGCTCTAGGTGGTGTGTCAGGCGGGGTTCTTGCCCTGTTCGGCCTGAACCCGTGCCTGGATCTCACGCTGGATGTCCGCACCGCTCGACGCCTTCGGCGCGGCGGCGGCGGTCTTGCCGTCGGTCACCTGCGCGACGGAGTCACCCTTCATGGAGGCGCGGATCTGCTCCAGACGCGAGTGTCCGGCGAGCTGCGTCGTCGAGGCCTGGACCTCCATCATCCGACCCTGGACGGAGTTCTGTGCGAGTTCGGCCGAGCCGAGCGCGGTGGTGTAGCGCTTCTCGATCTTGTCGCGAACGTCTTCCAGTGACGGAGTGTTGCCCGGCGCGGCCAGCTCGCTCATCTGGTTCAGCGAAGCGGAGACCTGCTCCTGCATCTTCGCCTGCTCCAGCTGCGAGAGCAGCTTGGTGCGCTCAGCCAGCTTCTGCTGCAACATGGTCGCGTTGCGCTCGACGGCCTTCTTCGCCTGCGCCGCAGCCTGGAGCGACTGGTCGTGCAGGGTCTTCAGGTCCTCGATGCTCTGCTCGGCGGTGACGAGCTGCGCGGCGAAACTCTCCGCCGCGTTCTCGAACTCGGTCGCCTTCTGCTCATCGCCCTTGGCGCGCGCCTCGTCGGCGAGCACCAATGCCTGGCGGGTCGAGGCCTGGAGCTTCTCGACGTCACCGAGCTGGCGGTTCAGCTTCATCTCCAGCTGACGCTGGTTACCGATCACCGAGGCGGCCTGCTGGGTCAGCGACTGGTGATTGCGCTGCGCCTCCTCGATGGCCTGCTGGATCTGTACCTTCGGGTCAGCGTGCTCGTCGATCTTCGACGAGAACGCCGCCATCATGTACTTCCAGAACTTCACGAACGGGTTGGCCATCTCCTCCGCCTGCCTTCTCGCATCCCACGGGCTGTTACCTCGAGGTGGGGCGTCCCCTCTTGTGATGTTGCAACGTCCCGACCCCGGCGTTGAGTTCCATCGTGTCAGGTCGGCGTCCCACGTTCCAGGCGACCCCGACGGAATTCAGGGATCCCCCTGACTGTGATGTTCACGACCTTTCGGGTTCACCGGGCGGTGACCCTGGGTGAAAGCGGCTGGATCAGGGGCCCGGACTCAGCGGCGCAGAGTGGTAGCCCGATCGATCCGCGACAGCTTCTCGGGGTTGCGCACGGCGTAGAGGCCGGTGATCAGGCCGTCGTCGACGCGCACCGCGACGACGGTGTCGACCTCGCCGCCGAGCCGGAGGACCAGCGCCGGATGGCCGTTGACCTGCGCCGTCCGCATGGTGGCCGCCTCGTCCATGACCGGGCGGCTCGTGGCCAGCAGCGGTGCGACGCGGGCGGCCCCGACCACGGGTTCCAGCACGGCCTGCACCACTCCGCCGCCGTCGCCGAGGAAGACGACGTCCGGTGCGAGGACGTCGAGCAGGCCTTGCAGGTCCCCTGTCCGGACCGCCCGGTGGAACGCGTCGAGCACGCCCCGGGTCTCGGCCGGGGACGCGGCGCCGCGCGGCCGCCGGGCGGCGACGTGCGCCCGGGCCCGGTGGGCGATCTGGTGGACCGCGGCCGGGGTCTTGCCGACGGCTTCGGCGATCTCGTCGTAGGCCACGTCGAACACCTCGCGCAGCACGAACACCGCGCGTTCGGTCGGCGCGAGGGTCTCCAGCACCAGCAGCATCGCCATCGAGACGCTGTCGGCCAGCTCGACGTCCTCGGCGACATCGGGCGTGGTCAGCAGCGGTTCGGGCAGCCAAGGGCCGACGTAGGACTCCTTGCGGCGGCCGAGGGTGCGCAGCCTGCCGAGCGCCTGCCGGGTGGTGACGCGGACCAGGTAGGCCCGCGGGTTCTCCACGGTGCCGAGGTCGACACCCGACCAGCGCAGCCAGGTCTCCTGGAGGACGTCCTCCGCGTCGGCGGCCGAGCCGAGCATTTCGTAGGCGACGGTGAACAGCAGGTTCCGGTGGGCGACGAACGCCTCGGTGGCCGGGTCCGGGGCGGGCATGGGTGGCTCCTGTTCCCTCTCGACGGTGGTCGCGCACAAGACACCGGAGCTCGCCGGTTTCTGACACCTGGCGGGCGTGTTTCACGTCACGTGACCGTGCTGTCAGGCAGCGCGGGTCAGCGGCATCTGGTGGTCGTTCGCTTCACCACCCGATCATGAATGAGGACGAAGTCATGGACAGCCGTTTCGATCTGAACAGCAACGAGCTCGGCGCCAAGCTCGGCAAGCGCTTCGCCGCCGTCAGTGTGGCCATCAAGGGGTCGACGCTGCCGAAGGTCACCCAGGAACTGGTGTCGCTGCGGGCCAGCCAGCTCAACGGCTGCGGGTTCTGCGTCGACGCGCACGCCACGGATCTGGCGGCGGCCGGTGAACCCGCGGTCCGCGTCAACCTGGTCGCCGCCTGGCGCGAGTCGACCGTGTTCACCGAGGCCGAGCGGGCCGCGCTGGCCTTCGCGGAAGAAGGCAGCCGCGTCGCCGACGCTCACCAGGGCGTCTCGGACGAGACCTGGTCCCAGGTGCGCGAGCACTACGACGACGACCAGACCGCCGCGCTGGTCTACCTGGTCGCGATGATCAACGCCGCCAACCGGCTGCTCGTGATCACGCACACCAAGGGTGGTTCCTACCAGGCGGGCACGTTCGACAGCGCCGCGAGCTGATCCGGGGAAACGGGAGAGGCCCCAGGCGGACTGCCTGGGGCCTCTCTCACGTCACAGCTGCTAGGCGGCGACCATCTTCGGTGCGGAGATCGTCGTCCGCAGGGCGGGGCTCATCCGCGGCGGCGGCGAGATCCGCAGGTCGGCCAGGTCGTTGCCGATCAGCTCGGAGACCAGACGGCCGCCTTCCAGACCCGCCTCGGCGCTCTCGCGCTCCGGGGCCCGGCGCTTGCCAGCCTCGACCTTCTCGTCGACCGGGGCGACCTCGACGTTGTCGATCGCCGAGACGTCCGCCGCGACCTTGTGCAGGAGTTCGCCGAGCGGAAGCTCCAGAGCTTCGCAAATGGACGCCAGCAGCTCGCTGGACGCCTCCTTCTGCCCGCGCTCGACCTCGGAAAGGTAACCGAGGCTCACCCTGGCGGCGCGGGAGATGTCCCGCAGCGTTCGACGCTGGTTCGTGCGGGCGTGTCGGAGCCGGTCGCCGATCGCCTCGCGCAACAGCACGGTCATCACGCGCCTCCCTTCCAGGACTGACTGTCCCCTACGTTACCCAGTGCGGTGCCCCGGGCGCAGGTGTTGACACGGCAATACGCCAAGGGCGAACGCGGCGATCATGCGAGATGTTCCCTCAGCAGGGCGAACGCGCCGCGGACGGCCCCGGCCCTGACCGAAGCTCGATCACCGCTCAAGCCCAGCGTACGGACGGTGAGCACGCCCGGCCCGGCGAGACCGACATGGACGGTGCCGGGTGCGACGCCGTCCTGCCCCGCCGGACCCGCGACACCGGTCAAGCCGAGACCCCAGGTGGCGCCGCAGCGGTCCCTCGCACCGGCGGCCAACTGAGCCGCGACCTCGGGATGAACGGCGCCGTGGGCGGCGAGGAGGTCTTCGTCGACTCCGGCGAGCGAAGCCTTGAGGTCGGTGGCGTAGACGATCAGCCCGCCCCGGACGGCGGCACTCGATCCGGGGACCTCGGTCAACGTCGCGCAGACCAGTCCGGCGGTCAGCGACTCGGCCGTCGCCACCGTCTCCCCACGCTCGATCAGGTGAGTGATCAAGGTCTCAGCAGTGGTGGCGGTCATGCGCCCGCGGCACGCCGTCCGGCGGCGCGCAGCCGCACCGCGCGCACGACGTAGTCGAGCCCGGTCACGACGGTCAGCACGAGCGCGAGCCCCATCAGCACCCACCGCACCGGCTCGGCCGCCACGGGCAGGGGCAGCAGGTACGCGGTGATCGCCGCGACCTGCGCGAGTGTCTTGGCCTTGCCGCCCCGGCTGGCCGGGATGACGCCGTGCCGGATCACCCAGAACCGCAGCAGCGTCACGCCGATCTCGCGGATCGCGATGACGATGGTGACCCACCAGCCCAGTTCACCGAGCACGCTCAACCCGATCAGCGCGGCGCCGATCAGCGCCTTGTCCGCGATCGGGTCGGCGATCTTGCCGAAGTCGGTGATCAGCCCGTACTTGCGCGCGACCCAGCCGTCGACCTGGTCGGTGAACGACGCGATCGCGAACAACGCGGTGGCGATCGCGCGCCAGAACGTGTCCGTCCCGTCGCCGGTGAACAACGCCATCACGAACAGCGGCACCAGCACCAGCCGCGACATCGTGAGCAGGTTCGCCAGATTCAGCGTCGGGACCGGGGTGGCCTCGGGGACCCTGGCGTGTTCACCGCCGGTCCCCTCGCCCGCCCCGGCGTCGCTCGGGGCGGCATTCACCGGTCGGCCTCGGGCGGCGCGGGCCGCACGATCAGGTCGACACCCTCGGAGTCGACGACCTCGCAGCGCACGAAGTCACCGACCGCCAGCGAAGGCAGGTCGTCGGTCTCGATCAGGACGCATTCGCCGTCGACCTCGGGCGCCTGGTGCGCGGCGCGGCCGATCGGGTCCTCGCCGTCCTCGGCCTGCTCGATCAGGACGTCGACGAAGTCGCCGATGCGGTCCTCGGCCCGCTGGGACGTCAGCTCCTCGACCAGCGCGGAGATCCGCGAGACCCGCTCGGCCACCACGGTCTCGTCGAGTTTGCCGTCGAACGTCTCGGCCTCGGTGCCGTCCTCGTCCGAGTAACCGAAGACGCCCACCGCGTCGAGCCGCGCACCGTTCAGGAAGCGCTCCAGCTCGGCGACGTCCTCTTCGGTCTCGCCGGGGAACCCGACGATGACGTTGGTGCGGATGCCCGCGTTGGGCGAGTACTCGCGGATCTGGTCGCACAGCGCGAGGAACGAGTCCGTGAAACCGAAACGGCGCATACGGCGCAGCACGGTCTCGCTGGAGTGCTGGAAGGACAGGTCGAAGTAGTCGGCGACGCCGGGCGTGGTCGCGATGGCCTTGACCAGGCCGGGGCGAGTCTCGGCGGGCTGCAGGTAGGAGACGCGGACACGCTCGATACCGGGCACCGCGGCCAGGCGCGGGACCAGCAGTTCCAGCGCGCGGGCGCCGTCACGGCCGAAGTCCTTGCCGTAGGAGGTGGAGTTCTCCGAGACGAGGAAGACCTCCTTGACGCCATTCTCCGCGAGCCACATCGCCTCGGCGACGATCTCGTCCGGCTGCCGGGACACGAAGGAGCCCCGGAACGACGGGATCGCGCAGAACGAGCAGCGGCGGTCGCAGCCGGAGGCGATCTTCAGCGCGGCCACCGGGGAGGTGTCGAGCCGGGTCCGCAACACCCGCGGCCCCCAGCCGTGCTGCGCGTGCCCCGGCACCTCGACCGTCTCGGCGGCCGTCGGGCGCTGGACCGGGCTGATCGGCAGCAGCTTGCGGCGGTCGGACGGGGTGTGGGACTCGACCTTGCGGCCGGCCACGACGTCGTCGAGACGATCGGCCAGATCGGCGTAGTGGTCGAAACCCAGGACCGCGTCGGCCTCGGGCAGGTTCTCGGCCAGCTCGTTGCCGTAGCGCTCGGCCATGCAGCCGACCGCGACGACCTTCTTGCCGGTGTCGGCCGCGGCGAGCAGCGTGTCGACCGAATCCTTCTTGGCGGACTCGACGAAGCCGCAGGTGTTGACCACCACGACGTCGGAGTCCTCGGGCTCGGCGGCGAGCTCCCAGCCGCCCGCCGCCAGCCGTCCGGCGAGTTCCTCGGAATCGACCTCGTTGCGGGCGCAACCGAGGGTCAGCAAGGACACGCGGCGGGTGGCGACAGGATCAGTGGTGGGAGAAGGCACGTGCCTTAGGGTAGCTGGCCTGCTCTCGGGGTCGGCGATCGCTCGCTCGGGCGAGCCCTCGGCCGGGCAAGGCCTCGGTGATGGCTTAATGGTGGACGTGCCCTCAGACCCCCTCCTTCGCCGCCCCCCAACCGTCCGCCGGGCTCGGATCGCGGACGTCCGCAAGATCAAGGCGCTGGTCGACTCCGACGCGGGGACGGTGCTGCTGGAGAAGGAGCTCGTCACCCTCTACGAGAGCGTCCAAGAGTTCTGGGTGGTCGAAGACGGTGACGACGTACTCGGCTGCGGTGCACTCCACGTGCTGTGGGAGGACATCGGCGAACTGCGCACCATCGCGGTCGACAAGACCACCCGGGGTCGCGGCATCGGGCGCGCGCTGGTGCGGCAGCTGATCGACTTCGCCCGCGAGATCGGGCTGAAACGGCTGTTCGTGCTGACTTTCGAGACCCATTTCTTCGCCGGTCACGGGTTCGTCGAGATCGACGGGACGCCGGTGACGCAGGAGGTCTACGAGGAGATGCGGCGCTCGGCGGATCCGGGTGTCGCGGAGTTCCTCGACCTGCCGTACGTGAAGCCCAACACCTTGGGCAACAGCCGGATGCTGCTGGAGCTGTAGCTCCTGGTGCTGAAGGGGACTTTCAGCCCTTCTTCGCGTGGCGGGCGACCCGGACCCGGTTGCCGCACAGCGACGGCGTGCACCACACCCGCCTGCTGTTGGCCGCCACGAACAGCATCGAGCAGTCGTGCGCGCCGCAGCGTTTGAGCAGGTTCGCGCGCGGCCCCGAAACGAGGTCGATCGTGGCCACCGCGACGGCGGCGAGAGCGATCTCGCCACCGTCCTCGCCGTGCCAGATCGTCTCGGCGCCCCGAGCGGTGAGCCGCGGGCTCGCCGGGACCGCCGCCGCGGCCGCGTTGACCCGCTCGACCGCCCACGCCTCGGGCTCCCGCGCGGCTACGGCCGCTTCCAGCAGCTCACGCACCGCTGACCGCAGCCGCCTCGTCTGCTCGGCCGACGGCGCCCGCGCGCCTTCGGGCAGCCGGGAAGCCTGCATCGACCAGAACCGGTCGTGGCCGTCGTCGAGCAGATCGATCGACGGCGAGGCGGCCAGCAGGACGGTGTCGGCGAGGTTCGCCGCGAGATCGTCACCGGGAAGCGAGTCGAGATCGAGCATGCCTTGACACTATCAGGTACTAATGGTTCAAGACAGTTCTAAGCATTAGGGAGTGCTCATGGTGGCCATCCGGCACCGTTCGGTCCAGCTCGGCGACGTCGAGGTCTTCTACCGCGAGGCGGGCGATCCCGACGCGCCCGTCTTGCTCCTGCTGCACGGCTTCCCGACGTCGTCGCACCAGTTCGTCCGGCTGATGCGGCGGCTCGCCGGGAAATGGCGGCTCATCGCGCCGGATCTGCCCGGCTTCGGCCGGACCGTGACCCCCGAAGGGTTCACGTTCACCTTCGACAGGCTCGCGGAGGTGCTCGGCGACTTCGTCGACGCGCTGGAGCTGCCCCGGTACGCGCTCTACGTCTTCGATTTCGGTGCTCCGGCGGGCCTGCGGCTGGCCGTCTCACGGCCGTCCGCGGTCACGGCGCTGATCACGCAGAACGGCAACGCCTACGTCGAAGGGCTCGGGCCCGCTATGCCGGACTTCGCGACCCTTACCGACGAAACCGAGGCGAAGCGCGAATTCGCGAAGAACCTCGAACCGGCGCAGATCGAGTACCAGTACACCGGCGCCCGCGATCCGGAGACCATCGATCCCGCGAACTACCTGCTGGACCAGTACTTCCTCGAGCGTCCTGGCCGCGTGGAAGCGATGCTCGACCTGTTCTGGGACTACCGGAACAACCCTCCCGCGTACCCGAAGTTCCAGGCGTGGCTGCGGGAAGCCCAGCCACCCGTGCTCGCCGTGTGGGGCCGTAACGACCCGTTCTTCGTCCCGGCGGGAGCCGAAGCCTTCCGGAGTGATGTTCCCTCGGCGGAGGTTCATTTCTTCGACACCGGGCATTTCGCGCTGGAGGAGGACGTCGAACCGATCAGCGAGCTGATCGACCGCTTCCTGACGGCGCATCACTGAAAGGCGGCACAGGGACACCTCGGTCACCGGCCACCTGCTCAGCACGACACGGTCGGTCCGCCTCAAACCTGATCGACGTGATCGACCGGGTGCCGGTGTACGTCATCCCCTGCCTGACCGGCAGGCCGAGCGGCGACAACGCGACCGACGCCGCCTTCTACGGCGGGATCTTCCCGGCGGTGTGGAACTTCCAGCTGGCGCTGCGCTCGCGCGGCCTCGGGCTGCTGCCGGTCGCCTACACGACGGTGCCGGACTTCAAGCCCGCGTCGCGCGTGCCGCTGTCGGACGTCGCGTATCTCGACGGCTGGGGCAACGCGCTCTAGGTGGTCACTAAGACCTGGTCTCAAAACTCGGCGTGTCGCTAGGTGAACCAACGGCCCGCCCCTGGCTTCGCACCGCCCGCCTGTGGGCCCGGCCCGACGGACCGGAGGTCTGTCAGAGAGACTGGGGGCCAGTGCCCGCCCTCTCGACCTGGAGCCTTTTATGCCGCAAGGGACTGTCCGTTGGTTCGACGCCGAACGGGGTTTCGGCTTCCTCGCGCCCGAGGACGGCTCGCCGGACGTGTTCGTGCACGCCTCCGAGATCGTCGGGGACGACGGCGCGAAAATGCTCCGCGAGGGTCAGGCCGTCGTGTTCGAGGTCGGCGAGAACGACCGCGGGCCCCAGGCACTGCGCGTTCGCGTCACCGCCGATGCGGCCACCGGCAGCGCCGTGGGCCTGCTCGGCACCGTCAACTGGTACGAGCCAGGCAAGGGGTACGGCTTCGCGTCGCCGGACGGCGGCGGCGCCGACATCTTCGTGCACAGCTCCGCCATCGTGACCGGCGGCGTGGTCACCGAGGGGCAGCGGGTGGCCTTCCTGATCGTCGAAGGCGAGCGCGGCCCGCAGGCCGGGCACGTGATCCCGCTGGGAGCAGGGGCCGGCTCACCCGCTGCGGCTGGTATCGCCGACGGTGCCGACGGCACGGTGGCCTGGTACGACGAGGACAAGGGCTTCGGCTTCATCAACCCCGACTCCGGCGCCGGGGACGTCTTCGTTCACGCCCGGGCCCTGGCCGAGGGGCTGACGTGGCTCGCGGAGGGCGACCGCGTCGCCTACGAGGTGGCTAGTGGAGACAAGGGCCCGCAGGCCCGCGACGTGCACCTGGTCCGGGGCACCGAGCCCCAGACGGCGCCGCAGCGGCTGGCACCTGCCGCGGCCGCAGGGCCGGCGGCGCGGGACGTGCCCGCACGAGGCGGCGAGGGCGTCGTCGCGCGCTACGACGAGGACAAGGGCTTCGGCTTCATCACCCCGGACGCAGGCGGCGACGATCTCTTCGCCCACGTGTCCGTGATCGTGGGGTCGGAGCCGCTGCAAAAGGGTGACCGGGTCCGGTACGCGGTGCGTCAGAGCGACCGGGGCCCGCAGGCCGACCGCATCGAACGCCTCTGACGAGGCGGCCCCACCGATGGCTGATCACTTCCCGACGAGAGTGCTCGTTCATCCCCGTCGATGGTGCCGTCAGCAACGCGGCTGCAGCCTCCTCCAGGAGATCGATTGCCCTCGTGGTGACGGGGGCCCCGTGCCGACCCGCCGCTGCTGCGTCGTCTTCGCCACGACTGCCCACGATCGACGACCAGGACCGGCAGGTTACGCAGTGACACACCCTTAAGTTTTGAGACCAGGTCTAAGCCTTGGACACCCGCAGGGTGACCTGGTCGCCCCCCGAGCTCACGGCGACCAGGTCCACCCGGCAGGCGGCGAACTCGACGGACTGCCTGCCACCGCGCGCGGTGGAGGCGACTTCCGCCGTCGTCCGCTCACCGCGTCCGGGTTCGGCGAGGGTCAGTTCGACCACGGCCTCCCCTTCCCAGACGCAGACCATGCCCTCGGCGCAGCGGGAATCGGACACCAGCCGCGCGAAGCGGATGCTGACGTCCTTCGACGCGACTTCGGTCGTGTCACCGGCCTTGAGGACGACGGTTTCTCCCAGCTCCACGGTGCCCTGGGGCTTCTCTTGAGGCTTGGGAGCGGGTTGAGGCTGCTGGTGCGCCGGCGCGGGCTGGACCAGCGTGGGCTGGACGGCCGGGGGTTGTTCGCGCGCGGCGGAGCTGCCGGCCCCGCACGCGAGGCCGACCAAGGCGCAGAGCACGACGAGCAGCTTCTTGGGGTCCACGGGCTAGGGACGTAGCGGAGCCGCCGGTCCGTTGCATCGGGTCAGGTGATCTTTTCGACCAAGGCCCAGACACCGGTGGACGGGTTGCTGCCGTGCTCCGCGCCCGGCTCGCCGTTCTGCTTTCGCGCACGCGTGACCGCGGATTCGACCCCGCTCTCGTAGTCGGCGAAGCGCAGAGCGGTTTTGCTGACTCCCGGAACATGCTTGACCAGGCGTTTCGCGACGTCGCCGTAACACGTCAGAGGCGCCGAGCATGCCTCGAAATGCAGCAACAACCAGAACTCGAAACAAGGGTTCGAGATCGCCAGGTTGATCCGGAGCCTGCGAGCGGTCGTGACCGCCTTGTCGAGGTCGAAATCGTCGACGTCGACCACACACCACACCTCGTCGTGGGTGCCTTCGGCGCGGTCGCGCATCCCGCCGCGTACTTGACCACATTGTCCGGGTCGCCGCGTTTTGCCTTGATCTTGATCGTGACGGCCGGATTCCGGCGAACCCGCTTGAGTCCCTCGAAATACGCGGGCTCCGTGGCCTCCGCACCGCAGACGACGAGGATCGACGTTCGCTGCTCCCGGAATGCCGGTCGCCTCCGGCCGCTGTTCTCCCTGCGGGTCATCTGCCCAGCACTGCCTCGGCGAAATCGTCCAGCACCGGTACGGCTCCGTAACTACCGGCGAGGTAGCGCCGCTCGGTGTTCTGATCCTTGCGCGGCTTGAAGTCCGTGAGCGGGTACAGCTCGCTGGCCCCCTCGGCGTTCTTGTCGACGAACCAGACCTGGTCCCGTTCCAGGACGCTGTCGCCGAGCATGGTGCCCAAGAGGCTCGTGTCGTGCGTGGTGAAGATGAGCTGGGCGCCGTTCGGATTGGTCTCCTCGGCCTGGAAGAGACCGACGAGCCTCGCGGTCAGCATCGGGTGCAGGCTGGAATCGATCTCGTCGACGATGAGAACCTGCCCTTCGTCGAGCGCGTCCAGGACGGTCGGAATGAGCCTGAGCCAATTCCTGGTTCCGGCGGATTCCTCGTGCAACTCGAAAGGCGCGTCGGCTTTCCTGTGCAGGAAGGCCAGCCTCCATCGCGGCCCGGAGACGGGACCCGGTCGCGGCAAGAGCCGCGTCTCTTGGTGCCCCGCCGGCTCGTCGATCCGCTCCGCGATGACGTCCTCGATTCCCACGTCAGCAGCCGCGAGAAGGGACAACAGGCGACGACTATTCCGTGTGTCGCGTTGCAGGAAGTTCCCGACCCGGCTCCCCACCTCATCGGAAGCCCACGGCCCCTCGACCGAAGTGATCCTGAGAATGCGCTCGAACCAGCGATAGACCGGCATCAAGGGGCCGAGTTCGAGTCCGGAGCAGAAACTCAGTACCAGCACGTCCCCCCGGATCAATTCCTCCAGAGCAGTGAACTTGCTCCTCAAACCCGACGAAGTGGACCCGAATCGGAGCTCGTCCCCGGTCCGCTCGAACACGACTCGCCGACGCTTCTCCGGGTAGGCGTATAGCCATTCTTCGACGACCGCGTCGTCGCTGGCACGGAAGCCGTAGGTGTATCGAGTTCCTTCAGCGAGGATCTCGATCACGAAGGTCGACGGGAGCCCTGGCGCTTGGGCGTCCAGGCGAAAGATGCCGCGTGGCCAGGCTCCGAGGACCTTCGATGTCAGCACTCCGACCGCCATATAGGTCAGCCCGTCGAGAAGGTTCGACTTGCCGGAGGCATTCGCGCCGTAGATCGCGGCCACCGGGACCGCCGGGCGACTGTCCCCCGGCATGGCGGGCACCAGGAGCAGTTCCTGCTCGTCGTGGAACGAGCGATGATTGCCCAGCCGGAAGCTTCGGAGCACCCTGGACACCTCCCCGGCAAAGTTTCAGGCCGTTCTGTACCAGTAAACCGCACAGAAGGGCCTGAAGCATCATCCAGGTCCGGCTCAGTCGTCGTCGGAGACGTCTCCGCCTCCTCCGTCCCCGCCGCCGCGGATCATGAACAGCACCGACTCCAGCTCCTCCGGCTTGATCAGCACGTCTCGCGCCTTCGAGCCCTCCGAAGGCCCGACGACGCCCCGGCTTTCCAGCAGGTCCATCAGGCGCCCGGCCTTGGCGAACCCGACGCGCAGCTTCCGCTGCAGCATCGACGTCGAGCCGAACTGCGAGGTGACGATCAGCTCGGCGGCCTGCAGCAGCACGTCGAGGTCGTCGCCGATGTCGGCGTCGATTTCCTTCTTCTCGCCGGCCTTCGCCGCGGTGACGCCGTCCTGGTAGTCCGGCTGCGCCTGCTCCTTGGCGAAGTTCACCACCGCGGAGATCTCTTCGTCGCCGACGAAGGCGCCCTGGATGCGGACCGGCTTCCCGGCACCCATCGGCAGGTACAGCGCGTCACCCATACCGATGAGTTTCTCCGCGCCCGGCTGGTCGAGGATGACCCGCGAGTCGGTGAGCGACGAGGTCGCGAACGCCAGCCGCGAGGGCACGTTGGTCTTGATCAGGCCGGTCACGACGTCGACCGACGGGCGCTGCGTCGCCAGGACCAGGTGGATACCGGCGGCACGCGCCTTCTGGGTGATCCGGACGATCGCGTCCTCGACGTCACGTGGCGCGGTCATCATCAGGTCGGCGAGCTCGTCGACGATCGCCATGATGTACGGGTACGGCGCGTACACGCGCTCGCTGCCGGGCGGCGCGGTGATCTCGCCCGAGCGCACCTTCTTGTTGTAGTCGTCGATGTGCCGGACCTTGTTGACCTGCATGTCCTGATACCGCTGCTCCATCTCCTCCACCAGCCAGGCCAGCGCCGCGGCGGCCTTCTTCGGCTGGGTGATGATGGGCGTGATCAGGTGCGGGATGCCCTCGTACGGGGTCAGTTCGACCATCTTCGGGTCGATCAGGATCATCCGGCACTCGTCCGGCGTCGCCCGCGCGAGCAGCGACACCAGCATCGAGTTCACGAAGCTCGACTTACCGGAACCGGTGGATCCCGCCACCAGCAGGTGCGGCATCTTCGTCAGGTTCGCGGTGACGAAGTGGCCCTCGATGTCCTTGCCGAGGCCGATGACCATCGGGTGGTTGTCCTTGACCGTCGACGGCGCGCGCAGCACGTCGCCGAGGCGCACCATCTCGCGATCGGAGTTCGGGACCTCGATGCCGACCGCGGATTTGCCGGGGATCGGTGCCAGCAGCCGGACGTTGTCGGTCGCCACCGCGTAGGCGATGTTCTTGGTCAGCGCGGTGATCTTCTCGACCTTCACGCCGGGTCCGAGTTCGACCTCGTACCGGGTGACCGTCGGGCCCCGCGTGAAGCCGGTGACCTGCGCGTCGACGTTGAACTGGTCCAGTACGCCGGTGATCGCCTCGATCATGGCGTCGTTGGCCTTGCTGCGGGACTTCGGCGCGTCGCCGAGCTTCAGCAGGTCCGGCGGCGGGAGCTTGTAGTCGCCTTCGACGGTCCTGGTGACCGCCATCGGCGGCTCGGCCTTCTTCGGCTTCTTCTCCTCGACAGGCTTGGGTGGGGCCTTCGGCGGGCGAAGCGGCGTCGGGGCTTCGGCCAGTGCGGCTTCGATGTCGAGCTGTTCCCCCGCGTTGTCGCCGGCGCCCTGGCGGCGCCGCGACGGTTTCCGCAGGCGGACCGACTTCGGGTCGGCCTCGGTGACGGCGTCGCGTTCGTCGTGGATGGCCTTGCGCTCGGCCTCGGCCTCTTCGATCTCTTCGGGGTCGAGGCCCCAGTTGCGCAGCCGGTGCGGAATCTCGCGGACCGGGGTCCCGGTGAACACGAGCGTGCCGAACAGCAGCACCAGTACCAGCAGCGGTACGGCGACCCAGGTGGTGACGCCCATGGTCAGCAGGCCGCCGGAGAACGCGCCGATCGCCCCACCGGCGTACATCCGCGCGTCGTTGGTCTCGGGCAGCGCGGTGAAGATGTGCAGCAGGCCGAGCACGGACAGGATGACGAGGATGGTGCCGATGACCATCCTCGGCCGGGCTTCCGGCATCGGTTCCGACCGCATCAGCGCGACGGCCGCCACGACCAGGACCAGCGGCAGCGTCACCGCCCCTGCCCCCAGCAACGAGCGGGTGCCGACCTCCACCCAGCCGCCGATGGGGCCCGCGGCCCGCCACCAGACGCCGAACGCGATCACCAGCGCCAGCGCGATCAGGCCGAGGGCGAGACCGTCGCGGCGGTGTTCGGGTTCGAGCTCGCGGCTGCGGCCGACCGTCCTCGCGAGGGTGCCGAGCCCCTTCGCGAGCAGGTTCCAGGTGCCGCGCACGCCCTTGGCGAACGTGCCGGAAGACTTCTTCCTCGGCGCCGGGCGCCGTGGAGCGGGCTTCCTCGCCGCCGTTGACCTGGGCTTCGCCGGGGTACGCGGCTTCCGCGCCGGCCCCTTGCTGCCGCCGCTTCGCGCCGTACTCCGTTTCCTGGTCGTCGACCCGCTAGCCATGTCTCCACGGTAACCCCTCGACCCTCCAGCCCCGGGTGCCACTCGGAGCACATTCGGAACTTTCGTCTCAGGTCACAGCTTGAGCGGCCATCCGGGTGAAAAGCGGTTCATGACATGCTCTGCCCATGTTCGCGCTGCATCAGGATGAGAATTCGGCTCGCCGCGCCCCAGCGATCTGGCGCACGATGCTGAACATCGACCGGGGGCTGGTCAATTTCGTCGGCAAACTCACCGTGACCGGCGGTGTCCCGGCGGAGCTGCGCCGGAAGCCCTTGCTCATGACGGCCAACCACATCGGTGTGTTCGACGCGTTCGTGCTGATGGCGGCCTGCAAACGGATCGGCATCAACCCGCGGTTCATGCTGGCGGGCGGCATCCTCGACGCGCCGGTCATCGGCCCGGCGCTGCGGGCCAGCGGCCACCTGCGGGTCGACCGCAAGCAGGCTTCGACGGCCATCGGCCAGTTCGCCGAGGCGACCGCGGCCCTGCGCACCACCCGTGACCCACTCATCGTCTACCCGGAAGGCCGGATCAGCCACGATCCCGGCCTGTGGCCCGAACGCGGCAAGACCGGCGCCGCCCGGCTCGCGCTGGCGGCCGGGGTGCCGGTGATCCCGATCAGCCAGTGGGGCGCGCACGAAGCCGTCTATTGGGGGACGGAGACCGTCAACGGTCCCGCCGACCTGGTGCCGCTCGCGAAGTCCGGACTGAGCGCGCCGATGCGCCGTCCCCGCTTCCAGGTGCACTTCGGCGACCCGGTGGACCTGTCGGAGGTCGAGCCGGAGCGGCCGGGCGCCGGTGTCCGCGCGCACGCCAAGATCATGCAGGCCATCACCGACGGCTTGGTGCCGTTGCGCCGCGGTGAACTGGACAAGCCGCGGTTCCACGACCCGACGCGGCCGACCGACACCGTCAGCCCCTGGAAGAAGTACTGAGTTCCGGATCCTGAGACGGGTGCTCACCCTCACCTAGGGTCGGCGGACGTGAGCACCCGCATCCTCGTCGTCTACTACAGCGCGACCGGCAACACCGCGAAACTGGCGTCGGCGCTGGCCGACGGCGCCCGCGGAACCGGCGCCGAAGTCCGTGTCCGCACGGTTCCCGAAACGGCCCCGCCCGGTGCGGTGGCGAGCAATCCGCGCTGGCAGGCCTGGGTGGACGCGGGGCCCCACCATGAGCACGCGACGCTGGAAGACCTGGAGTGGGCCGACGGTTTCGCGGCCGGGAGCCCGACCCGGTTCGGTGGGCCCGCCGCCCAGTTGAAGTCCTTTTTGGACAGTACCGGCGGCTTGTGGGCCAAGGGAAAGCTGGCGAACAAGGTCGCGACGTCGTTCACCACCGCGTCCACCGCGCACGGCGGGCTCGAATCGACGGTGCTGGCGACGAACAACATCTTCTACCACTGGGGCGCCATCGTCCTGCCGCTCGGCTACACCGACCCGCAGCTGCTCGAATCGGGCAATCCGTACGGCGGCTCGTTCGTCTCGCGCAAATCAGCCGAACCCGACGACCTCGCCCTGGACGCCCTTCGCCTCCAGGGGCGGCGGCTCGCCACCGTCTCGCGCTATGTCGCCGACGGCCTCTTCAAGGACGGGTGAAGGGAACCGCTCTCCCGCCTCCCGCGTCGTAAGGTGGTCACACAGCGTCACGCTACGGGGAGGAAGCGGGATGACCGGCGGGTTCGAGGTGGTTCTGGAAGCGATCGGCGCCGCGTCAAACGCGGCGGAACGGGCTTCGGGCGACGTCGGGCAGGTGAACCTCGCGGCCACACTCGCCGGTGTGGCGGCAGGCCTGCCGGGCGGTGTGTCCGGTGAAGCGGCGCGACTGCTCGCGGACGCCTGGGGCCGCGCGGTGCCCGGCTGGGCGGCGAACGCCTCGGAGTACGCCGCGCAACTCGGCGAAGCCGCCGTCCGCTACCGCTCGAACGAGCTGGCGGCATCCCGGGAACTCCCCGTCTGATGCTCACCTGGGGCGACGTACGCCGATGGGATCCGGCCGCGATCGGCGCTGTCGCCGACGCGCTCAACGACGGCTGCACCCGGATCATCGCCGCGAACGACGACGTCGAATCCATGGCGCGGTTCCCCGGCTGGACCGGTGAGGCCGCCACCGCCGCGTCGACGCGGGGCGAATCGCTCACATCCACCTTGGAGCAACTGGTGGCCGAAGCGGCCGCGGTCCGGCGGGGCGCGCACGAGGTGCAGATCGCGCTGGACCGGATCGTCGCGTTCGTCCGGGAGACCGACGAACTCGCTTCCCGGAACGGCCTGACCATCGGCTCCGGCGGGGAGATCGCTTCTTCCGGTGGGCCTTCCGAGCCGCGCGTGATGGCGGAACTGGCCGACCGGGTCGAGCAGATCCTGCGCCGCGCCACCGACGTCGACGCCGATTTCGCCGCCATCATGCAACGGGCGCTTCGCGGTGAGATCACCGAACAGGGTGTCGGCACCCTCGCCCAAGCCGTGGACGTCGGCGCCGCGCAAAGCGGCCTGTCGATCATCGGGCCACCGGAGAACGGCTCCCCCGGTGACAACAAGGCCTGGTGGGACAGCCTGTCGGATACGGCGAAAGTCGCTCTGCTGCACGGAAATCCGGGTCTCATCGGGAATCTCGACGGTATCCCGGCCACCGACCGCGACGCCGCCAACCGCGCCGTCCTCGCCACTGAAATCACGCGGCTCCAAGGCGATCCGAAGGTGAAAGGCCTGGAAGCCATCGCGCGGCGGCTGGACCAGCCGGAACCGCGTGCGTTCCTGCTGGGGCTGGACACTGGCGGCGACGGGAAGGCGATCGTGTCCGCGGGGAACCCGGACACGGCGACGAATGTGGCGACGTACGTGCCGGGGACCGGGTCGGAACTGGCGAAGATCGGCGGCGACCTGAACCGCTCCGACAAGATGTGGGCCGTCGCGACGACCGCGGGCTCCCCGTCGACCGCGGTGATCACCTGGCTCGGCTACGACGCCCCGAACGGGCTCACCGACGCCGCGAGCGAAAAGTACGCCGACGGCGGTAAAGCCGCGCTCGCCGGATTCCAGGACGGCCTGCGGGAAACGCATCAAGGACCGCCGTCGCACAACACGGTGCTGGGCCACAGCTACGGCACGACGGTCGTCGGTCACGCCGCCCGCGACGGCGGCCTCGCCGCGGACGAACTCGTCTTCGTGGCGAGCCCGGGTGTCGGCGCGCACGATGTGAGCGAACTGCACCTCGATGGGGTGGATCAGGGCGAAGTCGGCAAACATGTGCACGCGACGGTGGCCGAACACGACATGATCAATCTGGCGAACCTCGAGGTCGCCGGGTATGACGTGGTGCTCGGGCAGGACCCGACCGACGCGGACTTCGGCGGGCAGGTGTTCACCTCGGCGCCGGGGACGGACGGGTTCGGCGGGTACAGCCAGGAAGCGCACAGCGAATACTGGGAAGACAACAACCCTTCACTGCGGAATATCGGCCTGATCATCGCCGGGAAGCCTGCCTCGTGAAACTCCTGACCGCTCTTCTCGTGCTCTTGTCGGCCTGCTCCCCCGGAGGTGGAGACGCCATGAAACCGACCATCACCGAACACCAGGCGAAAGACAGGGTCGAGCTGTACATCCAGACCGTGCTCTCGACACTGCCCGCCACGGCGCGGCGAAAACTGTTCACCCAGAACCGATCCGAGTGCACCGACCCGACCGACAAGGGCCCCCGAGGCCGCTTCGAAATCTCCGCGACCTACGAAGTGACCGGTCTCGACGTGGCGAAGTTCGCCGAATACTTCGATGCCATCGTCGAATGGTGGTCGGCTCACGATTTCAAGGTCCTGACCGATTCCCGGCCGAAAGACCAGTACGTCTTCGCCCGCAACAATGCGGATGCTTTCGACATGTCCGTCCAGGCGAACGATCTCGGCAAGTTCTATGTCGGCGCGACCTCCCCCTGCGTCTGGCCGAACGGCACCCCCGAACCGCAAGCCCTAGAAGAGCCTGCCGCCGCACCGGAACCGGAACCCGCTCCAGCCCGAAAGCCTCGCCGCGCTCCCGTCGATGACGACGACTTCGACCAGACCAACTGGACCGACGGCGGCCCCTCCTACTGAGCTCAGTGCCTGTGTGGCTTTTGGGACGTCAGATGTCCCAAAAGCCACACAGCCCGGCGAGACCGTCCCTGTCACGACCGGTTCCGGAAGGGGGTATGCGTCCTCGACCGGAGCCAGTGAACACAAGCGCCCGACATCGGCACGTCAGGCGGCGAGGCGTCCGTGAAGGACCCCTTCCCTCGGCTCAGCCGCAAACTCGACTTCGACCAGACCTTCTCAAGTACATGAAGGCCCCCTTCCTTGCGCCTAGCGCAAGGAAGGGGGCCTTCATGTACTTGAGACGACCAGACCAACTGGACCGACGGCGGCACCTCCTACTGAGCTCGCTACTCGGCCCGCACAACCCAGTCGCTGGGAAAACGGCTGGCCCCGTCGTCACCCGGCCTCTACCCTCCGGCCGTGACCGCCGAACTCGCCGCCCCCTCCCAGCACGTCGCGCATCGCGGCCGGGGCATCGTGCTCATCCTGCTCGCCGCGCTCTTCTTCGGGACGTCGGGCGTGCTGGGCAAACCGGCGATGCAGGCGGGGCTGTCGCCGGAGCAGGTCGCGGCGATCCGCATCGGGTTGTCGGCGATCGTGTTGCTCGCGCTGGTCGCCGCGTTCCGGCCGCGACTGCTCAAGGTGGCGAAACACGAGTGGCCGCTGCTGCTGGCGTACGGCTCGCTCGGTGTGGCGGGCGTCCAGCTCATGTACTTTCTCGCGGCGGGCCGGATCCCGGTGGGGATCGCGATTCTGCTCGAGTTCACCTCGCCGGTGCTGATCGCGCTGTGGGTGCGGTTCGTGCGGCGGGTGCGGTTGCCGAGGGCGATGTGGGCGGGGATCGCGCTGGCGATGACCGGGCTCGTGCTGGTCGCGCAGGTCTGGGAGGGACTCACCCTGGACGTCCTCGGGTTGCTCGCCGGGCTCGGCGCGGCGTTCTGCTCCGCCGGGTACTTCCTGCTCGGGGAGCGCGGCGTCGCGAACCGGGATCCGCTCGGCATGGTGACCTGGGGGATGACGATCGGCGCGGTCCTCGTCTGCGCGGTCGCGCCACCGTGGACGATTCCGTGGGACGTCCTCGATGCCCCGACCGCGTTCGGGCCGTGGCAGCCGCCGGTGTGGTCGCTGCTGATCGCGCTGGTGCTGATCGCGACCGTTCTGGCCTACGCGACAGGGATGACGGCGCTGCGCCATCTTCCGGCGTCGGTGGCGAGCGTCGTGGGGCTGGTGGAGCCGCTGATCGCTGCCACGGCGGCCTGGCTACTGCTCGGTGAAGCGCTCAACTGGATTCAAGCCGCGGGCGCGGTGGTGCTGCTGACCGGCGCGTACATCGTCCAGCTGAATTCCAACGTCGTCCAGACGGACTCAACCCTGCTGGAAGCCCCGTAGGTCGCTGATCTCCTGCTGCTGCGAACGCGACGTCGTCGCGGCGAGGTCGCGGGCGTCGGGGTTGCGGCCGTGCTGGGTTTCGGCGTCGGCGATGCGGACGCCCGCCTCGCGCTGCTTCTGCAACCGCGAGACGAACTTGCGGTCGAAGTCCTTTCCGGACAGTCCGGCCAGTTCCGCCATGTCGCCCGGGCCGATGTACCCGTCGCGCTGGATGTGTTCGAGGTTCGGGTCGTCCGGCGCCGCCTGGCCCCAGGACTCGATGAGCGCGGACAGCCGGGCGATCTCCGGTTCGTGCGTGTCGATGACCCGCTTGGCGAGTGCCTTCAGCTGGGCGTTCTCGGCGCGGGTTTCCGCCAGGGAAGCCAGATCCACGCCCTGCTGGTGATGCGCGAGGGCCTGCCGCGCGAACGCGACATCGGCGTCGTTGAACGGAACGGCGGCCTGCTGCGCCAGCGGTGACGACCCGGGAGGCGCCGTCTGTGACTGGGGCGCCCCGTCCGAGCAGCCGGCCAGCACGGCGGCCAGGGCGACGGCAGGCAGTAACCGGAGGACGGCGTGCGGCATCGAAGTGCTCCTCGGAACGCGCGGTGGAGGTGCCTAGGTTCGCAGAGCCCGCATCGGCCTGTTCACCGGGGGTTGCGCAAACACTTTTCCTCCGACTCTTGCGGTGCGACAATCCCGCGATTCACCGCCACGGCGTCAGGAGGTAACCGCGAATGGGCGCAGAAACCACCCCGGACCGGACCACCGAGCGGACGGGCCTGCGCCCGGACCTGCGGCAACGCCACGTCCGGATGATCGCGCTCGGCGGCATCATCGGCGCGAGCCTGTTCATCGGCAGCGGCGCGGTCATCCACACCGTCGGCCCGGCGGCCGTCCTCTCCTACGCCATCGGCGGCCTGATCGTCGTGCTGGTGATGCGGATGCTCGGCGAAATGGCGACGGCCGCGCCGTCACAGGGTTCCTTCATGGAATACGCGCGGACCTCGCTCGGCGGCTGGGCTGGCTTCACCGTCGGCTGGCTGTACTGGTACTTCTGGGTCGGCGTGGTCGCGTTCGAGGCCGTCGCCGGAGCGAAGATCCTCCAGACCTGGATTCCCGTTGTACCGCAATGGATCTTCTCGCTCGTGCTGATGCTGCTGCTGACCGCGACCAACCTCGCCTCGGCCCGTTCGTTCGGGGAGACGGAGTTCTGGCTCGCGTCGGTCAAGATCGCCACGATCGTGGTGTTCCTCGTGGTGGGTGTCCTATTCGTGCTCGGGGCCTGGCCCGGCGGATCGTTCTCGGTCGGCAACATCGCGCAGGACGGCTTCCTCGCCAACGGCCCGTTCTCGGTGGTGCACGGCGTGGTGATCGTGATCTTCTCCTACTTCGGCGCGGAGATCGTCACCATCGCCGCCGCCGAAGCGCGGGAGCCCGAAGCCGCCGTGCGCAAGGCGACCTCGTCGATCGTCTGGCGGGTCATCTTGTTCTACGTCGGATCGGTGACGCTGCTGGTGATGATCACCGGCTGGCGCGACATCCCGACCACGACGAGCCCGTTCGCCGCCGCGTTCGGCCGGTTCGGCATCCCCGCCGCCGAAACCGTGGTCAGCGCGGTGGTGCTGACGGCCGTGCTGTCGGTGCTGAATTCCGGGCTGTACACCGCTTCGCGCATGCTGTTCGCGTTGCACGGCAACGGCTGGGCGCCGAGGTGGATCGCGGACACGAACCGACGCGGCGTGCCGTGGAAGGCGATCCTGGTGTCCACTTCGGTCGGTTACGTCGCCGTGGTGATGAACTTCGTTTCTCCGGACAAGATCTTCTACTTCATCATCAACTCGGCCGGCGCTGTCGCGTTGTTCGTCTACGCGATCATCGCCGGCTCGCAGCTGCGGATGCGGCGCCGTCTGGAGGCAGAGGCGCCGGAACGGCTGAAGCTGCGCATGTGGGGCTACCCGGGGCTGAGCTGGCTCACCCTCGCCGGGACGCTGGCCGTGGTCGCGTCGATGCTGTTCGTCGACGCCGACACCCGCGCCCAGTTGTCCCTGAGCCTGATCAGCCTGGCGGTGATCCTCGGCGTCTACTTCATCCAGCGCCGGCGATCCGGCCGAGAGCCCCGTAAAACACCTCTCCGATCTTCGCGGGATCGCGGCTGAGGAAAGCCTGGCCGTCGACCGGCGCGACGAGCTGCCCGAGTTCGGCACCGTCGGCGTCCGGGCCGATCCCGATGCCGATCAACGGCATCGGGCGGCCCGGGTCTCGCAGCTTTCCCAGCTCCGCCACCAGGTTCTCCCGGCTGATGCCGCCGGGGTCGGTGTTGCGGCCATCGGTCATCACGATGACGAGGTTCAGTTTCCCGGGCGCCCATTCCTCGCGCGCGTGTCGATAGACGTCGAGGACACTGTCGTAGAGCCCGGTCTGCCCGTCCGGAACGGCGCGGACCGCGCGCAACCGGTCCACCGCGGCCAGCTGCTGCCCGACCGGCGCCATCGGGAGGATCTCCCGGTAATCACGCTCACCGTCCACTTTGGTCGCGAAAGCCAGGAAACGGACCTGTGAGGCGGGTTTGAACAAGTGCAGGGCGTTCTCCGCCGCCTCCAGCGTGATCCGCAGGCGGGATTTGCCGGTGCCGGGGACCGGTGCGCTCATCGAACCGGAGACGTCGATGAGCACCTGGACCCGGGCGCTCGCGTTCACCCCGGCCCACTGGCTGAGCGCTTTGTCGACCTCGGCGGCGGCCGGGATTTCGGCGCTGCGCTGCCCTTGCGCCGAAACGCGCTGATCGGTTTCGGTCAGCCGCAACGCCTGCCCGCCCGGGGCGCGGAGTCCCGGCCGCGTGCTGGTCGCGGCGCCGTTCAGCAAGGCCCGCTTCAGTTCCGCGACCGCCTCACCCTCTTCCTGGGTCGCGCCCGCGATCTCGACGAACGGGTAGTCGAGCGACGGGGACGCGGGTGAGTACGCGGCCACCAGCGCGGCCTCGCCCCCGGAAAGCTCGGAATTGTGCCGTAGCACCGCGTTTTCCGACGCGGGGAGCACCGTCACCGTCGTGTCGGCTGGGTCGGCGGAAAACTTCCGGAGCAGGGCCACGTACGCGCCGGCGGGATCCGGGGCGCTCTTCGCGACATCGCGGAGAGCCTGCAACGCGGAGACACCGACGGGGTCACGCGCGGGATCCGGCATTCCGGCGACGATTCCGTCGATTCCGGCGCTGCCGAGGACGTCCAGCCAGGTCAGTGGCTTGTGCGGCCAGCCGAGCCGTCTCGCGACCGGTTCCGCGACCGCGAGCACCACCGGCGAGCTGGCCACCGACGGCCCGGATTCGGGGACTCCTTTGGCACGGCGCAGGAACAGCGTCGAGGACGGGATCCAGGCCTGAGGCCGGGGCGCGGTTCCGGACAGTTCCTCCGCCATCTGGAGGGATTCCCTGGGCTGGACGTCGAAAGCGACACAGGCGAGTCGGAGGTCGCGAGCAGTCGCGGTGACGGCGGGAGCGATGTCGGGCGACGCGGCGACGACCACCCGCGTCGGCTCGCATTCGGGCTCGGAACGCGCCATGGCCAGGGCCACCCAGGTGGCCGCGCCGAGCACGGCCACCAGCGCGAGGGCCAGCAGGGGGAGCAGCATCCGTCTTCGGGTCCGAGCGGTGGCATGACGTCCCATCGGCTCTCCCGGTATGGGGGCTGGGTGGCGTCCGAGGGTACGCCGCCCCCACCCCTAGGGGAAGGCTGCGACCTGCGGCGTATTCGAACCCTCCTGAGGCGGGAGGTGCCCGGGAGCGGATCGCGGAACACTTGCCCCGTAAGGAAAACACTCGAAACCGGGGGAATCCGTGATGAACCGGCCCACTCGCGCCGAACAGCGCAAAGCCCGCAACGCCCTCTTCGGTCAACTGATCACGGTCGCCTTCGCCCTGCTGATGGCGGCGACGGCCCGCTAGCGCTTGTCCTTGCGCGGCACGAGCCGCCCGTGCGCGACCGGCGAAGCCGCCCAGACGTACCAGGGGGACGGCCACGAATGTGCCGCGTCCGGCTCCTCCACCCGCGCGTCGGCGAAGTCCACGCGGCCTTCGAACTCGGCCTCGGCGAAGATTGCTGTCCCGGTGAACATCGCGCCGCTGAAGCTGACGTGCGCCGGGAAGACCGCCGCGCGGAAGTCGGCGACGCCGGTGAACCACGTCCTGTCGAAGTTCGCGTAGCGCCAGAACCGGGCACGCCGGAAGTTCCCGCCGACGATCACGCCGTCGCGGAAGTCGGCTCCGGTGAGGTCACAGTCCGCGAAGTCCGGCTCGACGAGGACCGCGTCCCGAAGGTCCAGCTCCTCGACTTCCCTGGATTCGAGGCCCCCGGACCGCCGGAGACGCCGGGTGAGGAGGCCCTGCGCGGCGAGGCGGATCGCGAACTCTTCCTCGTCTTCGACCGGGAATCGGAACGGCCTGCGCAGGTAAGTGCAGGTCAGCTCGATGATGTCTTCGTGAGCGTCGGCGTCTTCTCGCCCGTACTGCTCCAGTTCCGCGAAGCCTTCGAGACGCACCGCGGCGTCCTCGCTCTCCAGCTTTCCGGCAGCACGTTCCCAGCGCTCCTGCCAGAGACCGACGGCGATCTGTGCGGGCCGTTCCCGCCGGTCGCGGCGAACGCCTTCGATGACCATCCGGGCGACGTAGACCGCACCGACCCCCAGTGCGACGCCTGCCAGCGCCGCCACGACATGCACCCCCACCATCATCATGCGGTGATTATGCGCGTGGTCCCAAGTACATGAAGGCCCCCTTCCTTGCGCCTGGCGCAAGGAAGGGGGCCTTCATGTACTTGGACTGCGTCGGGGCTAGACCGGGATGACCGTCGGCACGATCATCGGACGGCGCCGGTAGGTGTCGGCGACCCAGCGGCCGACGACGCGGCGCACGGCCTGCGCGATGCGGTGCGTGTCGGTGATGCCCTCGGCCTCGGTCCTGGCGAGTTCCATCTCCACCATCGGCAGCACGGCGTCGAGCGCCTTCGGATCGTCGGAGAACCCGCGCCCGGACACCGTCGGCTTGGTGACCGGGCGACCGGTGCTGGTGTCCACGGCGACCGTGATGGCGATGAACCCGCCTTCGCCGAGCACGAGCCTGTCGGACAAGGTCGACTCACCGACGTCGCCGACCGAGAGGCCGTCGACGTACACGTGCCCGACCTCGACCCGGCCGGTCCGCGTGGCCTTGCCGTCGACGAGGTCGACCACGACACCGTCCTCGGCGATGACCACGTTCTCCGGGGCGACGCCGGTGCGCACGGCCAGTTCGCCGTTGGCACGCAGGTGCTTCCACTCGCCGTGCACCGGCATGACGTTGCTGGGGCGGACCGCGTTGTACAGGTACAGCAGCTCGCCCGCCGACGCGTGCCCGGACACGTGCACCTTGGCGTTGCCCTGGTGGACGACGTTCGCGCCGAGCCGGGTGAGGCCGTTGACGACGCCGAAGACCGCGGTCTCGTTGCCCGGGATCATCGAACTGGCGAGCACGACGGTGTCGCCGGCGCGGATCGAGATCTGCCGGTGCTCGCCGCGCGCCATCCGCGACAGCGCCGACAGCGGCTCGCCCTGCGAACCGGTCGACACGAACAGCACCTTGCTCTCGGGCAGGTCGCTGGCCTGGTCCAGGTTGACCAGCAGGCCGTCGGGCACGTTCAGCAGGCCGAGGTCGGCGGCGATGCCCATGTTCCGGACCATCGACCGGCCGACGAAGGCGACCCGGCGGCCGTGCCGCACGGCGGCGTCGAGCACCTGCTGGACGCGGTGCACGTGGCTCGCGAAGCAGGCGACGATGACGCGCTGGCCGACCTTGCGGACGACGTCGTCGAGCACCGGGCCGATGTCGCGTTCCGGCATGACGAATCCGGGCACCTCGGCGTTGGTCGAGTCGACGCAGAACAGGTCCACGCCCTCGTCGCCGAGCCGGGAGAACCCGGCGAGGTCGGTCAGCCTGCCGTCGAGCGGGAGCTGGTCGAGCTTGATGTCACCGGTGTGCAGTACGACCCCCGCGGGCGTGCGGATGGCCACCGCGAGCGCGTCCGGGATCGAGTGGTTGACCGCGAAGAACTCGAGGTCGAAGGCGCCGACCGTGCGGCGCTCCCCCTCGCGGACCTCGATCAGGTTCGGCCGCTGGCGGTGTTCCTTGGCCTTGGCCGCGAGCAGCGCGTTCGTGAACCGCGAACCGTAGATCTTCAGGTCCGGGAAGAGCCGCAGCAGGAACGGGACGGCACCGATGTGGTCCTCGTGCCCGTGGGTGAGGACGAGGCCGTCGATGTCCTCGAGGCGGTCTTCGATCGCACGGAAGTCGGGCAGGATCAGGTCGACGCCGGGCTGGTCGTCTTCGGGGAAGAGAACACCGCAGTCGACGATCAGCAGACGGCCGCCGAACTCGAAGACGGTCATGTTGCGGCCGACTTCGCCGATCCCGCCGAGCGCCACGACGCGCAAGGCGCCTTCGGGCAGCGCGGGCGGCGGGGTGGTCGGTCCGGGTCCGGTTGGCAATGAAGTCACCGAGGCATGGTCCCAACGCTGGTATGTGAGGTCGGCGCCGTATAGGCCGCCGCTGAATCTGCTTGTGCCACCCGAGCACCATGCCAGTCACTGGCGGCGCTTTCACCGAGCGGCACGCCACCCTGGGCGAGATCGGCGGAAATCGCCTGGAGCTGCTCTTCGTTCGGGGGGACGATCGGAAGTCGCGGGTCACCGATGTCGAACCCGCGAAGCCGCAGGGCCGCCTTCGAGAACGCGACGCCGCCGACGCGGGACATCGCCCGCAGGACGGGCAGCATGCCGCGGTGGTTGGTGCGCGCGGTGGAGGTGTCGCCGGATTCGTAGGCGTCCATCATGCCGCGGATGCGGCCCGCCGCGACGTGCCCGATCACGCTGACCACGCCCGCGCCGCCGACGGAGATCCACGGCAGGTTGAGGCCGTCGTCACCGGAGTAGTAGGCGAGCGGCGAGTTCGCGATGACCTCGGAGCCGGCGATCAGGTCACCCTTGGCGTCCTTGACCGCGAGGATGCGCGGGTGCTCCGACAGCCGCAGCAGCGTGTCGACCTCGATCGGGACGATCGACCGCGGCGGGATGTCGTAGAGCATCACCGGCAGGCCGGTCGCGTCGGCGACCATGGTGAAGTGCGCGTAGAGCCCGGCTTGGCTGGGGCGGGAGTAGTACGGCGTGACGACGAGGATGCCGTGCGCGCCTGCCGCTTCGGCCTGCTTCGCCTGCTCGATGCTGTGCGCGGTGTTGTTCGTGCCCGCGCCCGCGACGATGGTCGCGCGATCACCCACGGCCTCGACGACCGCGCGGATCAGCTCGACCTTTTCGGCGTCGGTCGTGGTGGGGCTCTCCCCGGTCGTACCGTTGACGACGAGACCGTCGTTGCCCAGTTCCACGAGGTGTTCGGCCAGCTCCTGCGCCCGCTTCAGGTCCAGCGCGCCGTCGGCGTCGAAGGGGGTGGCCATCGCGGTGAGCACGCGCCCGAACGGTCTTCCCGGGGTTGCGGTAGGTGGAGTGGACATGGTGTGAAGGTACCTCCTGAGGCCGTCGAACCCCTTGCCGACGTGGTCGTTCCCGGAAATACGGTAGATTTTCCGTGGCGAAGGCGAACTCGGCGCAAACTCTCTGTGACCTATTTGACCTTGGTCGTGATCTGCTTCGGGATCTGGCTGCCGTCGACCTTGGCGAGCAGGCAGAGGAACCCGCGGGAGTAGTTCCGGTCCTCCTCGTTGAGCGGCCGCTTCCACTCGGCTTCGGTCGGGACGACCGGACGCCAGGTCAAGGTCGACCGCTGCTCCGCCGGGACGACGTTCGAATTGAACGTCACCGAGCACAGCGTCTCGGCGATCCGGTTGACCGCTTCGGCGCCCGGATATACGGCTTCCTGGGCGTCTTCATCGGACGAGGACTCGACGTCGAGCAGGCTTCCCTTGGCGAAGACCTCGAGCAGGTGGTCGTCCCCGCAGCTGGTTCCGTTGCTCAGGTTGATGCTCTCTTTGAGCGGCACGTTGTAGCAGTCGCTGAGCGAGCGTTCGATCTTGACCTGGCCGTTGATGCCGTAGGTCAGGGTGGGCTGCGCCTGGTTGTTCCCTTCCGGCGTGGCCATCCAGCGGCCGAGGAAGATCCCGCCGACCAGGGCGCCGATCACGGCGACCGCGGCCAGGCTGAGCCAGAGTGGACGCAGGTTGCGTTTGGCTGGCGCGGGCGCGAGCCGGGTCATCGGCTGGCCGGGCTGCATCATCGCGGTGCCGCCGGAGGGCGGCGTCGGCTGGGCCTGCACTCCCTGCGCGGCCGCGAACAGGCTGCGCACCTGGTCGTACGACATCCGCGCTTCGGGCTTGGTGACCAGCAGGCCGAGGATCGCGGCGGCCAGCGGGCCCTGGACCCGGGTCAGGTAGGGCGCCTCGGTCATGATCGCGTGCAGCGTGGCCGCCGTGGTCGACCGTTCGAACGCGACGATGCCTTCAGCGGCGAAGAACAGCGTCGTGCCCAGCGACCAGAGGTCGGATTCGGGCATCGCGTCGCGGCCTTCGACCCGCTCCGGCGCCATGAACGCGGGCGAGCCGACGATCATGCCGCTGGTGGTCAGGCGCGGGTCGTCGGTGGCATGCGCGATGCCGAAGTCGGTCAGCTTCACCCGGCCGTCCGGCGCGACCATGATGTTCGCGGGTTTGACGTCACGGTGCACGATGCCGGCGGCGTGCGCCGCCCGGAGCGCGGACAGCACCCGCTCCCCCACCTGGGCGACCTGCTGTGCCGGCATGGGTCCGCGCTCACGCACGAGATCGGCCAGTGTCGGCGCCTCGACCAGCTCCATCACGATGTACGTGGCGCCGCCCTCGTTGACGACGTCGTACACGGTGACCACGGCCGGATCATTGAGCCGCCCGGCGGCGCGGACCTCACGCAGCATCCGCTCGGACAGCACCGAGGCGTCCTCGGGGGCGTCCGGGAACTTCAGCTCCTTGATCGCCACCTGACGGCCGATCACCTGGTCCTGGGCACGCCAGACGATCCCCATCCCGCCGCGGCCGAGCTCGCCCAGCAGGGCGTAACGGCCGGCGACGATCCGCGCGCCGGTGGCCTGGTACGTCTGCTGGGGCGGCGGCCCGTACGGACGGGTCTTTTCGTCGGTCAAGGTTTCGGCGCTCCTTCGGTTCGCGCAGGATGCTAACTCGGACCCGTTCGCGCTCCGAAAGGTTCCTTCTTCCTACCGCGGAGAATCAGACCGTGACCTCGTGCCCGGACTCCCGGAGCGCCTTCACCGCGCGCTCCAGCTCGGGAGCCCGGACCAGCACGTGGTCGGTGTCGAAAGTGGACATCGAGAACAGCGCCACCCCGGCGGCGGCCAGCTCGCTCGACAGCGCCGCGATGATGCCGGTCAGCGTGAAGGCCAGCGGCCCGCGGACCGACAGCCATCGCCAGCCGTCCTCGACGGTGGCCCCGGCCGGTGCGAGACCGGCCGGGCAGATCACCGACAGCTCCTCCGGCGTCCGAGTGATGGAGATCAGCATGGGCTCGCCGGGGTCGAGCAGGTTCGCCGGAACCGGCGCGTCCGGGGCGAGGCGGGCGACCGCGTACTCGCCGGGCCGGACGTCGATCGCGAGACGTCGCATCAGCCCTCGAGAACCTTCGGGCTGGACGCGACCTCGGTGCCGTCGGGCAGCGCGGAGATGGTGAAGTCCGCGAACACGTTGCCCGAGGCCTTCTGCAGCTCGCGCAGGCAGTCGATGGCCAGGGCACGGATCTCGACGTCGGCGTGCTCGGTGGCGCGCATCGCGATGAAGTGGCGCCAGGCGCGGTAGTTGCCGGTGACCACGATGCGGGTCTCGGTCGCGTTCGGCAGCACGGCGCGGGCGGCCTGGCGGGCCTGCTTGCGGCGCAGGGTCGCGCTCGGCACGTCGGCGAACTTCTCTTCGAGCCCGGCGAGCAGCTCGGTGTAGGCGTCGACGGCGGCCTGCGAGGCGGCGAGGAACTTCGCGTGCAGCTCCGGGTCCTGCGCGATGACGTCGGGCTCGACGAACGCGGCGTCGCGCTCCGGGACGTAGCGCTGCGAAAGCTGCGAGTAGGAGAAGTGCCGGTGACGGATCAGCTCGTGCGTCAGCGACCGGGAGATCCCGGTGATGTAGAAGCTGACGGACCCGTGCTCCAGCACCGACAGGTGGCCGACGTCGATGATGTGCTCGAGGTAGCCGGCGTTGGTGGCCGTCTTCGGGTTCGGCTTCTTCCAGGACTGGTAGCAGGCCCGGCCCGCGAATTCGGCCAGCGCCTCACCACCGTCGGCATCGGTCGACCACGGTACGTCCGACGGCGGGAAGAACTCCGTCTTCGCGATCAGTTGAACCTTGGGTGACACGGTCTCGGCCACGTTCGCACTCCCTTTCGACCCCTGCTCCACGACTCCGGGCAGCGTAACCGCAGCCGTCTCCGACACCCCGGCGACATCACGGTGACGTCATCGGCTCCTTGACTGACATCACAAGTGACGTCATAGTGGTGTCATGGATCTGACGCCGTACATCACAAGCCTTCGCGAAGACCTCGCGAACACGGCTTCGGCCGGCGACGAGCAGACGCGGCGCGCTGCCGCGCTGTTGTCGTCGGCACTGGAGCCCGCCGCCCGACTGACCATCATGAACGCCCTCGCGGACCTGGCCGCCGAAGTGACCTCGGCGCTGCCGGGGCACGTCGTCGACGTCCGGCTCGATGGCCGCGACGTGCGTGTCGTCGTCACCGGCTCCGGCGAGAGCACCGAGCAGTCCGCACCCCGCCACGAGACGCCGCGAGAGGCTCCGCGCGCCCCCAAGGTGGACACGGGCGACATCACACGAATCACGCTACGCCTGTTCGAGCAGGTCAAGGGCCAGGCCGAAGCCGCGGCCGCCTCTCAGGGCGTTTCGCTGAACACGTTCGTCTCGCAGGCCGTCCAGGGCGCGCTGGGCAAGAGCGGCAGCGAGCACTGGCAGTACAAGCAGAAGCCGGGCGGCGGTGCCGGTTCGCACCTGCACGGCTGGGTCCAGGGCTGAGGGGGACGAAATGACCGAGGAAAACATTCCCACCGGTGAAGAGGCCGTGCGCGTCGAGGACTTCGACGCCGACGGCCCCATCGAGATCGACGTGAGCGTGGCCATCGGCCGGGTGACCATCGACCTGACCGGCGAGAGCGGTATCCACGCCGAGGTCCGCCGCGACGGCGGTGAACAGCAGCCGTGGGTCGACGGGATGACGAGCCTGCTCAGCTGGGTCGGGGAACGCTTCGGCGACCAGCTCGGCGGCCCGCAGGGAGCGTCGGCGGGCGACGCCGTGGCGCAGACGCGGATCGAGAAGGTCGGCAACCGGCTGGTCGTCCACGCACCGAAGGCCTGGCAGCTGAAGAACGTCCCGCTCGCCGTGACCGTCAGGGCACCCGCCGGTTCGCACCTGGAGGTGCGGGCCGGGGCGGCCGCCGTCACCGTGACCGGCTCCGCGGGGCGGGCCGACATCCTGACCGGCTCCGGCGATGTCGGGCTGGAGCGGGCGGACGGTTCGGCGATCGTGCGCACCGGCACCGGCGACATCAAACTCGGACCGACCCTGTCCGGTCTGCAACTGCGCACCGGCAGCGGCCACGTCGAGGCGTCCTCGGTGAGCGGTTCGGCCACGGTCGCGACCGGCACCGGCAACGTCTGGCTCGGCGAGGTCGAAGGCGAAGTCCTGGCGCGCACCGGCAGCGGCGACCTCTCGGTGGCCGACGCCGCCTCCGGATCGCTGGAGCTGACCACCGGATCGGGCGAGGTCCGGGTCGGGATCCGCGGCGGTGTCGCCGCCGAGATCGACCTGTCCTCGACGACCGGCTCGGTGTCGAGCGAGCTGGATGTCGCGGAGAGCGCCCTTTCCGAGGTCTCACTGAAGGTGCGGGCGCGGACCGGGACCGGCGACGCGGTGGTGACCAGCGCGGCCAGGTGAGGCCGCGGACCGCGGGGGGGATCAAGGGACCTTTGCTCTCACTTTTCCACGGGGGTGGGAGCAAAGGTCCCTTGCTCATTTCTTCAGGTACTCGCGCACTGCCGACAGATGGGTGTCGGTGATCCCGGTGTGCGGATCGACCCGCACCAGGTCGGTGACCTTGCCCGCTCGGCGGGCCAGGAACGTGTCCCGGGCGGCGGGGTACAGATCGAAGTCATCGTCGAGCCAGATGAGGGGCCGCTGCCCGGCGTACCGGGCGACGGCGTCGAACTTCCAGCTGCTGTCGACGTTCGAGCAATCGACGGCGGGCAGCATCGGCAGGCCGATGGCCGGTCCCACCAAGGTATTGGCCTGATGCCCCCAGGTCGTCGCCCAGACCAGCTCCGCGTCTCCGGCCGCTTCGAGCAGGGCCGGGCCATGACCGGGGTTGAGCCACATCCGCAGCGGATGCCGTCGGCTCCAGCCCCGGAGCTTGAACTTGTGCTCAACGAATCCCTGTGGCTTCGGCTTGGCGGCGAAAGGGTTCAGTGGCCCATCGACGTCGAGGAACAGGATCGGCCGCATCCGACCATCATGCCTTCGCTACTTAGTTTCGTGAGCTGTAGGTGCCGGGTCTGAGGCTCGCGTTGATGAAGGAACTGGACCTTCAGTGATGCTGTTGGCGAATTCGTGGCCAAGCGAAAGGGCCCTCCGGGTCGTCGCGTGTTCTTAGGGAGATCACGCGGCCCAGTCCGATCGCGGCCGAGTTCTCCATCCAGTCACACGTGACCGCCGTCCAATCACGCGTGTGCTCCCCAGCAGCACGCCAGGAGAGCTTCGCGTGGCCACGAATTCGCCAACGGCATCCTTCGGTGTCCCAATTCCTTCATCAACGGACCTGGCAGCCGCCGCATCGCCACCCACGACCAACGAGACCTTTGCCGTTTCGCGGCGACGGCGTTGTGAAAGAAGCTTTCGCAGTCAGGGGCCGGATCCCGAGACCATGAGGTAGCGAAGCCCGTCAGCGCACCAGTTGCGCCAGCACCGGAGCGAGGTCACCTCGCTCCCCCACGACGACCCCGTCCAACCCCTGCCATTCCGCCATCAGCCGCAGCTCCCCGGCCAGCTCACTCGCGACCCGCGCGACGTCCACCCCGGGCTCGGCGAAGGCGCCCTGGACGCGAAGCACCCCGGCGGCCCGATCGCATTTGAGGTCGACGCGGCCGACGAGTTCGCCGTCCAGCAGGAACGGGAAGACGTAGTAACCGTAGATCCGCTTCGGCTCGGGGACGTAGATCTCGATGCGGTAGAAGAAGTCGAAGATGCGCTCGGTACGGGCGCGTTCCCAGATCAGCGGGTCGAACGGCGACAGCAGCGCGCGGCCGGTGACCGTACGAGGCGCCTTCGCCATGAAGTGCCGATACGCCGGTGCGGGCCAGCCGTCCACGGTCACCGGTTCCAGCACGCCCGCCTCGACCAGTTCGGCCACCGCCCGCTTGCTGACGTCGGGGCCGAGGCGGTAGTAGTCCCGCAGGTCCGGTTCGGTGCCGATGCCCAGCGCGACGGCCGCCCGGGTGATCAGCTCGCGGGCGCCCTCGTCCGGGCTCACCCGGCGCGACAGGATCTCCGGCGGCACGACGCGTTCGGTCAGGTCGTACAGCCGCTCGAACGACCGGCGCGTGCCGGTGGTCAGCTGCCCCATGCCGAAGAGCCACTCGCAGGCCTTCTTGACCTCCGAGCGTTCCCACCACGAGCCGGGTTTGTAGCCACCCGAGTCGCTTTCCAGGGCGCGCTCGATGCCGCCCGCGCCGATCGGCCCCTGCTCCTTCACCACGGCGAGGATGTCGTCCACCAGCTGCGGTGTCTGCTCCAGCACGCGCGCGTAGTTCGTCCACCAGCCCATGCGCTTCGCCCCGGACCGCAGCAGCGGCCAGTCCTCCACCGGCAGCAGGCTCGCCTCGTGCGCCCACGATTCGACCAGCAGCCGGGGTTTGCGCGCGGAATGGGACCAGGCCGCGTCGTCCACCAGTGTGGGCTCGTACGCGCCGAGACGCGAGAAGATCGGCATGTAGTGCGCGCGGACCGCGACGTTCACCGAATCCAGCTGTAGCAACTGGGTTCGCGACAGCACGCGTTGCAGATGCCGCCTGGTCACCGCGCCGCTGGGCCGCGCGTCGGCGAACCCTTGTGCGGCCAGGGCGATCCGGCGCGCGACCGGTCCGCTGATGGTCGTAGTGCTCATCGTCGGAATGGTGCCATCCGCCACCGACAGTTTCCGGCGACCCAGTAAGTTTCCCTGCATGGCCGCCGCCGAAGTCCGTCCCGCCGTCGTGTCCGACGCTCCCGAGATCGCCCGCATCCAGCGCGACACCTGGCGAAGCGCCTACACGGAACTGCTCGGCGAAGCAGCCGTCGCCGAGCTCGACGTCGTGGAGCTCGAAAAGACCTGGGCAGAGACGATCGAGTACCCGGGTACTCGCGTGTTCCTGGCCACCGAAGGCGAGTTCACTGTCGGCTTCTGTGTCGCGGGCAGGGCGCCGGAGAGCGAAGTGGCCGCCGCTGACGGATCGTTGCCCGACGACGCTTCGACGACCGGGCTCGTCGCCTCGCTGCTCGTCGAGCCGCGCTGGGGACGGCGCGGGCACGCGGGACGGCTGCTCGCGAACGCGTCCACCTGGCTGCGTGAGGACGGCGCCACGCGCGGGATCAGCTGGGTCGCCCAGACCGATCACGCGTCACTGGGCTTCTTCCGCCGCGCGGGCTGGTCCCCGGACGGAACCGTCCGCATCCTCGACACCGGAAGCACGAACGTGCGCGAAGTCCGGCTCACCGGCACCCTCGCCCTCGAGCTCACTCCCTGACTTCGCGAACACGACCCATCGCATCACCGAGTACATGAAGACGCCTTCGCACGCCCCGGCGATCAGCCGGGAGAGGCGATAGTCGACGCCCAACGCGGCAAGTCCCGCGCCGACGCCGAGCAGGAACGCCACGTAGTTGATGACGATCGCGACGACGTACAGCACCGCTTGCCTGCCCACGGGCGCGTGCGAGCGGAAATTCATGCTGCGGTTCAGCACGAAGCTCAGCCCGAACGCGACCCCGTACGCGAGCGTGATCGCCAGCCACACCGGCAGGCCGAGCCAGCCGCGGAGCAGGGTCAGCAGGAGCAGGTCGACCCCGAAGGTGAACCCGTTGATGAGCGCGAAACCGAGGAAACTCGGCGCCACCAGCCGGGAAAGCCCGAAGGGGAGGCGCCGGACCACGGCCGCGCAGAAGTCGGCGAAGCGATCCGCGAAACCTTTGCCGCGGACCGCGTCGTGCACGTCGGCCACGGCTCCAGCATGGCAGCGGCAGGTGGCCGTGAACCGACGAACAGGTGATCTTCTGGTGCGGCCCCGAAACCGGGAACGGGGGCTATCCCCAGTGCGTCCTGGTTTTCAGCTGATAGCTTGGAGAAGACGAAGATAACGGGGAGGCAACGATGGTGGGCTGGTTGCTCCTGTCGTTCGGCGTCGCCTTCGGCTCGGCGATCATTCCCATCTTCAGCATCGAGATGTTCCTCATCGGCCTGTGCGCGAGCCAGCCGACGCTGCCGTGGCTACTGCTCGGTGCCGTCGTCGCGGCCGGTCAGGTCGCCGGGAAGACGCTCTACTACCTCGCCGCGAAGGGCACGATCAAGCTGCCGAAACCCCTGCACGACCGCCTCCACCGGGAGCGGCCGCCCACGCCGCGCCGGGAAAGATGGCAGGCGCGCACCAAGAAGATGCGCGCCCGGCTCGACGCCCTTCGCGAACGCTGCCACCGGCATCCGCACTGGATGGCGGGCACGTACGGGGTGAGTTCGGTCGTCGGCCTGCCGCCGTACATGGCCACGAGCGTGCTCGCGGGGCTGGTGCGGATGCCGCTGGCGAGCTTCCTGGCCACCGGTTTCCTGGGCCGCTGGCTGCGGTTCAGCCTGCTGGCCGCCTCCCCCGCCCTGTTCGCCGGGTGGTTCCACTACTGACAACCCCGCAATTAGTCACCTACTTGCGTAAGGAAACCCCGCAAGTAGGTGACTAATTGCGTGGGGGGGGTTAGCGCGAGGTCGCTTCCAGTTCCACGGCGCGACGCATGGTCTCCCGGGCTCGTTTCCGGTCTCCGGCGATCTCGTAGGCGTAGGCCAGCCGGTACCAGACGCGCCAGTTCTCCTGGTCCGCCTCGACTTCGGCCCGGCGCTCGTCGAACCAGGAGTCCGCGGCGTCGCGATCCACCCGGCCCGAGGGACGACGGGGCAGGTCGGACACGTCGGGCAGGCCGCCTTCTTCGTCCAGCCGCCGCGAAAGCCGCTGGATCTGGACACCGGAGCGCCAGGTGGTCACGATGATCCAGATCCCGAGCAGCGGCAGCAGCAGGACGCCGATGCCGAAGATCACCGGCACCGTCTCGCCGGTGCGCAGCAACGCGATGCCCCGGCCGGCCAGCAGGACGACGTAGACCGCGAGCGCCGCCGTCATCACCAGCGCGAAATTGCGGGCCCTCACAGGTCGAGGATGTTCTCGAGACCGACCGTCAGGCCGGGTCGCGTGAGCACCGAGCGCACGCCGAGCAGCACACCCGGCATGAACGAGGTGCGGTGCAGCGAATCGTGCCGGATGGTGAGGGTCTCCCCCTCGCCGCCGAACAGGATCTCCTCGTGCGCCACCAGCCCGGGCAACCGGACGGAGTGCACGCGGACGTTCTCGACGAGCGCGCCGCGGGCACCGTCCACTTCGGACGTCGTCGCGTCTTCGCCCGGTTCGAGACCGGCCGCGGCACGGGCCTCGCCGATCAGCCGCGCGGTGTGCGCGGCGGTGCCGGAAGGCGCGTCGGCCTTGCGGTTGTGGTGCAGTTCGATGACCTCGGCCGAGTTGTAGAACCGCGCCGCCTGCTGGGCGAACCGCATCGCCAGCACCGCGCCGAGGGCGAAGTTCGGCGCGATGAGCACGCCAAGCGACGGGTCGGCGGCGAGCCACGTACGCAGCTTCTCCAGCCTGTCGTCGCTGAAGCCGGTGGTGCCGACGACCGCGTGGATCCCGTTGCCGGTCAGGAACTCCAGGTTGTCCATCACCGCGTCGGGATGAGTGAAGTCGACGACGACCTGTGCCTGCTTGAGCGCCGAGAAGTCGTCACCGGCGTCGAGCGCGGCGACGAGTTCCATGTCGGCGGCGCCGTTGACGGCGCCGACCACTTCCTGGCCCATCCGGCCGCGTGCGCCCAGCACGCCGACGCGAATTCCAGCGGTCATGATGCGATCACCTCGTGCAGATCGTCCGGAAGGTCGTCGGCGTGAGCGTACGGCCCGACCACCGCCGCCGCCGTCACGCCACCAGGGCGGTGCAGCAGAGTGCGAGCGAGCGCACAGACCTCTTCGGTGGTGACGGCGTCGATCCGCGCCACCGTGTCGTCGACGCCGAGGTACCGGCCGTAGTTCAGTTCGTTCTTGCCGATGCGCGACATCCGCGAAGAGGTGTCCTCCAGGCCGAGCACGAGTCCGCCCCGCAACTGCCCCTTCGCGCGCGCGACCTCGGCTTCGCTCAGCCCGTCCTTGCCGACGAGTTCGAGCACCTCGCGGATCACGCCGGCGACCTCGCCGAGCTTCTCCGGCTGGCAGCCCGCGTACACGGCCATGTGCCCGGCGTCGGCGTAGCTCGCGACGGACGAGTACACCTGGTACGCCAGCCCGCGCTTCTCGCGGACCTCCTGGAACAGGCGCGAACTCATCCCGCCGCCGAGGGCGGCGTTGAGCACCGACTGCGCGAACCGCCGGTCGTCGTGCCGTGACAGCGAACGCAGGCCGAGCATCACGTGCGCCTGCTCGGTGTCGTCGGTGTGCAGCGCGAGTTTCGGCACCATCGCGATCCGCGCCCGCCCGCCGCGCGGCGCCACGGGCGTCGCGGTCCCGGTCAGCCGGTTGCGCAAAGCCTTGCGCACCAGGCGAAGCACCTGGCCGTGCTCGATGTTCCCGGCGACGGCGAGCACCATCCGCGGCAGTGTGTAGCGGCGCCGGTAGAAGCCGCGCAGCGCCGACGCGGACATCTCGATGATGGACTTCTCGCTGCCGAGCACCGGACGGCCGAGCGCGTGATCGCCCAGGATCGCGCCGACGAACGTCTCGTGCAGCAGGTCTTCGGGATCGTCGTCGCGCATCGAGATCTCTTCGAGCACGACACTGCGCTCGGTCTCGACGTCCTTGTCCGTGCACAGGGCCTCGAACACGACGTCGGTGACGAGGTCCATCGCGAGCGGCAGGTCTTCGTCGAGCACCTGCGCGTAGTAGCAGGTGTGCTCCTTCGCGGTGAACGCGTTGAACTCCCCGCCGACCGCGTCGATCTCCTCGGCGATCTGGGTGGCGTCGCGGTTCGTGGTGCCCTTGAACAGCAGGTGTTCGAGGTAGTGCGCGGCGCCTTCGACCGACGACGGCTCGTCGCGCGATCCGACGCCGACCCACAGTCCGACCGTCGCCGACCGGGAGGCGGGAACGTGCTCGGTGATGACCCGGAGCCCCCCGGCGAGCACACTGCGCTTGACCACCGCACCGTCCGAAGTGGACTCCAGCGTGCGGGTGCTGCCGACGGGCTGTTCGTGCCCGGAGATCTGACGTGCCAACGGATCCCTTACTCACATGTCAGGAAAGGGTCGTTCAGGACGAAAATGTCCCGAACGACCCTTTCATGACGTTTCACACCGGTCTTGCCGGAACTGCTACGCGTCGGCCTTCGGAGCGTCGGCCTTGTCGTCCTCGGCGGGCTTGGCGTCCGCCGCGTCTTCTTCCTGGACCACGATCAGGCTGATCTTGCCGCGGTTGTCGATGTCGGCGATCTCGACGCGGAGCTTGTCGCCCACGTTGACCACGTCTTCGACCTTGGCGATCCGCTTGCCGTTGCCCAGCTTGGAGATGTGCACCAGGCCGTCCTTGCCCGGCAGCAGCGAGACGAACGCGCCGAACGCGGCCGTCTTCACCACGGTGCCGAGGAAGCGCTCGCCGACCTTGGGCAGCTGCGGGTTGGCGATGGCGTTGATCAGGTCGATCGCCGCCTCCGCCGACGGGCCGTCGGCCGCGCCCACGTAGATCGTGCCGTCGTCCTCGATGGAGATGTCGGCGCCGGTCTCCTCGGTGATCGAGTTGATCATCTTGCCCTTCGGGCCGATGACCTCGCCGATCTTGTCCACCGGGATCTTCACGCTGGTGACGCGCGGTGCGAACGGGCTCATCTCGTCCGGGCCGTCGATCGCCTCGGCGATGACCTCCAGGATGGTGAGGCGAGCGTCCTTCGCCTGCTTCAGCGCGGCCGCGAGGACCTCCGACGGGATGCCGTCGAGCTTCGTGTCGAGCTGCAGCGCGGTGATGATGTCCTTGGTGCCGGCGACCTTGAAGTCCATGTCGCCCATGGCGTCTTCGGCACCGAGGATGTCGGTCAGCGCGACGTAGCGGGTCTCACCGTCGACCTCGTCGGAGATGAGGCCCATGGCGATACCGGCGACCGGCGCCTTCAGCGGGACACCCGCGTTCAGCAGACCCATGGTCGACGCGCAGACCGAGCCCATCGAGGTGGAGCCGTTGGAGCCCAGCGCCTCGGAGACCTGGCGGATCGCGTACGGGAACTCGTCCCGCTTCGGCAGGACCGGGACCAGGGCGCGCTCGGCGAGCATGCCGTGGCCGATCTCGCGCCGCTTCGGCGAACCGACGCGGCCGGTCTCGCCGGTGGAGAACGGCGGGAAGTTGTAGTGGTGCAGGTACCGCTTGTGCGTCTCCGGGGAGAGCGAGTCGATCTGCTGCTCCATGCGGAGCATGTTCAGCGTGGTGACGCCCAGGATCTGCGTTTCCCCACGCTCAAAGAGGGCGGAACCGTGCGCCCGCGGGATCACGGCGACCTCGGCGGCGAGCGACCGGATGTCGGTCAGGCCGCGGCCGTCCATGCGGATCTTGTCCGTGAGGACGCGCTTGCGCATGATCTTCTTCGACAGGGCCTTGAACGCCGCGCCGATCTCCTTCTCGCGGCCCTGGAAGGCTTCGCCCTCGCCCAGGCCGATCTTCTCCAGCACCGCGGCTTTGACCTGGTCGGTCGCGTTGTCACGGTCCTGCTTGCCCGCGATGGTCAGGGCGTTGGCGAGGTCGTCGGTCGCGATGGCGGCGACGGCGTCGAACGCGTCCTGCTCGAAGGCGAGGAAGACGGGGAACTCACCGGTCGGCTTGGCGGCGACGTCGGCCAGCTGCTGCTGGGCCTCGCACAGCACCTTGATGAACGGCTTCGAGGCCTCGAGGCCCTCGGCGACGGCGATCTCGTCCGGCGACTTGCCGCCGTCGGCGATCAGGTCGAGCGTCTTGTCGGTGGCCTCGGCCTCGACCATCATGATCGCGACGTCGTCACCGACGATGCGGCCGGCGACCACCATGTTGAAGGTGGCGTCCTCGAGCTGCTTCCAGGTCGGGAACGCGACCCACTGGCCCTCGATCAGCGCGACGCGGACGCCGCCGACCGGGCCCGAGAACGGCAGGCCGGCGATCTGGGTCGAGGCCGAAGCCGCGTTGATCGCGAGCACGTCGTACGGGTCGTCCGGGTTGAGGCTCTGGACGGTGATGACGACCTGGATCTCGTTGCGGAGACCGTCGGTGAACGACGGGCGCAGCGGCCGGTCGATCAGGCGGCAGGTCAGGATCGCGTCGGTCGACGGACGGCCTTCACGACGGAAGAACGCGCCGGGGATGCGTCCGGCGGCGTACATCCGCTCCTCGACGTCCACGGTCAGCGGGAAGAAGTCGAAGTGGTCCTTCGGGTGCTTCGACGCGGTGGTCGCCGAGAGCAGCATGGTCTCTTCGTCGAGGTACGCGACGACGGCGCCGGCCGCCTGACGGGCCAGGCGGCCGGTCTCGAAGCGGACGGTGCGGGTGCCGAAACGGCCGTTGTCGATCACGGCTTCGGTTTCGTGCACGGTGACTCCGGTGGAGTCGGTCATAGGGTGTATCTCCTCTTTTGATCCTCTGTAACGGCGCGAGTCTCCCACCCTGGGACCTGTTTCGCCTGCGGACGCTCGAGGAGTGAGGCCGGTCTTCGATCGAAGCCCCCGGGCCGTTGCCCGGGAACCACTACCGAGGACCGGCGGACGGTTCCTCGTGCGCGCTCGCGCCTGTGTTCTTAGACCGAGGGGGAGCGACCGCTGTGGTCACTCCCCCTCGGGTTCAAGCTATCGGCGGAGGCCGAGACGCTGGATCAGCGCACGGTAACGCTCGATGTCCACCTTCATCACGTAGTTCAGCAGCCGGCGGCGGCGGCCGACCAGCAGCAGAAGCCCGCGACGGGAGTGGTGGTCGTGCTTGTGAGCCTTGAGGTGCTCGGTGAGGCCGACGATGCGCTTGGTCAGCAGCGCGACCTGGGCCTCGGGGGATCCGGTGTCCGAGTCGTGCACGCCGTACTCGGCAAGGATCGACTTCTTCTCTTCGGTGGACAAAGCCACAGTGGTGCTCCTAGATATTCTGTGCCGTGCGGCCCGGACGATGTCTTCACGCCGGGTGAGACGGTCACGGCCGCCACGGACTGCAGCCGGACCCAATCATCGAGGTTACCAGTCTCGTGATCAGCGGCTTCAGGCGCGGGCGTCGGCCAACTCGTACGACCGGATCACCCGGTAGTGCGAAACGTCCTGCTCACGGTCACTGCGGATCAGCACGGCTTCGGTGGCCGTCCAAGTTCTGCTGGTGAACCCGGCCAGCCGCTCCACCCACGCGCTCGCGGCTTCGGGCCGGTCGCGGGGGAAGCGGGCCAGTGTCAGGTGGGCCACGTACGGCCTGCCTTCGTTCTCCGCGCCGGCCTGCTTGGCCAGCTCGTGGAGCCCGGTTCCGAGAACACTCAACCACAGCACCCCGGGGAATGTCGCGGCCTTTTCCAGGGAGACGTCGATCGCGGACGCCCCCGCCAGCCGTCCGGCCAGCCAATCGCCTCGTTCTTCAGCGTCGTCCTCGCCGTGGAAACCGAGGGTGACATGCCAGTGTTCCCGCCGTGACCAGCGCAGATCGCCGTCTTCGGGAGTGCCCAGCGCCGTGGCGATCTCGTCGAGGACGTCGTCCGGCGGGACCAGGGCGCTGAAGAGGTTCATCAGGAGTTCTTGGCCGCCCGGCGCAGCAGGTCAGCCAGAGCGGGGAAATCGTCGTCGAGCACCTTCGCGGCTTCGTTGAGGTCTTCGTCCTCGCCGATGTCCCGCAGTGCGACGAGCACACCCTGGTCGTCGGCGACGGCGCCGACCGGGATGCTGTCGCGGCCCACCGTCGGCCGCGAGTCGCGGACGTCCTCGAGTGCCTCCTGCATGGCCTTGCGGTCGCCCGCGGCGACCGCCGGGACCAGCACCTTGCGCTCCAGCATGATCATCTTGGCGAGTACGACCGGGTTGCCGATCTTCGCGCGGCGGCCGCTCATCACCTGGCTGAGCATGGGCGCGCTGATCCCGAGGACCTCGGCGAGGAAGGCCTGGGAGATGTCGAACGCGACGACCAGTCTCCGCACGCGATCGCCGAGCGGCTCCCCGTACCACTCCCTCTGCAGCGCGATGTTCCGCTGGACGATCTTGTGGTCCTCCACCTGGTCCGCTCCCCTAACCCCATCGAACGCCTATGCGGTCCGTGACATCTTGCCACCGCGACACACCTTGACGGGCGTGTTTGCCGATTGTCGTCCGGCCGCGGCCGGGTGTCCGGTCAGCCCTGCTCGCCCAGCAGGTCCCTGGTACGGGCGACGTCCTCGTCGATCTGCTTCACCAGACCTTCCGACGTCGGGAACCGGACCTGGTCCCGCAGCTTGGCGACGAAATCGAGCGAGACGTGCTGCCCGTAGAAGTCTTCGTCGATGTCGAGGACGAAGGCCTCGACGGTGCGTTCCCGCCCCGAGAACGTCGGGTTCGTCCCGACCGAGACCGCGGCGCGCAGCCGTCGGCCAGGATCCGACGAACGGGTGAACCAAGCGCCGTAGACGCCGTCTGCGGGCACCGCCGCGAACCGCGGCGTCGACAGGTTCGCCGTCGGGTAACCGAGAACGTGCCCCCGGCCGTCGCCCCGGACGACGATGCCCTCCAGCCGGTGCGGCCTGCCGAGCGCTTCGGACGCCGCGACGACGTCCCCGGCGTCGATGCACGAGCGGACGTAGGTCGAGGAGAAGGTGATCTCGTTCTCCGACTGCTGCTGCGCGAGCAACCCCTGGAGTTCCGCGCCGTGCGCCACGAAACCGAACCGCTTCCCCAGCGTGCGCAGGAGGTTGACGTCACCGGCGGCCTTGGCGCCGAAGGTGAAGTTCTCCCCCACGATCACCGCGGCCGCGTGCAGCTTGTCCACCAGGACCTCGTGCACGAACTCGTGCGCCGTCAGCCGCGACAGTTCCAGCGTGAACGGCAGCACGCAGAAGACGTCCACACCCAGGCCCTCGACCAGTTCCGCCTTGCGGCGCAACGTGGTCAGCTGCGCGGGATGGCTGCCCGGCCGGATCACCTCCGACGGATGCGGGTCGAAGGTCAGCACCACGCTCGGCACACCGCGTTCGGCGGCGGCGCGGACCGTCCTCGAGATCAGCTCCTGATGTCCGCGGTGCACGCCGTCGAAGACGCCGATCGTCACCACGCACCGTCCCCAGCTCCCGGGAAGGTCACCCAAACCACGCCACCGCTGCACTTGTGCCCCGTCTCCTCCAGGCCCGCTTCGTGCACCACCCTAGGCCGTGTCCTGCAAGGCACGCTCGCGGGCTTCGCGCCCAGCTAGTGAGTGGTGAGGACGGTCAGTCCCCGGTGCCGACAGCGGTGCGCTGGTGGCGGTTTCGCGTGATCCGATGGGGATCACACGTGACTGGATGGAGAACACGCTGTTCTCCGTCCAGTCACGCGTGTTCTCCGTCCAGTCACGCGACACGGCCAGTCCCGTATCGCCTAGGCGGGCAGCAACACGACCACCGAACGGGCCAGTTCCCCTTCGTCGGCGGCGAGCGCGAGCACCCGGCCGTCCGGTCCGAACATCCCGTACGTGCCCTCGATCCCGGCCGAGGGCACCCTCTGTCCATATCGGACCGACTGCGCCATGCGGGCGTCCAGATCGCGGCGCGGGAACGCGGCGGCGACGGCGGCGTCGAGGTCCAGCGACAGTTCCGGCTTGTCCTCGAGCTGGTCGAGAGTGCGGGCCTTGGCGAGCGTGAACGGTCCGACCGTGGTGCGCCGCAACGCGAGCAGATGCCCGCCGACCTCCAGTCCCGCACCGAGGTCGCGGGCCAGTGCCCGGACGTAGGTCCCGGACGAACACTCGACGACGGCGTCGAGTTCGATCCGGCCCGCCTCGCGGCGGGTGGCGAGCAGATCGAAACGGTGCACGGTGACCGGACGCGGCGGGATCACGACCTCTTCACCGGCGCGGACACGGGCGTACGCGCGCTTCCCGTCGATCTTGACCGCGCTGACCGCGCTCGGCACCTGCTGGATGGCACCGCTCAGCGCGGCGATCCCGGCGGCGATCGCCTCGTCGGTGATCTTCTCGACGGCTTCCGGAGCGGCTTCGGCGATCGGCTCGCCCTCGGCGTCGTCGGTCGTGGTGGACAGTCCCAAGGAGAGGGTCGCGAGATAGGTCTTGCGGTCCAGTGCCAGATGGCCGAGGAGTTTCGTCGCGCGTTCGATGCCGAGCACCAGGACGCCGGTGGCCATCGGGTCCAATGTGCCGGCGTGCCCGACCTTGCGGGTGCCCATGAAGCGCCGGGCCCTGGCGACGACGTCGTGGGAGGTCATCCCGGACGGCTTGTCGACGATGACGAGGCCGGGCGGCGGGGCGGGACGTTTCTTGGCGGGGGTTTGATCGGAGCGCGACACGCGCCGAACCCTATCTTTCGGGTCTGTCCCTAGGACGAGACGGGCAGCGGCGCTTCGGCGTCCCAGCGACGGCGCCGGATCTGCACCGGGATCTCCTCGCCGCGCGCCTCGGCCTCGAACAGCACGGCGCGGGTGCGCCGCCACCACACGAGCATCCGGAAGGTGCCCAGCGCGAGCACCGCGATAATGGACAGCAGCGCCAGCCGGAACGCGCCGCCGGTCCACTCCAGCAGTACGCCGACCGCGAGCGCCGAGATCGTCGTGGCCACGAATCCGCCGACGTTCACCACACCGGTCGCGGTGCCGACGCGCGAGAGCGGGTTGTAGTCCCGCGCCAGCGCGAAGCCGATCATCGAGGCGGGGCCGCCGAGGGAAAGGAAGGCGAACGCGGGGACGAGGACCGCCATCGGAGTCGTCCCGCTCCAGCCGAGCAGGACCGCCCAGATCACCGCGGCGACACCGATGTACCCGCCGACCAGCGGCATCCGCAGCGACGGGCGCCGTCCGATCAGGCTGCCGACGAACGGGCCGCCGATCATCGAGCCGAACACGAACACGATCAGCAGCGAACTCGCGGTGGACTTCGGATAGCCCTGTCCCTGCACCAGGAACGGGACACCCCACAGCATGGTCAGCACGTTGGGCGCGAACATCGTGCTGAAGTGGACCCAGAACCCCAGCCTGGTCCCGGGGGTTCGCCACGCCTCGGCGACCTGGCGGCCCAGCAGCTTCGGGTGCACCCGTTCGCGCACGGGCACCGGCTCGCCGGGCGGGGTGTCCTTGACGCGAAGGGCGACGACGGCGGAGTACAGCGCGGTCACCAGGCCGACGGCGAGGAACGTCGGCGTCCAGCCGGGGCCGTCGAGCAGCAGGCCGAGCGGGACGGTCGCGGCGAGGTTGCCGACGTAACCGATGGCCGCGGTCAGCGCGACGAGCAGGGCGTACTGGCGGCCGGGGAAATGCGCGGCGATCAGCCGCATGATGCTCACGAACGTCAGCGCGTCGCCGAAGCCGACGACGGCGCGGGCGAGCAGGCCGAGCGGGTACGAATCGGCGACCGCGAGCAGGATCTGGCCGAGGCCGAGGAAGAACACGGCGGCGGTGAGCACGCGGCGCGGGCCGTAGCGGTCGACGAGGACGCCGGTGGGGATCTGCATCGCGGCGTAGACGCCGACCTGCAGGACGGTGAACGTGCCTAGAGCTGCCGCTCCGACGCCGAAACGGTCGGCGGCCTGGAGTCCGGCGACGCCGAACGACGTGCGGTGGAAGACGGCGAGGAGGTAGACGGTGACGGCGGCGAACCAGATGAACCAGGACCGGCGAGTGGCTCGGCCTGTCACAGTGTTTCCTCCTCGAGAACGGTTTCGGGCAAGAAGACGCCCCCGCTGCCGCCTCATATAGTTGTAGCTCCTAAGCAACGGCGAAACCTACCCGTTACATGGGTGCTTTTCGCCACAGCGCCGCCCGTCCACCCCCGCAATTAGTCACCTACTTGCGATGGTTCAGGGCCGCAAGTAGGTGACTAATTGCGGGGGTCGGTCAGGCCGTGCGGACGGCGCCTTCCACGGCCCACCGCCCCGACCGCCACCGCACCAGCAAGGTCGCCAGCCGCAGCACCATGAACAGCGAGAGCCCGGTCCAGATCCCGGCCAGTCCCCAGCCGAACGCGAGCGACAACCAGATCAGCGGCAGGAACCCCAGCGCCGCGCTCAGGAGGGTCGCGTTGCGCAGGAACGCGGCGTCGCCCGCGCCGAGCAGGACGCCGTCCAGCGCGAACACCACCCCGGCGATCGGTTGCAACGCGACGAAGAACCACCACGCGTGCGGGATCTCGCCGAGCACGCCTCCGTCCGAAGTGAACACTTGCGGCAGCACCCCGGCCAGCGACGCGAACACGACCCCGAGGAAGCAGCCGAACACCAGCCCGTAGCCGGTGATCTGGTTCGACACCCCCCGCGCCCGTTTGCTCGCACCGGCGCCGAGAGCGGCCCCCACGAGCGACTGCGCGGCGATCGCGAGCGAGTCCAGGACAAGCGCGAGGAACGTCCACAGCTGCAACACGACCTGGTGCGCGCCGACCGCCTCGGTGGACGTCCGCGCGGCGACCGCGGCGGCCGAGACGAAGCACGCCTGGAAGGCGAGACTGCGCAGGACCAGGTCCCGGCCGAGGCCGAGCTGGGCGCGCATCACCTTCGGCTCCGGGCGCAGCGGGACCCGTTCCCGCACCAGGGCCACGATGAACATCGACGCCGAAATCACCTGCGCGACGACGTTCGCGATCGCCGAGCCCTCCAGCCCCCAGTCCGCGCCGTACACCAGCACCGGGCACAGCACGGCCGAGATCCCGTTGCCCGCCAAGACATAACGCAGCGGTTTCGCGGAATCCTGCACGCCGCGCATCCAGCCGTTGCCCGCCATCGTGATCAGGATGAACGGCGTCCCGAACAGCGCGATCCGCAGCCAGGAGACGGCGGCGTCGGTGATCGCGGCGTCCCCGGAGAGGACCCGGGCGATGGGCGCGGCCAGCAGCTGTCCGGCGACGATCACCACCAGGCCGACGATCACCGCCAGCCAGGTCGCCTGGACACCTTCGCGGACCGCCTCGCCACGACGTCCGGCGCCGTGCAGCCGCGCCGTCCGCGACGTGGTGCCGTAGGAGAGGAACGTCAGCTGGCTCGAAACCTGCGACAGCACGACACCGCCGACGGCGAGCCCGGCCAGCGGCAACGCGCCGAGATGCCCGACGACGGCCGTGTCCACCAGGACGTACAGCGGCTCGGCGGCGAGCACGCCGAGCGCGGGCAGGGCGAGCCCGAGCACGCGTTTCGGCGGGAGGCGCTCGTCGGTTTCTGAAGCTTCAGGCACCACCGCAGACTAAAGGTCTGGTACGACAGTCCCATCCCCCGCTCAACGGAGGAACGGTTCGTAGCGTCGCTGCTGGCGTAGTGACTCGATCTGCCGCGTGGTGTCGAGCGCGACACTGACGAGGAAGACGAGGACCACCAGCAGGGTGACCCCGGCGACGGGAATCGTCGGGCTCGCGTCCAGCAGGGCCAAGCCGAGGGCCGGGATCAGCGCGACCACTCCGGAACAGAGCGCCCCGAAGGCGAGGATCCGGCGGTTCACGTAGTCGAGGTACTCGGCGGTCCACTGACCCGGCCGGATACCGGGGACGAAGCCGCCTGTCCGCACCAACTCGCCGGCCACCTTGTCCATGTCCTGCGACACGGCGGCCCTGATGAAGGCGAAGAGACACACCAGGACGAAGTAGACCGCGATCCGCCAGGGATCTCCCTCGTCGCGCAACCACCCCAGCCAGCTCACGCCGGGCCAGAGCACCGGCACGGACAGCAGCGCCGCGGCGAGGACGGCCGGGCTGTTCGCTTGGGGAAACCGAAGGGGAATGTAGGTCGGTGACCCGCCATAGACGCGCACGCCGATCATCCGCTTGGCGTACTGGATCGGGACGCGGCGCTGTCCCTGCGCGACGACGATCGTGATCACCGTGATCGACAGCGTCACCACGGCCATGACCACGATGGCGGTCCAGCCCGTCCTTTCGTACAGGCGCAGGAACTCCGGCGGCAGCACCGCCAGGACCTGTGCGAGCAGCAGGATCCGGACGCCGTCACCGAATCCCCGGTCGGTGATCACCTCGGTCAACCGCAGGACCAGCGCGGTGCCCGCGGTCAGGCACGCCACGGCGACGGCTCCACGTCCGTCGAGGACGTCCTGACCGCGGAACGTGAGCACACCGATGGCGCCCGCCAGCCCGAGTACGACGGTGAGCCGTCGCCGGTACCGCGTCAGCACCCTGGCGCCGGCTTCACCTTCGGCCCGGAGCGCGGCCAGCCGCGGGATCAGGACGATCAGGGCTCGCAGGAGACGCGGGGCGACCAGGCAGGGAAGGACGCCGAACGCGAACACCGGAAGCGTGAACAGGCCGCCGCCGGTGAGGAGGTCGAGGATCCAGCGCAGCGGATGATCGTCTTCCGGCGCGCGGACGGTCACGTAGGGAGCGGGCAGGCTCTGGCCAAGCCGGAACAGCACGATCACGCCCAGCGTGACCAGGATCCGGCGGCGGAGGGAGGCGTGAGCGTTCATCGTGGGGATCACGTTAGGAACCACGGATGAAATTCCGATGACACCGCCCACGCGGCCCGCCGGGGTCAGAGCAGCGGCGCCCTCGACAGTGCCGCCCTCAGCTTGTCGAGAACCTCGCCCGCCGTGCCCTCCGCGGTGCACCCGGCCGCCTGGCGATGACCGCCGCCGCCCAGTTCCCCGGCCGCGGCCGAGACGTCGACACCGCCCGCCGAGCGGAGGGAGACCGTCCACCGCTGCCGCGGCCCGACCGGTTCGGTTTCCTTGAGCACCACCGCGACCCCGGCCTCGCGAGTGGACCGGACGACGTCGATGACCGCTTCGACCTCCTCACCGCGCACGGTTCGCGCGGCGTCGAGCGTCACGACCGCGTACGCGAGCCCGAAGCCGCGCGCCTCGTCGGGTTCGAGCCGGGCCCCCGCGAGGACGTCGGAAAGCATCGGCAGCCACGCGAACGGGTGATCGTCGACGATCTCGCGGACCACCCTGTCCGGGTCGACACCGGCTTCGAGCAGCTTCGCGGCCATCAGGTGGGTGGACGGCCGGGCCCGGCGGAACCCGCTGGTGTCGGTGACGAGCCCCGCGTACAGGCAGCGCGCGATCGGCTCATCGATCTCGGAGCCGAGTTCTTGCAGCAACGCGAAAACGAGGACGGCGGTCGCCTCGGCGGTGACGTCGACGACGTGCTTGGTGCCGTAGAAGAGGTTGGACGCGTGGTGGTCGATCACCAGGACGTCACCCCCGGCCGCGCGGACGGCGTCCACGCGCGGCGCGAGTTTCCCGAGCCTGCCCGGTGTGGGTGTGTCGAGCGCGACCAGCAGCTGCTCACTCTCCGGAAGCTCGCTCGCGGGGACGAAGAGGCCGCCGGCGTCCAGGCCACGCAGGGTTTCGGGCATCTCCTCCGGCTCGCCTACCGAGACGCGGACCTTGACGCCTCCCCTCAGCTGAAGAGCCCTTCCGAGCGCCAGCGCGCTGCCCAGCGCGTCCGCGTCCGGTCGCACATGGCCGAGCAATGTCACGTCGTTCGCGCGCGCCAGCAGTGCGGCGGCGTCCTTGAGGTCCTGCGCCAAAGTGGTCGTCACAATCAGCCAAGCTACGCTCTGCGGGATGTCCGAGTACGCGATCCTGGTCTACCCGTCCGCCAACCGGGTGTACACCGATTCCACCCCGGCCCTGCTGCGGGCGGAGCTGGCGGTGTTCGGCCTGTCCGCTTTGGAGACCGAGATCTCCCGGATCGGGGAGACGGCACTCGGCGGCGTCGGCTACCTCACCTTCACCACGCCCGCCCCGCTGAGCGACCGCGATCTCGCGCTCCTGTCGAACCTTTCCGCGCTGTACGCGCTGTTCGAACTCGGCGACGGTGTCCTGAAGCCGGTCACGATCAGCCCGCTGGCGAACTTCGACTCGGATCTGCTGACCATCCAGAAGTACCCGGGCAAGACGAACGAACTGTTCACCAAACTCCTCGTCAACGTCACCCTGCTGGCGACGGCGGACCCGGCCGCGATGCTGGAGAAGCCGCTGCACCTGCTGGATCCGCTGTGCGGCCGCGGCACCACGCTGAACCAGGCGATGATGTACGGCTTCGACGCGACCGGCCTCGACGTCGACGGCAAGGACTTCGACTCGTACGAACTGTTCGTCAAGACCTGGCTGAAGCAGAAGCGGATCAAGCACACCGCCGAATCCGGCCAGGTGCGGCGCAACAAGGTCCGGCTCGGCAGGCGGCTCGACATCGGGTTCGGGATCACCAAGGAGCGGTACAAGGCGGGCGAGGTCCGCAGGCTGAGCTACCTCAACTGCGACACGCTCACCACGGACGAACTGCTGCGGCCGAACTCGGTCGACCTCATCGTCACCGACGCCCCGTACGGCGTACAGCACGGCAGCCACCGCACCCAGGACGCGTCGCTCGCGCGTAGCCCGCGGGACCTGCTCGCGGCCGCGGTCCCGGTGTGGACGCGGGTCCTGCGCCCCGGCGGCGCACTCGGCATCTCGTGGAACACCAACGTCGCGCCGCGCGAGGAACTCGCCGCGATCCTGGACAAGGCGGGGCTGGAAGTCCGGGAGGACGGCCCGTTCGCGGAGTTCTCGCACCGAGTGGACCAGGCGATCGTGCGGGACCTGATCGTCGCGGCCAAACCCGCCTGAGCCCTGCCCCTATCGCAAGTAGTCCTCTACTTGCGGTAGTTCGTGTCGCCAACCACCGCAAGTAGTCCTCTACTTGCGGCGGTCGGGCTTCCAGCATCTGGAACCGGCGCCGGGTTCGTTGACCGGAACGGGCACGCCTTCCTAAAGTCGGCTCGACGAGAACGCAATCGGCGATCAATGCCGCCTCGACGGCATTTCCTTTTCGATCTTCCCGCACGAGCCGGATTCATGCTGCCCATTTCCCGCGAGACAGGTGTCTTATGACCAGTGATCTAGACGCGCCTCCGGCGCCTGCCCGGCCGGAAGAGCGGCTGAAGATCGTGCCCGCCCGGCGGCCGTTGACCTGGCTGGCCGCGGCGGTCGTCGCCGTTCTGGTTGCCATGGCAGGACATGCGCTGGTGACCAACCAGGCATGGGAGTGGTCGGTAGTCGCCGATTACGTGTTCGCCGACGCCGTGCTCTCCTCGATCGTGCTGACGGTGGAATTGACGGTGTTCGGCGTGGTGTCGGGCTTCGTATTGGGCACGATTCTGGCACTCATGCGCATTTCCCGGAATCCGCTTCTGCGTTCGGTCAGCTGGACCTACACCTGGGTCTTCCGCTCGGTCCCGCTCATTCTCCAACTGCTTTTCTGGTACAACCTCGCCATTCTCTACAACGAGCTTTCCTTCGGGATCCCGTTCGGCCCGTCCTTCGTCTCGATCGACACGATGAGCCTGATCCCGCCGTTCCTCGCCGCGGGCCTCGGCCTCGGCCTGCACCAGGCCGCCTACTCCGGGGAGATCGTGCGCGCCGGATTCCTCGCCGTCGACCAGGGACAGCGGGAGGCGGCCGCGGCGCTCGGCATCCCGGCGGGCAGGCAGTTCCGCCGGATCGTGCTGCCGCAGGCGATGCGCTCGATCGTGCCGAACGCGGCCAACGAGATCATCGGCATGGTCAAGAACACCTCACAGGTGTACGTGATGGCGCTGCCGGAACTCTTCTACCAGGTCCAGGTGATCTACAGCCGGAACGGCAGGGTGATCCCGCTGCTGCTGGTGGCCACCGCCTGGTACCTGCTGCTGACCACGCTCCTTTCGGTGGCGCAGTTCTACGTCGAACGCCACTACGCCAAGGGCGCCTTGCGTACCGTCCCGCCCACTCCTCTCCAGAAGGCCCGCGCCGACTTGGCCAGACTCAAGGTGGCCCGATGAGCGACGACTTCAAGGTGGACGTCCGCGGCGTGCACAAGGCCTTCGGCACGCTGACCGTGCTCGACGGGGTCGACCTCCAGGTACGCCCCGGCGAGGTGACCGTGGTGCTGGGCCCGTCCGGCTCCGGCAAATCCACGTTGCTGCGGCTGATCAACCACCTCGACCGCGCCGATCGCGGGTTCATCAGCGTCGGCGGCGAATTGATGGGTTACCGGCGCGCGGGCGACAAGCTACACGAACTGCGCGAACGTGAAATCCTCAAGCAGCGTACCAAGATCGGGTTCGTGTTCCAGAACTTCAACCTGTTCGCGCATCTCACCGCGCTGGAGAACGTCGTCGAGGCACCGGTTTCCGCACAACGCCGGTCCCGTTCGGAAGCGACCCGCCACGCGCGCGAACTGCTCGCTCAGGTCGGCCTCGAAGACAAGGCCGACACTTATCCGCGGCAGCTTTCCGGCGGGCAACAGCAACGGGTCGCGATCGCCCGCGCGCTCGCCGTGCGGCCGGAAGTCCTGCTGTTCGACGAACCGACGTCCGCGCTCGACCCGGAACTGGTCGGCGAAGTGCTCGACGTGATCAAGAAGCTCGCGCACGACGGCACGACCATGATCGTCGTCACCCACGAAATCGGCTTCGCCAGGGAAGTGGCCGACACCGTGATGTTCATGGACGCCGGCCGTGTCGTCGAACAGGGCCCGCCCGCGCGGATCCTCGATTCGCCCGCCCATCCCCGCACCAAGGCGTTCCTCGAAAAAGTCCTTTAGAAAAGCTGGGAGTACCACCGTGAGAAAGCTCCTGTACCCGATCCTGCTCCTGTCCACGGTCGCGTTGGCCGCGTGCGGGACGACCGAGGCCGCCGCCCCCGCCGCGCCTCAGGCCGGCTCCGAGGGGATCAACATCACCGCGCAACAGAACCGGATCCGCGCGCAGAAGGTCGACGCCGTCGCGAACCTGGCGCCGAAGGCGGTGCGCGACACCGGCAAGCTGACCATCGGCACCACCGGCAACGGCACTCCCCCGCTGTCGTTCCGCGCCGACGACGACAAGACGGTGATCGGCGTCGAGGTCGACATCGCGCAACTGGTCGCGGACGTGCTGGGACTGGAACTCGACATCCAGGCCACGTCCTGGGAGAACCTCTTCCTCTCCGTGGAGACCGGCCAATACGCGGCCGGGTTCTCCAACATCACGGTGACCGAGGAACGCAAGGACAAGTACGACTTCGCGACCTACCGCAAGGACACCATCGCCTTCGAGGTCAAGAAGAACCGTGATCTCACGGTGAAGGAGCCCAACGACATCGCGGGTCTCAAGATCGGTGTGGGTTCCGGGACGAACCAGGAGCAGATCCTGGTGCGCTGGGACGAACAGAACAAGGCCGCGGGCCTGAAACCGGTGGAGTTCCAGTACTTCCAGAACACCACCGACTACTACCTCGCGCTGCAATCTGGCCGGATCGACTCCTACGCGGGCCCCAACCCGACGGCCGCGTACCACGTCGCCGTCGATGGGCAGACCAAGATCGTCGGCACGGTCTCCGGCGGCGGGCAGATCCCGGCAGACATCGCCGCGATGACCAAGAAGGGCAACGGCTTGGCCGAACCGCTGCGCCAGGCCATCCAGTCGGTCCTCACGAGCGGCCAGTACGCCGAGGTACTCAAGCGGTGGAACCTGGGGAACGAGGCGGTGGCGGCCTCGGAGATCAACCCCCAGGGCCTCCCCCGCAAGTAGTCCTCTAGTTGCGGGGATCCCACCTGGTCGTGAAGGCCTCCTTGCCTACCCTCAAGGTCAATGCCAGGAACTTAAGGGGCGGCGCCCGAGGTTCTCCGGCTGTCCACATAGGACGCCCGGCGAGTTGAATTGTCTGATTGACTATTGTTTGTCCGAGTTCTCTAGTACGTGAAGGCCCCTTTCCTTGCGCCTGGCGCAAGGAAAGGGGCCTTCACGTACTAGAGACAACCGAGCCGACGCGAGAGCACATTCGCTCCCCGCTGGCAACCCGTCCCGCCCTGCCGCTGCCCGGTCTGACCAGAGCAAACACGTCAGAAACACGCCCGCGCCATCAACCTTAAGTTCCTGGCATTGACCCTCAAGGTAGGGAAAGAGTCCTTCACTACCCCTGCCACTGTGATCCCTGATGACACTGGGACGGACGTGATTCCAGCGCCCGACCCGAAGTCCAGCGCGACCCGATCAGGCGATGCGTTCCCCCACGAACTTCATGACTTCGGGCATGATGCCGCGCCAGTAGTCGTCGTTGTGCTCGCCGGGGGACATCTTCGCGACGGCGGGGTCGAGCGCCTTGATGAGTTTGCGGTCGGCGCGAGCGAAGGGATCCGAGTTCCCGCACCACACCCCGGTCGACGACGCCGTGAGGTCGCCGGTGTGCAGCAGCGGCTCATGCGATTCCCATTGCCCACGATCCGCGAAAACCTTGCGGGACTTGGCATCGGGCCAGCTCACGAACAGCGCGGCGCTCGCGACGGCGACGGCTTTGAGCTCCTTGTGCTCGCGGGCGTAGCGCAGCGCGCCGAAACCGCCCATCGAGATCCCGAACATCGCCGACGGCGGCCGCAGCTGGCGCTGGGCGAGCCAGCCGGGCAGTTCGTCGGTCAGCATCCGCTGCGGGTCGTCGCCCTCGCCGACGTCCACCCAGTAGTTGTCACCGTCGACGGCGGCCACCGCGAAACCGGGCATACCGGCAGCGACGACCTGGTTCAGCGCTTCCTGTACCCCCAGGTTCAGGAACGTCCGGGCGTCCGCGCCGCGCCCGTGCAGGGCGACGCAGACCGGCAGCCCGACCCGCGACACGCGATCGGGCGCGATGATGACGAGGTTGACGTCCCGCTTCCGGGCCGCCGACCGCATCTTCTGCACCGTGACCGCTTCGGTCAGCGGCGTCGGGCTGTTCGGTGGGGCCACCGGCGGCGGCCCCACCAGCGGTGGTTTCTCCGTGCCGCACCCCGCGAGGAGCGTCAGCGCGGTGGCCCCCAGCAGCAGGCCACGCCGGCTCACGGCGTGGACCACCCCGTCAGCCCCGGGTCTCCTCATCGGCGAACTCATCGTCTTCGGCCTCTTCCCGCGGCGGCTTGTACGGGTCGGCTTCACCGGCGTGCTGTGCGCCGGTCGCCCGTCGGGCGACCTCCGCGTCAGCTTCCCTGGCCTTCGCGAGGAGGTCCTCGATGCGCTTGGCGTCCTCGGGAATGCTGTCGGCCACGAAGGCCAGCGTCGGCGTGTAGCGGACTCCCGTGCCCTGCCCGACCTTCGTGCGCAGAACGCCACGAGCGGATTCCAGCGCCGCCGCGGCACCGGCGTGATCGGGCTTGGACTCCAGGTTTTCGCCGAGCACGGTGTAGTAGACCGTGGCGTCGTGCAGATCCGCCGTGATCTTCGTGTCGGTGATCGTCACGTGGTTGAGCCGCGGATCCTTGATGTCGTGCTCGATCGCGTGCGCGACGATCTGTGAGATCCGCTTGGCGAGCTTACGAGCCCGAGCGGGGTCGGCCATGGGGATTCGTCTCCTCGAAAGGTCTTCTGCTAGTCATCCGGGCCGAGCAGCCGGCGGTGGGCGGAGAGCAGTTCGAACTCCGGCCTTCCGGCCACGAAGCGCTCACACGAGTCGAGCACGTCACGGACGTGCTCGCCAGTCGCCGCGACCACGGCCACACCGATCAGCGCCCGCCGATGCAGGTCTTGTCGACCGGCTTCGGCGACGGAGACGTCGAAACGCCTGCGTACCTCGGCCAGCACCGGCTTGATCACGGATCGCTTCTGCTTGAGCGAGTGGACGTCGCCCAGCAGGATGTCGAGCTCAAGAGCTCCTACGAACATGTGGGGTTCTGGGTTGGATAGCAGTGAAGCGGCGCTCCCCCGCCCAGATGCGAGGGAGCGCCGCCGTGTCACTTACGCACGCGGCTTTTCGCGCTGCTCGTACGTCTCGATGACGTCGCCGAGCTTCAAATCGCTGTAGTTACCCAAGGTGAGACCACACTCGAAGCCCTCGCGGACCTCGGTGACGTCGTCCTTTTCGCGCTTCAGCGAGTTGATCGGCAGGTTCTCGATGATGACGTTGCCGTCACGGAGGAGACGACCCTTGGCGTTACGCCGGATCTCGCCTGAGATGACCATGCAACCGGCGATCGTACCGACCTTCGACGACTTGAAGATCCCGCGGATCTCGGCCTTGCCAAGCTCGACCTCTTCGAAGATCGGCTTGAGCATGCCCTTGAGCGCGGCTTCGATTTCGTCGATCGCCTGGTAGATGACCGTGTAGTACCGGACGTCGACGCCCTCGCGGGTGGCCCGCTCGGTCGCCTTGCCCTGTGCCCGCACGTTGAAGCCGAGGACGATCGCGTTGGACGCGGTCGCCAGGTCGATGTCGGACTCCGTGACGCCACCGACACCGCGGTGGACCACGTTGAGCTCGACCTCTTCTTCGCCGACATCCAGCTGCATCAGCGAGGCTTCGAGGGCCTCGACCGTACCGGAGTTGTCACCCTTGATGATCAGGTTAAGGGTGCTCGTCTCCTTCAAGGCCTCATCGAGGTCTTCCAGGCTGACCCGCTTACGACGCGACGCGTTGAGCGCGTTGCGGGTACGGGCCGAACGCCGCTCGGCGATCTGCCGGGCGACCCTGTCCTCGTCGACGACGAGGAACGTGTCACCGGCGCCGGGCACCGAGGTGAACCCGATGACCTGGACCGGACGCGACGGGGTCGCTTCGGTGATGTTGACGTTGTGCTCGTCGACCATCTTCCGCACGCGGCCGTACGCGTCACCGGCGACGACGGAGTCACCGACGCGCAGCGTTCCGCGCTGGACCAGCACCGTGGCGACCGGACCGCGACCGCGGTCCAGGTGCGCCTCGATCGCGACACCCTGGGCCTCCATGTTCGGGTTGGCCCGCAGGTCCAGTGCGGCGTCCGCGGTCAGCAGGATCGCCTCGAGGAGACCATCGATGTTGATGTTCTCCCGCGCCGAGATCTCGACGAACATCGTGTCGCCGCCGTACTCCTCGGCCACGAGGTTGTACTCGGTGAGCTGCTGCCGGATCTTGTCCGGGTTCGCGCCCTCCTTGTCGATCTTGTTGATCGCGACCACGATCGGGGCCTTGGCGGCCTGCGCGTGGTTGATCGCCTCGACCGTCTGCGGCATGACGCCGTCGTCGGCCGCGACCACGATCACCGCGATGTCCGTGGCGTTCGCACCACGAGCACGCATGGCGGTGAACGCCTCGTGACCCGGGGTGTCGATGAACGTCACGAGACGCGGGTTGCCCTCGAGCTCGGTCTCGATCTGGTAAGCGCCGATGTGCTGGGTGATGCCACCGGCTTCGCCCTCGCGCACCTTCGTCTTGCGGATCGTGTCGAGCAGTCGGGTCTTACCGTGGTCGACGTGACCCATGATGGTCACGACCGGCGGACGGACCTGCAGATCCTCTTCCTCACCCGCGTCTTCGCCGTAGGTGATGTCGAAGGTCTCCAGCAGCTCGCGGTCTTCTTCCTCCGGGCTGACGACCTGGACGACGTAGTTCATCTCGCCGCCGAGCAGCTCGAGGATGTCGTCCGACACGGACTGCGTCGCCGTGACCATCTCACCGAGGTGGAAGAGCACCTGCACCAGCGAAGCCGGGTTGGCGTCGATCTTCTCGGCGAAGTCGGTCAGCGAAGCGCCACGCGGCAGGCGGATCGTTTCGCCGCTGCCCTTGGGCAGGCGAACGCCACCGACGCTGGGCGCCTGCATGTTGTCCATGTACTCCATGCGCTTCTGGCGCTTGGACTTCCGGCCCTTGCGAGCGGGACCACCGGGACGCCCGAAGGCACCCGCGGTACCGCCACGGCCACCGGGGCCACCACGGCCGCCGCCGCCACGGAAACCGCCGCCACCGGCCGGGGCACCGCCGCCGCCACCGGGGCCACCGCCACCGGGACGGAAACCGCCGCCACCGCCACCGCCGGGACGGAAACCGCCACCGCCGCCGCTACCGCCACCGGGACCGCCGCGGAAACCTCCGCCGCCGCCACCGGGACCGCCACGAGCGCCGCCGCCGGGGCCACCACGGGCTCCGCCGCCAGGACCACCACGGCCGGCGCCGGGGCCACCGGCCGGACGGGCCGGGCGGCCCGGCATCATGCCGGGGTTCGGACGCGGGGGCATGTTGCCCGGGTTCGGCCGGTTACCGCCGGGAGCGCCGCCGCCGGGACGCGGGGCCGGACGGTCGCCGCCCTGCCCGCCACCGGGACGCGGCGGACGGTTGTCGCCGCCCTGCTGGCCGCCACCGGGACGGGGACCGGACGGACGCTGGGCCGGGGAACCGGAACCCACACCGAACGGGTTGTTGCCGACACGCGGGGTGCGCGGGCCGGGCTTCGGGCCGCCGGGCTTGGGGCCCTGCGGCTTCGGCGGTACGACGGAACCCTGCGACGGCGTCGAGGACGCCGGCGGGGTGGCCGGTGCAGCCGGGGTTTCCTTGGTTTCGGACTGCTTCGGCTCGGCCGCCGGAGCGGCCTTCGCTGCCGGAGCCACCTCTTCCTTGGGCGCCGGCGGCCGGGGGCCGGGGCGCGGACCCGGGCGGACACCCGGGGTGGAGGGGCGGGACGGCTGCTGGGCCGGGGCCGACGGAGCGGACGCCGCGGGGGCGGAAGCCGCCGGAGCGGCCGGAGCCTCGGTCTTCGCCGCGGGCGCGGGCTGAGCCTGCTGCGCGGCCGGAGCCGGGGCAGCGGGCTTCGCCGGAGGCGCGGGCGAAGGGCGCGGGCCGGGGGTCGGAACCGACTTCTTCTTGCCGTCCTTGGACGGGTACGCGTCACGGAGACGGCGGGCGACCGGCGCCTCGACGGTGGACGACGCGGACTTCACGAACTCGCCCTGTTCCTTCAACTTGGCGAGAACTTCCTTGCTGGTGATGCCGAGCTCTTTCGCGAGCTCATGTACTCGGGCCTTGCCTGGCACAGCTCTCCTCATCTGGGGAGGCCGGCGGCAGACCCGCAGACCTCGTCCTATTGTCGCGCGTTCATTGATTCAGCTTCACGGCTGACTCATGACGGGTCGACCTGCTTCCTGATTCCATCCGGCACCGGGGATGTCCCGGCGCCCTTAGCCTTCGGCGAGTCGCTCCAGGCGTTCGTGGACACCCTGGGCGTCGAGCGACCCCGGAACACGAAGTGCTCGGGGGAACGCCCTGCGCCGCTCGGCCTTGGCCAGACAGTCCGGCACGGGGTGCAACCAGGCACCCCGGCCCGGCAACCGCCGACGTTCGTCGACGATCAGCCGTCCATCCGCCGCGACCACTCGCAGCAACTCGCCGATCAAGGCCCGCCGACGGCAACCCACACAGGTGCGGACCGGGGATTCCCGGTCATGCTGGAGGTCGGTTCCCGGCCGCGGGCTCTGAACCACTCGTAAGTCTACCGCTTCGACCTTCACTCAGCCGAACCGGTTGCCGCTGCGGGCCGCGCCTGCTCGGCGTGTGCTTCGTCACCCTGCTCAGGGGCGGCGTCGCTGCGGATGTCGATCCGCCATCCGGTGAGGCGCGCGGCGAGGCGGGCGTTCTGGCCCTCCTTGCCGATCGCGAGCGAAAGCTGGAAGTCCGGGACGACGACGCGAGCGGTCTTGGCCCGCTCGTCGACGACACGGACCGATACAACCTTCGCGGGCGACAGCGCATTCCCGACGAACCTCGCCGGGTCTTCGGAGAAGTCGATGATGTCGATCTTCTCGCCTGCCAGTTCGCTCATCACGTTGCGCACGCGGGCACCGACCGGGCCGATGCACGCGCCCTTGGCGTTGACGCCGGGCACCGTCGAGCGGACCGCGATCTTGGTGCGGTGCCCCGGTTCGCGCGCGACGGCCGCGATCTCGACCGTGCCGTCGGCGATTTCGGGGACCTCGAGGGCGAACAGCTTCTTCACCAGGTTCGGATGCGAACGCGACAGCGTGATCTGCGGGCCGCGGTTGCCGCGCGAGACGGTGACGACGTAGGCCTTGATCCGGCTGCCGTGCTCGTAGGACTCGCCTGCCACCTGCTCGATCGAGGGCAGCACGCCTTCGATGTCGCCGACCTGGATGACGACCATGCCGCGGGCGTTGGCGCGGGCGTCGCGCTGCACGACGCCGGCGACGATCTCGTTCTCCTTGGCGGAGAACTCGCCGAAGGTCTTCTCGTGCTCGGCGTCGCGCAGGCGCTGCAGGATGACCTGCCGGGCGGTGGTCGCGGCGATCCGCCCGAAGCCTTCGGGGGTGTCGTCCCATTCCTCGTCGGTCTGGCCGTCCGGGGTGAGGGTGTGGGCGAGGACGCGGACCAGCCCGCTCTTGTGATCGATGTCGATCCGTGCGTGCGGTTGGTGGCCCTCGGTGTGCTTGTACGCGGTGAGCAGCGCGGTCTCGATCGCTTCGATCACCGTCTCGAAGGGGATGTCCTTGTCCCGTTCGATCGCGCGCAGCGCGGCGATGTCGACGTTCACTTCGGCTCCTCCTTCGGTTCGGTGGTGGCGGCGTTCAGAGCCGACGCATCGGTTTCCAACAGTTTCAGGTCCTCGGCAGGTGGTTGCTTGAACTCGATCTCGATGACCGCCTTGGCCACCGAGGCGTAAACGACGTCCCGGATCTCGCCGTCGACGAGGACGCGCGCGGCCTTCTCGCCGGCGTGCCCCACGCGGCCGATGAAGGCGGTGCCCTCGGCCGGGGTGACCTTGACGAGACGGAACTTCGCGCGGCGCCAGTGCCTTTGCACGGACAGCGGCCGGTCGAGGCCCGGCGAGGTGACTTCGAGCGTGTACGCGCTGGCGATCACGTGCTCGTTCTCGTCGAGCGCGGCGGAGACGGCGCGGCTGACGCTCGCCACCTCGTCCAGCCCGACGCCGTCGTCCCCGTCGACGACGACCTTGACCAGCTGACGGCGGCCTGCTTGCTGGACCTCGAAGGAATCGAGGTCGAAACCCGCGGCCTTGACGGCTTCGGCCACGATGGGCTCCAGCCTGCTGGCGAGGTCGTTGGGCACGGTGGAGCGCTCCTGTTCGGCTGTGGGCGACCCGGCGGCGTGGATCCCGGGTTCGGTAGTGGACCAGCTTATCTGGTGACCCCCGCGTGACGCGCGAGCGGCGGCCCCGCACGGGGTACTGGCAGGATGGGGCGGCGTGACCGGAAGACCGACCGAGCCCACCATGCCGAGCCGTCGTACTTTCCTGCGAATGGGAGCGCTGGCCGCGTTGGCCGTGCCGCTGGCCGCCGCCTGCGGCCCCGGGTACGACGAAAGCCCCGATCCGCTGGGTCCGCTGCTGCGCGCGGCGGAGACCGACGCGGCGGGCGCGAAGGCGTTGACCGGCGCCGAAGCCGAGTCGGTCGCCACCGCGCGGGCCGCGCACGCGGCGGCGCTCAAGACCGAGGTGGACCGGCTCAACCGGCCCAAGCCGACGCAGGCCGGACCGGCGGAGAACCCGCCGTCGTCCGTCGAGGGGCTCAAGGAACGGCTCGCCCAGGCCCGCAAGCAGGCGGAGGGCCTCGTGCCGTCGCTGCCCCGCTACCGCGCCGGGATGGTCGCGTCGATCGCGGCGGGCTGCGCGGCCTTGCAGCAGAGTTCGGACAAACTCGGCCGGGGTGACGACGCCGGAGCCGTCGAAGTGCCCGCCGGTGCCACGCTGGGCCAGGAGACGGCGGAGGCCGTGCAGCAGGCGCTGGCGGCCGAGCACGCGGCGGTCTGGGTGTACGGACTGGTCAGTGCCTATCTGCCGGCCGCCTTCACCGGCGCCGTGGCGCGAGGGACGGCGGAGCACGTCAAGCGGCGGAACGTCTGCGAGCGGATGCTCTCCGCCGCGGGCCAGACGCCCACGGGACCGGAAGCCGCGTACGTACCGCCGAAGCCGGTGACCGACGCCAACACGGCGATGGAACTGGTCGCGACGGCCGAATCGGACGCGTCGGCCGCCTGGCTCGGCGTGATCGACCGGACCGACGACGCGGCTTTGCGGACGACGGCGTTGAACGCGCTGATCGGGTCGGCTCGGCGAGGGACGGCCTGGCGGGCGGAGTTCGGCGCTACGCCGGTGGCGATCGCGATGCCGGGTCAGGCTGCCTGACCCGGGGAGCTGAAGGGGACTTTCCCCGCGTGCGATGCGACGAAAGCGTCCTTCACCGCGTGAGATGCGGTGAAGGACGCTTTCGGCTCAAATCAGCGGCGCAGGTCGCCTGAGAGGCGCAAGGCGTCGGTCGCGATCCGCTCCAGCACCGGCTTGTCGGTCTTCTTGTCGTAGAAACCGGCCAGCACGATGGCCACCTCTGGCCCGGTGACATGGGAGTCGTAGGCCGCGTCCTGTCCCGAGATCTTCGGGACGCCCTGTCCCTTGAAGGTCCCGTCGCGCACCAGGTCGGACACGTTGCCCGTGCCGTCCTTGTCGGTGAGCGTCTTGAGCTGGGTCGCGGTGACCTCGCCGGGCATGGTGACCAGGACGACCGACACCAGCGCCTTCTTCCCGCCGGTCTCGGTCGTGTACAGCGCCCTCGACAGCCGTGTGCACGGCGTCTCGGTGAAGAACGCCTTGGTGTCGCCGTAGGACTTGCTCGCGCAGTCGGAGGTGACCTGCGGGCCCTCGATCAGCGTGTACTGGAACTGGCCGGTCTTCGACGGCGTGTCCGCGACCGGGGTCGTCTCCGGCTCGTGCCGGATCAGCCACCAGAGCAGGCACGAGACGACCGCGATGGCGACCAGTCCGGCGCCTTTCAGTGCCAGGCCCTTGGTGTCCCGCGGCGGCTTCGGCGCAGGCGGCGGCCCGCCCTGCCCTGCCGGTCGCACCGGCTGAAGCCGGGCCGTTTCCGTCGCTCCCGGGGTAAATTGCGCACCAACCACGGGAACATACGGTAGTTCACGCCGGTCCGGCGGTTCACCTGAACGTGCTTATCACCCGTTCGACGTCGTCAGCCGTGTTGTACAGATGGAACCCGAATCGCTGCCTTCCGGCCCGGGTACCGGCCACGATGCCCGCTTCCTTCACCCGGTCGGCGTCAACCGCGAGCGAGACGATCGCACTCCCCTGAGCGGGTGAACCGAGTGCTTCGAGGAGTGAGTCGGCGAGACCCACGCAGTGCGCGCGGACGGCGTCGAGGTCCAAGGATCCGAGATAGTCCAGTGAGGCGGCGGCACCGACGAACGAGAGCCAGGCCGGGGACAGGTCGAGCGACCGGACGCCCTCCGCGAGCCTCAGCGGGAGGCCGTAGACGGTCTGCCAGCGATCCTCCCCGGCGTACCAGTTCGCGGCCACCGGCAGCGCCCGCTCCAGCACCCGTGGATGCGCGGCCAGCCAGGCCGCTCCGCGCGGCGCGAGCAGCCATTTGTAGCCGGCCGCGACCACCCAGTCGGCCCAGCCGAGGTCGAGCGGCTGCCAGCCGGCGGCCTGGGTGGCGTCGAGCAGGACAGCCGCGCCCGCCGCCTCGGCCGCGGCGCGAAGCCTGTCGAGGTCGATCTGCGCGCCGTCCGCCGACTGGACGACGCTGACCGCCACGAGATCGTGCCCTTCGACACGTTCGGTCAGCTCGGCCAGCGGGACTTCGGTGACCTTCACCCCGCGGTGCGCTTGTGCCGCGAACGGGAAGGTGACGCTGGTGAAGTCGTTCCCGGCGACCAGCACGCTGGCGCCGTCGGGCAGCCCGGCCGCCACGTTCGCGATCAGCTGCGAGACGGACGCTCCGATCGCGACCCGGTCCGCCGGGACCCCGATCACCGCGCCGAACCCCGCCCGGGTCCGCGCGACAGGCTCGTCGAAGTCCGCCGGGTGGGCCTCGCCGCGCCGCCACCGCTCGACCGCCTCCGCCACCGCGTCGGCCACGTGCGACGGCGGGATGCCGATGCTCGGGGTGTTCAGATATCCGGGCGGGACGGCGAATTCGGCTCCGAAGGTCTGCATGCTCCCGAGGTTAACGAGCTTCCGGGAGCAAGGCCGCGACGTCGTCATAGGACGGCGGGGTCAGCGGGAGTTCGGCGCCGTCGCGGACGGCCTCGACCGTGCGCAGCGTGGCGGCCAGCGCCATCCGGTACGGCAGCGAGCCGAGGCTGATCCGCGCGACGCCGAGATCGGCCAGCCCCGCGACGGTGACCTTGCCGGGAAGGAACAGCAGGTTCAGCGGCTTGGCGGTGGCCTTCACCAGCCGCTCGACGTCGGCGGGTCCGGCGACTCCAGGGACGAATACGCCGTCGGCGCCTGCGTCCACATAGGACCGTGAGCGCTCGATCGCGGCCTCGATATCGGGCTCCCCCAGCCAATGCGTGTCGGTGCGCGCGTTGACGAACAGGCCAGGAGCGCGTTCCTTCGCCGCCGCGATCTTGGCCGCGTGCAGCGCCGGGTCACCCAAGGCGTCCTCGAGGTTGATGCCCGCGACACCGGCTTCGGCGAGTTCCGCGGCGAGTGCCCCCACCGCGCCCGGATCGTCGCTGAACCCGTCGGCGAGGTCGACACTGATCAGCGCGTCCAGCCCGGTGAGCCGCCGGGCCAGCCGGACGGTGGCGTCCTTCGAGGACGGGGCGCCGTCCGGCTCGCCCTCGGCGGCCGAGACGCCGAGGCTCGTCGTGCCGAGCGCGGGGAAGCCTTGCGCGGACAGGAAGGCGGCCGCGCCGAACTCCCAGACGTTCGGCAGGAGCAGCGGGGAACCGGGGACGTGCAGTGCGGCGAAGGCGGTCATGTCCTGACGGTAGCCAGTGGACACTTCGGTGACGGCCGAGGTGTCGGGCCCAAGTACATGAAGGACCCCTTCCTGTACCTAGGCGCAAGGTCCCGGCAAAGTCGAGATCTTGCAGGTCAGGCGACTATTCGCCGCCTGCGTGAGGCTGACGGTGAAGGAATGGGGACGTTCAGTGTCCCCATTCCTTCACCGTCACGGGTCACACCGGTTGCGGAGCCCCCTGAGCGGGGAGGATTCCGGACGTTCAACGTCCGGAATCCTCCCCGCTCGACCCTTGCGGGCACTAGCGATGTCAAGCCTGGATCAGCAGCTCTGCGACTTTGCCGGGACCCTGCGCCTAGCGCAAGGAAGGGGGCCTTCATGTACTTGGATGTGTCGTGGCGAGGCGCGAAGGGCGAGTTTCCTTCGCTGAGCGGGGGAAGGGGGCCTTCACGCGCCGTGGTTGTGACGCCTGAGGCCACTGTGACAGCTGTGGCTCATAACGGCGGCGTAGCGAAGGACTCCATCACTACCTTCAGGGTAGGCAAGGAGGCCTTCACGGCCAGGCGAGCGTGTCCGCCGGGTGACGCGACACGCCATCTCACGACCACCCCGGCCGACGTGTCAGGCCCGTTCCAGGAAAGGCGTCAGCAGCTCCGGAACGGACTCCTCGGCGAACAGCAGGCCCTGCTCCTCCCCCGCGTCGTACACCGAGTACGCCCCGACGCCGGCGGCCGTGGTCGCGACGACGGTCAGCAAACCCTTGCGCCGCTGGAAAATCGACTGCTTCACCGTCCAGCCGATCACGCCGTCGCGCTCGAGGGCGAACGTGCTCCGCCGCACGGTCCCGTGCCGCCCCACCAGGTACCGTCCGGTGATCCCGTGCCCGAGGTTGCGATAGGCGTCCAGCGCCAGCAGCACCGAAACCGGCAGCAGCACGACACCGAGCGCGGCGCCGATCACCAGCAGGACGTCGGTCAGCAGGAAGCCGAGGATCGCGCAGATCGCCAGCAGCACCACCACCGAGCCGACCCACCAGCGCAGCAGCCGTCCCCGCGCGGCACGCGGATGCCCGGTGAGCCGGACGGCTTCGGTCGGTGAGACCGGTTCGCGCAGGACTTCGGCGGCGATCCGGTTGGCCGTCGCGATCGGCGCCGCGGGCAGGAGCGTGTGGTAGTCGGTCTTGTCGTTGTCGTCGCTCTGCCGTGTGCCGGTGGCGATCGCGTCGACGCGGGCCGCGCCGGAGATCCGGTTCCCGAGCGGTTCGACGAGGTCGATGCCACGCAGGCGGCTTTCCTCGATCGAGATCGAGCGCGTGGTGAACAACCCGCGGCGCACTCGCAGGGTGCCGCCCGCCTCGCGGTCGAGCCGGTAGTTCCACCACATCTCGACCCACAGGCCCAGCGCGCCGACCAGGCCGACGACCATCGCGATCGCCAGCAGGATCAGGATCGCCACCACCAGCGGGATCCCGCGGAACAGGGCGATCACCCAGTCGATCAGGCCTTTCTGCAACCCCATCCACTCGGAGATCTGCATGAGCCCACCGCCCGCGGCCAGCCCCAGAGTCGGGGTCAGGAACGACATCGGTGCGTAGCGGATCCAGCGCCGGTCCAGTTCGGCGAGCGGCGCGTCCTCGTCGGTCTCCGCGATTTCCGCGCGGCGCACCAGGTCCGCGCGCAGCCGCTCGGCTTCGGCGCGCGAGACAGGGTTGAGCTTGATCCTGCCCTGCCCGCCCGATTCGTGCGATCCGGTGCCGATGGTCACCACGGCGACGCCGAGTAGGCGATGCACCGGGTTGGCCGTCAGGTCGACGTTGCGGATCCGTTCGCGTTGCAGGGACTTCCGCGAACGGAAGACCAGTGTGAACGCCGTCTCCAGCCGGTCCGGCGTGACCCGGTACCGCACCCCTTTCCAGTAGAACAGCTCCGCCAGCACGCCCCCGCCTACGAGCACCGCCCCACCGGCCACGACCCAGGCGAGCGCGACCCAGAACCTCGCGCCGCCACCGACGATCGCGACCGTGACCGGGATCGCGGCGCCGACGGCCGCGCCCGCGAACGTCAGCGCCGTGACGGCGAGCGTCCGCTTGTCGAGCCTGCTCCAGCCCTCGAACTCGCCCGAGGTCATGTCGCGTCCCCCGGCGTCGCCTGCGTCGTTTCGGTGAGCTGCTCCGCGAGGTTCGCGGCCAGTTCGTGGTCGAGCCCCCGGATCTTGACCGCGCCCCGCGAGGACGCCGTCGTGACCGTGACTGTCGCGAGCTTGAACACCTGCTGCAAGGGCCCGCGCAGGGTGTCCACGGTCTGGATCCGTGACATCGGCGCGACGCGCCACTCCTGCCAGAAGAACCCGGAACGCGTGTACACCGCGGTTTCCGTGACCTCCCAGCGGTGCACCTTGAACCACCACAGCGGCATCGCGATCACCCAGGCCAGGCCCAGCACCGCGAACACCGCCGCCGGCGTCAGCAGCCAGAACCGCGCGGGCTCGATGAGCAGCCCGAGAAGGGCCAGCACGAGTACCGGCGAGACCCAGAAGAGTGTTCCCTGCAAACGCCACCAGCCCACGACCCGCTGATCCAACGCGTTCCGTGGCGGCCTCAGCCGCACCTTCCCCCGATCGGCTTCCACCGATTTCACCCCCGACGGTCGTTTACAATGCGATCGCATCGTAATAGCCTGGGACCGTAGTGGCAATGCGATCGCATTGCAAACAGCGGAACGGATGGTGAAGGTGCCGAAGCAGGTGGATCACACCGCGCGCCGCGCGGAGATCGCCGAGGCGCTGACGCGGCTGACGGCCACACGCGGCCTCGAAGGGGTCAGCCTCCGCCACGTCGCCGCCGAAGCGGGCATGTCGATGGGCCTGGTGCAGCATTACTTCAAGACCAAGGACGAGATGCTGCTGTTCGCCATAGAACGCCGCTCACAGGTGTACGAGGAGCGCCTCAAAGCTCGGCTGGAAACGGGCGAAGTGCCTTCGACCCCCAAGTCCATCCTGCGCGCGATCATCGCCGAGATCCTGCCGCTCGACGAACGCCGCCGCGGCGACTGGCTGATGGGCGTCGCGTTCTTCATCCGTTCGATTTCCGACCCCTCCTTCGGGACCGCGCTCACCGAGGGCGTACCTCAGCTGTTCGAACTGTTCGCCATGCTGATCCGCCAGGGCCAGGAAGCGGGCGATGTCGACAAGTCGGCCGACGCGATGCACGAATCGACGATCCTCTGGGCGCTCGCGGATTCACAGGGCACCAACATCGTGATGAAGCACCGGACGCCGGACGAGGCGATGTCCACTGTGGACTACTACCTCGACCGGTTGTTCGGCTCAGCTCCCGCCGGATGAGGACGCCGCCGACGCCCGCACCGCCCGCAGTTCACGGAACAGCTTCCGCAACGCGGGAACCGCGTCCCCGCCCCGGTCGGTCAGTTCCTCGATCCGGTCCTTGTACTGGCGCCTGTCCCGGCCGGGAATGACGTCACGGAGTTCGACGGCGGCCACCAGCGCGGTGAGCGCGGCATCGCTCGCGTCCACATCGGACGATGGAGAAGGCCCGCGCAACGCCTGATCGACCAAGGCACGCAGCCTGTCGACGACGGCGGGATCCCGCACGATCGGGCGGCGCGACGGGAACAGGCCCAGCGTCCGGCCGGTCTTCATCTCGATCACGCCCGCCGCGTCGAGCTGGGACTCCACCGCCTCCAAGGTGCCACGCGCGTCCTTGCGCACCCACCATTTCCACTTGCGGGGGCGCTCCCCCGCGATCTCGGCGAGCAGTTCGTCGAGGAGGAGGTCGCCGGTCGGCCCGGCGCCCGACACCGCGACCCTGCCATCCGCGTCGGCGACCCGCCCGCGCAGCGCGAGGTCGGTCATCGCGGCGCCGCTGATGAGCAGGCTCGCGCGGTGCCTGTCCCGTAGTTTGCCCTTGCCGACGTCGCAGGCGAGCAGATATGCCTTGGCGGGTAAGGAAAGTTCGGTCATCGTCAGTGCCTTTCCAGCTTCGGCCAGATCTCGTCCCACGAACCCCGCCTGCCGTCATACCGCCACAGCAGCCCTTCCACCACCGGAGTCACCGTGGCGAAGTACGGCTTGAGCAGTCCCGGATCGAACCCGAGGAACAGCACGCTGTCCGCGGACCCCGGTGGCCGGTCGAAGTACCAGTAGCCGCGGTGGCCACTGTAGACGTGTTGGATGCCGTACCGCGGGCCGTAAAACTCCGTCGCGGCGGCGAACGGGTAGATCTCGGCGTAGACGGCGGTGCGTGCTCGCTGCTCCGGCGGCAGGGCGGCATAGCTCTCGCCGACCGCCTTGACCAGTTCCTGTTGCGGCAGTTCCCCACCGGCGAAGGAGCTGCCGAGGACGATCGGCCCGAGGCTGGTCCGCGTCATGCCCGCCGGGTAGAACGGCAGGCCGGCGAGGGTGATCACCGCCGAAAGCACCATCGCGGGCCAGGCGATCAGCCGCCACCGGGGAACGTGCTTCACGAAACCCGTCGCCGCGGCGGCGAACGGCAGCGCGAAGACGCTCATCAGATAGTAGGAACGCCCGTGCAGCAGCAGGAACGCGACGATGAGCGCGGCTATCGCTACCCCCAGGAAGCGATAGCCGCGAAGTTCACGGGAAAAGTTCAGCCGAACGAGACCGTAGACGAACGCGAGCACCCCCGCCCCGACGCCCGCAGTCAGGAAGCCGTCGCGCAGAAAAGCCCACGTGCCGGGGAATTCCGCAGCCACGACGTCGTTCATGATCAGGTACGGCCAGCCGTTGCCCGCCTGCCAGAGCAACGTCGGCACGGTGACGACGACGGCGATCCCCGCGCCCAGCCACAATTTCGGGCGCCCCAGGAGTTCCCTCGGCCCGAGCACCAGAGCGCTCAGGAGGGCCAGTGCCCAGAACGCGGGGATGAGGAACTTCGTCTCCAGGGAGATCGCGGTGACGACACCCGCCCAGACCAGCAGCCCGTCACGGCGGGTGCGGACCCAGCGGACGACCAGCCAGACGATCACCGTCCAGAGGAACGGATCGAGGACGTAAGTACCGGTCCAGTGGCTGACGATGATCACCCCGGACGCCGCGTAGAACCCGGCCGCGAGCACCTGCGCACCGCGTCCACCGCCCAGTTCCCTGGCGATCAGGGCGGTGACGACCACCCCCGCCGCTGCGGCCAGCGTCATCGGCAGGCGCAGCATCACCAGCGAACCGGGGAACAGCGAGTCCATCGCCCCGGCCAACGCCGGGATCAGCGGCGGCTGGTCGAAATAGCCCCACGCCAGGTGTTCCCGGCCCGCCATCAGGAAGTACAGCTCGTCGAAACCGTGCGCGTACCGGCCGCTCGTGGCCAGTAGCGCGGCTCCGGCCAGCGCGGCGACGACGAACACCGGCAGGCGGGCGAAAGCCGTCTCCCGTTCCTGTCCTGTTTGGACTGTCTGAGTCGCGTTGCTCATGCTCCCTAGTCCACCGCGGACAGCCACCGGCGGGAAACCGGGTAAGGAGGGTGACCGGATAGACGAAAGTTGCGGATCCTCCGGCGATGTCGTCCCCGGCTGGTTACCGTCATCGCGTGGAGAAAAGCAGGCCGTTCCGGCCCGGTCCGGTCGACACCTTGTGGCTCACGCTGGCGGCGCTCGCGTTCGCGGGCCTGGACATCTCGCTGTACGTGTTCGGCGAACCGACGACCGGCTGGGCTGGGCCCGCCGCGGGTGTCACCATGCAGGTGCTGTTCGATCTTTCGCTGATCCTGCTGTTCCGGTTCCCTCGGCTGGTCGGGGGCCTGATCACCGCGGGTGCGCTGCTGATGCTCGCCTCCGACCTGTTCTCCCCCGGGCTGCTGGTGCCGGAGCGGCAGCTGACGCTGATGACCGTCCCGACGATCACCCCGGTGGTACTGAGCCAGCTGGCCCGGCTGATGGACCGGCGGACCCTCCTCTGGCTGACCGCGATCCTGGTGATCTGCGCGTCACGGCCGTGGGACGCGCAGTGGAACACCACCCCGTTCGGCCTGCTCAGCACGGCGTTCCCCACCGCGATTTCGCTGTATTTCGAGGCGCGGCGCCAGTTGCTGCGCTCGCTGCGGGACCGTGCCGAACGCGCCGAACGCGAGCAGCACCTGCTCGCCGAACGCGCCCGCGCCGAGGAACGGCGGAAGCTGGCCGAGGAGATGCACGACGTCGTCACGCACCGGCTGAGCCTGATGGTGCTGCACGCCGGCGCGCTCGGCGTCGTCTCGGCCGACGAGGCGGTGCGGACCTCCGCCGAGGACATCCGGCGCGAGGGCGCACTGGCCCTGGACGAACTGCGCGACCTCGTCGGCGTGCTGCGCAACGGCGCGAACGCCGAGCCGCGCACGCTCACCGACGGCGCGGCGGGCGATCCGGCGACGCTGGTCGCGGAATCGGCGTCGGTGGGCATCCCGACCGAGCTGACCGTGCACGGCGATCCCGGGCGGATCTCCCCGACCATCGCCCGCACGGCGTACCGCGTCGTGCAGGAAGCGCTGACGAACGTCCGCAAGCACGCGCCCGGGTCTGCCGCGACCGTCGAACTCCGCTATCACGCGGACGGTCTGGACGTCACGGTGGAGAACACGCGACGCGGCGCCACACCGGATCCGGCGCTGGCGGGCAGCGGGTCCGGCGCGGGGCTTGCCGGGCTGCGGCAACGCGTCGAGCTGATCGGCGGCCGGTTCGACGCGGGCACGATGGCGGGCGGCGGGTACCGCGTCAGTGCGATACTGCCCGCCTACGTCCCGACGACGGAGGGGAATGCGTGATCCGGGTGGTCGTCGTCGACGATGAACCGATGGTCTGCGCGCATCTGCGGACGATCCTCGGTTCCGCGGCCGACATCGAGGTGGTGGCGCAGGCACAGGACGGCGCCGAGGCGGTCGAAGCCGTGGTCCGGCACCGGCCGCGGGTGGTGCTGATGGACCTGCGGATGCCCGGCGTCGACGGGCTGACCGCCATCGAACGGATCGCGAAACTCCCGGAACCGCCCGCCGTCGTCGCGCTGACGACGTTCGACGCGGACACCTACGTCATCCGCGCGCTGCGGGCGGGCGCGGCCGGGTTCCTGGTGAAGTCGACGCCGCCGGAGGACCTCATCGGGCTGGTCCGCGTCGCCGCCGACGGGCACACCGTCCTGTCCCCGGAGGCCGCGCAACGACTGGTCGCGATGTCGGCCGACGGACGGCGTCGGGGCGACGACGCGCGCCGGAAGACCGAAGGGCTGACGGAACGGGAAACGGACGTCTTGGCCTGTCTCGGCGAAGGACTGTCCAATGCGGACATCGCGGCGCGGCTGCATCTGGCCGAGGCGACGGTGAAGAGCTACGTGTCGCGGATGCTGGTCAAACTGGACTGCGCGAACCGGACCCAGGCGGGGCTGCTGGCGCACGAGGCCGGTCTGGTCAAGCGCTGAGCTGCCCGTCGTAGCTCTTGCGGGAGTCGAGGACTTCGCCCATGTGGACGCGAGCCCACCGATCGAGCATCTCCAGCGGTTCGGCGAGGTTGCGGCCGAGCGCGGTCAGCTCGTACTCGACGTGCGGTGGGATCTCCGGGTACGCGGTGCGGGTCAGGATGCCGTCGCGGACGAGGCTGCGGAGCGTCTGGGTGAGGACCTTCTGCGAGATACCGCGCACGCGTTTGCCGATCTCGGTGAACCGGAGCGGGCCGTCGCCGAGAACGCCGACGATCAGCACGGTCCACTGGTCGCCGATGCGATCGAGCAGCGCGCGGGTGGGGCAGTCGGGGTCGTACGGGTTTCCGAGCACGTGACCTCCTCACTCTCCCCGGGAGAGTAACATGCCTAACGAGAGGGAGCAGGCTGCATGAGCACCTCGAACAGCAGGATCAGGTGACGGCGGCCGCGCTCCCAGCGCGCGTCCAGTTCGGCCTGGTCGCGGGTCGCCCAGCTGGCGATGAGGATGCCGCGGACGACGTCCATCGCCGTGTACACCGCGTGCAGGAACTCCGGATGCGCCGAATGGTCCGGGAGCAGCGCCTTGCCGAACTCGACCAGGCTGCTCGTCGCGATCGGCTCGACCACCGCCATCTGCGCGCGCAGCTCCGGGTCGGTGCGCGAGGCCACCCACAGCTCGACGGTCGCCGAGAAGACCGGGCCCTGGTGCATCTCCCACATCAGCTGCAACGCGTCCCCGATCGGATCGGCCGACGCCTTGAGCCTGTCGATCTCCGCCATCGCGACCTCGGTGCGCCTGGCCGCGAGATGCCGGATCGCGGAGGTGACGAGGTCGGTCTTGGTCGGGAAGTGGTGCACCTGCGCACCGCGGGTCACCCCGGCGAGGTCCGCGACGCGAGTGGTCGTGGTGCCCGCGTAGCCGTATTCGACGAGACAGTCGATCGTGGCGTCGAGCAGCCTGACGCGCATCGCGGCGCTGCGTTCCTCCTGCGTACGTCGTGGGGCTGGCATGCGCCTACTTTATGGGGCGCCGCGCGAGGCGCGTGTCACGAGGCTCTCGACCATCCGCCCGAGGAAGCGGCCGAGGAAACGGCGGAAGAACCAGCCGGTGCCGGGGATCTTGGCGGTGAACGTCGAGTGCCAGTGGACGTCGGTGCCGCCCATGGACGGGGTGAGGTCGACGTAGGCGCGATAGTCGCGAAGCGGCATGCCCTTGTTCAGGGAGTAGCCGAAGCGTTTGCCGGGTTCGAGCGCGATGACCTCTTCGCAGCTGTTGACGCCGTTGGTACTGAAGACGCCGACGGCGCCGAGACCGTTCTCGTCACCCTTCTTGAGGAGGCGGAAGTCGCCCATGGGTGACCAGTCGGGCCAGTGCTCTCGGTCTTCGAGGAGGGCGTAGACGGCTTCGGGGCTCGCGCTCGTGTGGCCGTGGACGGAAATGCGCTGGATCTTCGCCATTGTGGGCTCCTTCTTTCCCGCGTTTCGTCCTCTGGTTGCGGTAGTTCGAGGGCGAACTACCGCAACTAGACGGTTGATTCCGTGAAAATCACGTGAAGCACTATGACTGTCCACAGAGGACGCTTTTCGAGTCGAATCATCCGATTGGATGCCGTATGTCCGTATCGCCAAGGTTGTGAAGGCCTCCTTGCCTACCTTGAGGGTAAGCAAGGAGGCCTTCACGACCTTGGTTCGCACTGAAGGGGCGACCGAGACGGCCACGGCCACCTGAGCATGTCGAGTCCTTGAGGGGCCTCGCAGATCCGGTAATACGGGCAATCGATGATCAATCGGATAATTCGGCCCCAACCAGTGTCCTTTATGACGGTCAAGGGAAGGATTCCTTCGCGGGGTTGCACTTCACGCGATCTTCACGGAATCACTCATCTAGAGGACTAAACGCGGAGACGTCCGGGGGCCGTCCACCCCGACGCGAACTGCGGCCCTGCGGTCGTAACCCGCGTGAAGGCCACCTTCCCTCGGCTCAGCGAGGGAAGGGGGCCTTCACGCGACATGGCGCCTGCCGCAACCAGAGGACTAGTTGCGGCCAACAACCGGTACCGACAGCGAAGTTCCGGCAAGGTCGAAGGTCACCCGGGCGCCTGGTGCGGGAAGGGCCGGGTCGAACATGTCCGCGTCCGTCCCGCCGAGGACGAGCGCCAGCCGGTGCCCGGCCGGGACGACGTGGTCGAGGCTGCTCAACCGGAACGTCATCGTGTACGCCTTGCCGGGCTCCAGAAGTTCGCCCCGCCAGAGCGAGCGGTGGTGGCCGAGGTCGGCCCAGCCGGTCGCCACGATCCTTGTGTCCACTGTGGTCAGATCGGCGACGGTGTCGAGGAAGCATCCGGTGTCCGCGGCCGTTCCCGCGCCCCAGCAGGATCGGGACGTCAGGTTCTTGAGACCGAGCGCGGGGAACTGGGTGTTCCGCACCGTCGCGGGACCGTAGTCGACCAGCACCGCGCCGAGCCGCGCGCTGGGCTTGTCCGAACGGGCGATCACCGTCACCGTCGCGGTTCCGGCGACGCGGGTGTCCGCGCGCACCGGCTCACCTGCGAAGACGAGGCGCTCCGGGCTGGACTGCGACGGGTTCTTCACCCATTGGGACGCCCCGCGCGCCGGGTCGTCGGTCAGCGAAGCCGCACCAGAGGCAGGACGCGCCCCCAGCCCACCCGCCGCGGAAGGCCACAGCGTGCTCGACCTCGAAGCAGGCGGCCAGCGGCGTTCGTCCGCCCACCGGTCCGGGGTGTGCTCGATCCGGATCGCCGGTTCGGCCTCGACGCCGTTGCGGACGCCGAGCAGCCACCGGTCGAACCAGCGGTGCAGCGTCTTCACGAACAGTGACCGGTCGAGGTCGAACGGGTCGACGTGCGCCGCCTGGTGCAGCCACGCCTTGCGCGGCACGCCGTACGCGTTCAGCGCCTCCCACCAGGGCCCGAACTGGATCGGGTTGACGTTGAGATCGTGGAAGCCCATCGACGCGAAAACGCTTGCGCGCACCTTCCCGGTCTTCGCCACGTAGTCGAGCCCACGCCAGTACTCGTTGAAGTTCCCGTCCGTCCCCGCGCGCCGCGCGTTGTCCTCCTCGAACGGCTGACAGAGCTTCTGCGCCCGCTCGTTGTACAGGCCCGGCCCACCCGCCCAGCCGAAATACGCGCCGTGCGAGTTATGGACCTCGTAGTACGAACTGACCCCGGCGATCGGCACGATGGTCTTGAGACCGTCGATCCCGGACGCCGCCATCCCGATCGCCGTCGCCCCGTCCTGCGACTTCCCGATCGCGCCGACCGACCCGTTCGCCCAGCTCGCGCGGACCCGCTCCGGCCCGAACGGAGTCCGGAAGGCCTGAGCACGCCCGTTGAGCCAGTTCACGACCCCGTTGCCGGAGGCGACGTCGTCGAAACACCCGGAGGAGCGATTGGTGCCCCCGACGTCGACCAGCACGACCGCGTACCCGCGTGGCACGAAGTAGTTGTCGTAAAACAGCGGGAACTGCGACGGCGTGCCGTCGGGGAGGTACGTCTTCGGCTGGCGCTCGTTGCCGCGCCCGATCTTCTCGAAGTACGGGCTGACGTCCATGATCACCGGAACGCGTCCGGCCGGTTCCGACGGGCGGATGATGTCGGCGGCGACCCGGTCGACCTGTCCGTCGCGATCCAGGTCTTGGCCTGTTTCGACCCAGGCGGTCTCGCGGATCGCCTTGTCGTAGGAGTACACCGGCTGGCTGACGCCGTCACGCAGGACGAACGCGGGTGCGGCGACAGCGGGTGTGGCGGCGAACAGCAACGTCGCCACCACGGTGGCGGTCAAAGTCTTCAGCCCCATCAACCGAGTATCGCTTACAAAACCCGAACATCGCCCCCACACTTCTCGTATCTGTCCACGCGACGCTCTTCGCATGCTGAAACACACCATCGCCGTCTGCCTGACCGCGGCCGGTCTCATCGCCCTCGCCCCGGCCGCCTCTGCCCAAACCGCTCCGATCACTCTCAGCCCCGAAGAATCCCAGCAATTGTGTGCCGACTGGCTGCCCAAGCTCACCCAGCGCACCACGAAGCTCACCGACCGCATCAACGGCGGGCCCGAGATCCGCGGTTCCGTCGCGAACCTCAAGGCCAGGGCCGAGGGCCAGCGCAAGAAGAATCACAACGACTTCGCCGACAAGCTCCAGAAGCGGGCCGACAAGCGCAGCGGACGTCTTCCCGAACTCACCGCGGCGAAGCAGAAGCTGGACGCGTTCGCGGGCGCGCACTGCAAGGCGGGGAAGTGAAGCGCCTACTGGCCGTGACCCTCACCGCGTTCGCGCTGTTCGGCGCGGCCGCGTGCACCGACGAAAAGCCGGCATCGAGTCGCGCGCCGGGCGAACTCAGCGACGTCCAGCGCACCCTCGACTCGATAGAGCAGGACATGGCCGGCGACCCGGCCCCGTGACAGGATCGGCCGGTGACGACGCAACCGGGACGCGGGCTGGTACTGGTCGTCGAGGACGACCCCGCGATCGCCGAACTCGCCTCGCTGTATCTGAAGCGGGACGGGTTCGGCGTGCGGATCGAGGCGGACGGCGGCGCGGCGCTGGCCACGATCCAGCGGCTGCGCCCGGTCGCGATCGTCCTCGACATCGGACTGTCCGGAATGGACGGTATCGAGATCTGCCGGACGCTGCGCGCGGACGGCGACTGGACGCCGGTGCTATTCGTGACGGCCCGCGACGACGAACTGGATCGCTTGCTCGGCCTGGAGATCGGCGCGGATGACTATCTGACGAAACCGTTCAGCCCTCGTGAACTCTCGGCCAGGGTCCGGACCGTCCTGCGCAGGGCCGCCGGGGCCACGCCGCCCGCCGAGACCTACGTGGCGGGTTCCATCCGCGTCGACGTCACCCAGCGCCGGGTCTGGGCCGCCGACACCGAAATAGCGTTGACCTCGACCGAATTCGACCTGCTCACCCATCTGGTGCGGCGCCCCGGTCAGGTGTTCAGCCGCGAGCAGTTGCTCAGCTCGGTCTGGGGCTACGCCGCGTCGGCGGGCACGCGGACCGTCGACGTCCACATCGCCCAGCTGCGCGGGAAACTGGGCGGCCACAGTCCGATCAGGACGGTCCGCGGGATCGGTTACGCGGCGGACGCCGGATGAAACGGACCTCGCTCGCGCTGCGGATCACCGTGGTGTGCCTGGCGATCGCCGCGGTCGCGGTGGTGGTGGCCGGGCTGGTCGCGGCCCGGTTGATCCGCACGGCTGGGACCGAGGTGCTCCGGCAGTCGCTGTCCTCGCAGGCCGACGTGGTCGCGAGCCAGCTCGACGACACCGGCATCGGCAACCGGCTCGGCGTGGGCAAGGTCGCGGAAGTCGTTCGCGGGCAAGGGATCGACGTCGTCGTCCGCCGTCCGAACGGGACACTCGACGGCGCCGGGACGGTCGCCGCGATCGCCGCCACCAAGACGGGGTTCACCCGCTCGGGCAAGGTGCTCGTCGAGGGGCAGCAGTACCTTGTCGAGGCCCGCACCGTCGGCGCGCGGGGTGCCGCGTTCGCGCTCGTCCAGTCGACCAAGACCGGCGAGGCGCGCGGGCGGATGCTGGTGCGCAACACCGTGCTCGCGCTCGGCGCCGGGCTGGCGGTCGCCGCGATCGCCGGGCTGGTGCTGAGCCGGATGCTGTCCCGGCCGCTGCGGCGGGCCGCGTCGGTGGCGAACGGCATGCGGTCCGGGCGCCGTGACCTGCGGGTTCCGGTCGAAGGGCCGTCCGAGGTCGCGGACGTGGCGAAGTCGGTCAACGAGCTGGCCGACGCCCTCCAGTACAGCGAGGCGCGGCAACGGGAGTTCCTGCTTTCGGTGTCGCACGAACTGCGGACGCCGCTGACCGCCGTCACCGGGTTCGCCGAGGCGATCAGCGACGGCGTGGCCGAAGGCGAGGACGCGCGCCGTGCCGGTGAGACCATCCACCGCGAGGCTCAGCGCCTGGAACGCCTGGTCAGCGACCTGCTGGAGCTGGCAAGACTCGGCGCCGACGAATTCCCCCTCGATCCCGCGCGGCTCGACCTCGCCGCGCTCGTCGACGAATGCGCCGAGGTCTGGCGGCTGCGCTGCGCTCAGCGGAAGGTGACGCTGCTGGTCGAGCGGCCGCCCGCCGAGGTCCCGGTCATCGCCGATCCGCGACGGCTTCGCCAGGTCGTCGACGGGCTGGCCGAGAACGCCCTTCGAGTGACTCCGGCGGGCGCCCCGATCGTGTTCTCCCTGACGTCCTTCGAGGGACAGGCTCTGCTGGCGGTCCGCGACGGCGGCCCGGGGCTGGCGCCGGAGGACTACCCGGTCGCGTTCGACCGCGGGGTGCTGCACAAGCGGTACCGCGACAGCCGTCCGGTCGGTTCGGGCATCGGGCTCGCGCTGGCCCATGGCCTGGTCACCCGGATGGGCGGCACGCTGACCGCCGGTCCGGCGCCGGAAGGCGGAGCCGCGTTCACCGTGGCGCTGCGGTTAGGGTGATCACGTGGAGATGTTGCACCTGCGGTATTTCGTGGCCGTCGCGGAGGAGCTGAACTTCTCCCAGGCGGCCAGGAAGCTGCACATGGCCGCCTCCCCGCTGAGCCAGCGCATCAAGGATCTCGAACACGAACTCGGCCACAAACTGTTCGACCGCAGCACACACCACGTGACGCTCACCGCGGCGGGTGCGGCGCTGCTGCCGATCGCGCGGGACGTCCTCGACCAGGTCAACGCGATTCCCTGGCGGTTGCAGGAGGCGGTGAAGCCGCGGCGGAGCACCGTGTTCATCGGCATGCCCGCCGGGGTGCATCCGGCACTGCGGGAGCGGGTCAAACGGCTCGAAGAACGCTGCCACGACCGGTTCGAACTCAAACGCTGGCCGGGGACGACACCCGATCTGGTCGCCGCGGTGCACGAGGGCAAACTCGCGTTGTCACTCGTCCGGATGCCGGTGACGGATCCCGCGCTGGAGATCATCCCGGTGCAGGTCGAGCGGCTCGGTGCCGTCGTGCCCGCCGACCGGTTCTCCGTCCGGGAAACGGTCGACATCGCCGAATTGAGTGATCTGTCCTACATCCCGTCCGCCTCGGAAAGCATTCCGGCCTATTCGGACGATATGGACCGGAAATTGTCCAACGCGGGCATCAAGAAAAGGCTCAAAGTCGGCGGAACCGAATATTCGGGCATCTCGGAATTGGTGGCGAACGGTTCGTCGTTCTCGATCACCATGCTCGATCCGGCCAGTCCGATGCACCTGTTCCTCGTCGACGGCGCCACCATCCTGCCGTTCGCGGATTTCCGTCCTCAGCTGGAGACCGCCCTGGTCTGGCGCCGCGACCGCGCCGAGGACGGCGACCTCGCCGGGCTCATCGAAGGCGTCCGCGAGATCTTCGCCGAACCGCTTTCGACCTGAACAGGGGTGACACCGCACCGCACTCGCGTGCTCAGAGCACACAAATCACGCCTTCGACCACTTTCCAAGGGAACCCAATTCGGACACCAGAATGGTATGACCACCGTGGTCATACCATTCTTCTTTTCTTGATCATTCCCTTTATCGCTATTCGCGCCTAACTTCGAAGTTAGAGCGAACAACGGCGAAGGGAAAGCAAATGACTCAGACCGCCACCGGACCACTGGACGGCGTTCGCGTGATCGACCTCTCGACGGTGGTCATGGGCCCGTACGCCGCGCAGATCCTGGGCGACCTCGGCGCCGACGTGATCAAGATCGAGTCCCCCGCCGACACCGTCCGGGTGGGCAAGTTCCGCACGACGCCGGGCATGACCGCGCTCAACCTGAACGTGAACCGCAACAAGCGCAGCGTCGCCCTCAACCTCAAGGACGAGGAGCAGCGCGAGCAGGCACTCGAGCTGATCGACACCGCCGACGTCCTGATCACCAACATGCGACCGGGCGCGCTGAGCAGGCTCGGCATGAACTACGCCGACGTCGCCGCGCGCAACCCCGGCCTGGTCTACGCCCACGCGCAGGGCTTCCGCAGTGATTCCGACCGCGCGGGCCACGCCGCCTACGACGAGACGGTGCAGGCCGCGTCCGGACTGGTCGACGTCGCGAACCGCGCGCTGGGCGAGCCGGTCTACCTGCCTACGATCATCGGCGACAAGGTCTCCTCCCTGACCATCGCCTACACCGTGCTCGCGGCGCTGGTGCACCGCGACAAGACCGGCGAGGGTCAGCGCGTCGAGATCCCGATGACCGACACGCTGATCGCGTTCAACCTCGTCGAACACCTGGCCGGGCACGTTTTCGAGCCCGCGGAGAGCCCGACCGGCTTCGGCCCGTCGATGAACCCCGGACACAAGGCCGTGCACACCAAGGACGGCATGGCCTGCGTGATCCCCTACAACCCGCGGAACTTCCGCGACTTCTTCCAGGCCGCGGGACGGCCGGACCTGGCCGAGGACCCGCGGGTCAACGGCGACGCCATCGACGGCGCCGACCACGAAGCCCTCGCCGAGATGATCGCCGACTGCGCCCCGGCACTGACCACCGAAGAGTGGACCGAGGTCTGCGCGAAGCACAGCATCCCGATGGCCCCGGTCCTGGAACTGGACACCGCGCAGGACGACGAGTACGTCCGCGACGGACACCTGCTCGACGTCGTCGAGCACCCGAGCGAGGGCTCGATTCGCACCATCGGCATCCCGGTGAAGTTCTCCGCGACCCCCGGTTCCGTGCGGCGCCTGGCACCCCTGCCGGGCCAGGACACCGAAGACGTCCTGCGCGAACTCGTCACCACCCGCTGAGGAAGAAGCATGAGCACCACAGAAGTAAGGACAGAACGGGTCGGCGGCACCCTGCTGATCACGATCGACCGGCCGCAGGCCCGCAACGCGGTGAACGCCGCCGTCGCGGCAGGCCTGGCCGAAGCGCTCGACCTCCTGGAAGCCGATCCCACGCTGCGGGCCGGGGTCCTGACCGGCGCGGACGGTTCGTTCAGCGCGGGCATGGATCTGAAGGCCGCACTGAAGGGCGAGTCGCCCGAGGTCCCCGGCCGCGGTTTCGGCGGGCTGACCGAGGCCGAGTTGTCGAAACCGCTGATCGCGGCCGTCGAAGGCTGGGCCATGGGCGGCGGTTTCGAACTGGCGCTGGGCTGCGACCTGATCGTCGCCGCCGAGGACGCGAAGTTCGGGCTGCCCGAGGTGAAGCGCGGTCTGATCGCCGCGGGCGGTGGTGTGATCCGGCTGCCGAAGCGGATCCCGCACCACCTGGCGATGGAGTTCCTGCTCACCGGCGAGCCGATCAGCGCCGAGCGCGCCGGAAACCTCGGCCTGGTGAACCGCGCCGTCCCGGCCGGTGAGGCCGCCGCCGTCGCGTTGCAACTCGCCGAACAGGTCGCCGCCAACGCACCCCTGGCGCTGGCACTGGTCAAGAAGATCGTCCGCGCCGCCGACGGCGTCCCGGACGCGCAAGCGTTTGCCACCCAGCGTTCGGAACTGCCGGCGCTGATGAAGTCGGCCGACGTCCGCGAGGGCATGCAGGCCTTCGCCGAGCGCCGGACTCCACAGTGGACAGGTGAGTGACATGAAGCAGCAAGAAGTCCTCCAGCACGTGACCACCCCGCTCACCAACCCGGCGTACGCGCCGGTGGTGCCGCGGTTCACGAACCGCGAGTACCTGAACATCGTCTACCGCACCCACGCCGACGCACTGCGCGCCGTCGTCCCGGAGCCCCTGGAAATCGACGAGCCGCTGGTGCGGTTCGAGGTGATGAAGATGGGCGATGTCAGCAGTTACGGGCCGTACACCGAGTCCGGCCAGGCGATTCCGGTGAATTTCGAGGGCGAGCGCGGCGAGTACCTGCACGCGATGTACCTCGACAACTTCCCGGCCACCGCGTCCGGCCGCGAGATCAGCGCCTACCCGAAAACGATCGGTTCGCCGGAGTTGTTCGCCGAGAACGGCGCGCTCGTCGGGACACTCGACTACGGCAGCCAGCGGGTCGCGACCGCGACCATGGGCTACAAGCACCACCGGCTGGACGTCCGCGAGGCCGAAGCGCAGATCACCGTGCCGACGTTCATGCTCAAGACCATCCCGGACTACGACGGTTCGCCGCGGGTCTTCGAACTGGTCCGCACCGAGATCACCGACGTGGTGGTCAAGGAGGCGTGGACCGGACCCGCGCGGCTGCAACTGTTCCAGCACGTCCTGGCCCCGCTCGCCGATCTCCCGGTGCTGGAGGTCGTTTCCGCGAGCCACATCCTCACCGACCTGACGCTCGCCCCGGTCAAGCCGGTCTTCGACTACCTGAAGGGAGCGCAGTCATGACTTTTCGCTCTGCCGCGGTGATCGGCGCGGGAACGATCGGCCTTTCGTGGACGGCGTTGTTCGCCTCGCACGGGATGGACGTCTGGGTCACGGACCCGCGGCCGGACCTCGCCGACGCCGTCAACGGCGCACTGGAGGCCTTCGCCCCGCACCTCGGCCAGGACGCCGCGGACCTCGCCCCTCGTGTCCACCTCGCCGTGGGCGTCTCCGAGGCCGTCCGGAACGCGGATGTCGTGCAGGAGAACGGACCCGAGGACGTCGAGTTCAAAAAGGACCTGTTCGCGACCCTGGTCCGCGAGGCGCCGTCGCACGCACTGCTGCTCAGCTCGTCTTCGGCGATCCCTTCGACGGCCTTCGCCGCGGACCTCGATGACGCGTCGCGTGTCCTGATCGGACACCCGTTCAACCCGCCGCACCTGATCCCGCTGGTCGAGGTCGTACCCGGTGAGCGCACCAGTGCCGAATCGGTCGACCGCGCTGTCGAGTTCTACCGGTTCGTCGGCCGTACTCCGGTGGTGGAGCGCAAGGAGATCCCCGGGTTCGTCGGCAACCGGTTGCAGAACGCGCTGAGCCGCGAAGCGATCTACCTGGTGGAACAGGGCGTCGTGTCACCGTCCGAATTGGACGCCGTGATGACGAACTCGCTCGGCATCCGCTGGTCGACCGTCGGGCCGTTCCTCGGCTCGCATCTGGGCGGCGGTCCCGGCGGCTACCGGCATATGGCCGAGCACATCGGCAAGTCGATGAAGAAGATGTGGGCGGGCCTCGGCCAGCCCTCGCAGAACCCGGAAGAACAGGAACGGCTCATCGAAGCCGTGGAATCCGCTTACGGCTCCTCCACGTACTCGGAACTCGCCGAGGCGCGCGACCGCAAGCAGCTCGCGGTGCTGTCCGCTTTGGACAGTGCCCGTACGGAGGAGAACTGACATGACCGCCGACTTCTACGACTACGAGGCCCTGCTGCCGGAGGAGGAGCGCAAGCTGCTACTCAAGGCTCGCGACTTCATGCGCACCGAGGTCAAGCCGCTCGTGAACGAGTACTGGGCGAAGGGCGAGTTCCCACACGAACTCGTCGGCAAGTTCCGCGAACAGGGCCTCGCCGGGTTGCCCTACGAGGGCTACGGCGAACACCTTCCGGCCACGAGCCACCTGCTCAGCGGCATGATGGCGATGGAGATGACCCGCACGGATCCTTCCGTGGCCACGTTCTTCGGTGTCCACAACGGACTCGCGATGTACAGCATCTACTCGGGTGGCGACCAGGAACAGCGTGACCGCTGGCTCCCGTCGATGGCGGCGATGGACAAGATCGGCGCGTTCGCGATGACCGAGCCGCTCGGCGGCTCCGACGTCGCGGGCGGCATGCGCACCACCGCTCGACGCGATGGTGACACCTGGATCCTCAACGGTGCCAAGAAGTGGATCGGGAACGCGACCTTCGCCGACCTGGTCATCGTGTGGGCCCGCGACGAGGAAGACAACAACGTCAAGGGTTTCGTGGTCGAGAAGGACTCCCCCGGATTCGTCCCGGTGAAGATCGAGAACAAATTCGCGTTCCGGATCGTGGAGAACGCGGAGATCACGCTGACCGACGTCCGGGTTCCGGAAGCCAACCGGCTGCAAGGCATCGACTCGTTCCGCGACGTCGCGGAGATCCTCCGCGCGACCCGCGGTGGCGTGGCGTGGCAGGGGCTGGGCGTGATGATCGGCGCCTACGAACTCGCGTTGGACTACGCCAAGGAGCGCAAGCAGTTCGGCCGTCCGATCGCGCGATTCCAGATGGTGCAGGACATGCTGGTGAAAAGCCTCGGCAACATCACCGCTTCGTGGGGCATGCTCGTGCAGCTCGCCCGGTTGCAGGACGCGGGGATCTTCAAGGACGAGCACTCGTCGCTGGCCAAGGCGTTCGTGACGTCACGGATGCGTGAGGTCGTCGCCTGGGGCCGGGAGATCTTCGGCGGCAACGGGATCGTGCTGGACAACGACATCATGCGGTTCTTCACCGACGCCGAGGCGATCTACTCGTTCGAAGGCACACGGGAGATGAACACGCTGATCGTCGGCAAGGCCATCACCGGGCAAAGCGCCTTCGTGTAAGCACTGTTCCGTGAAGGCCTCCTTGCCTACTTTGAGGGTCAATGCCAGGAACTTAAAGGTCGGCGCCCGAGGTTCTCGGACTGTCTACATAGGACGCCCGGCGGGGTTGAATTGTCTGATTTGATATTGTTTGTCCGAGTTCTCTAGTACGTGAAGGCCCCTTTCCTTGCGCCTGGCGCAAGGAAAGGGGCCTTCACGTACTAGAGACAACCGAGCCGACGCGAGAGCACGTTCACCCCCGTCGGCGACCCGTCCGGGTCCTGCCGTTGCCCATCTGACCAGAGCAAAAACGTCAGAAACACGCCCGCGCCATCAACCTTAAGTTCCTGGCATTGACCCTCAAGGTACGGAAGGAGGCCTTCACGCGCATTCCTAGCGGTACTTCTCGCCGCAGGTCTCCTGGCTCCCGGAAGAGAAGCCGTCCCGGAAGGCGGCGACCCTGGCGAAGCCCGCCGGGAGCGTCCGGCCCCGGACGTCCGCGGCGATCAGGCTGTTCCGCGTCAGCATCTCGGCGATGGCCTCGTCGAGGTCGCCCGGCGACAACGTGAGCGAACCGCGTTTACCGTCCACAATGGTCGATGCCCAGAATCCGGTGAGGCACGCCGTGCGCTGCGCGGCCACCGGACCGTCGAGCCGGAACCCGCCTTCCTGCTGAACGGCGAGGGTGTAGCGCGACGCGACCTCGGCGAACGCGGCGAAGTCACCGATTCCGCGTGGGCGTCCCCTTTGCGGCGGCGTCCCGATGCGGACGAGGCCGTCGAGGTCGAGGTTGATCTGGTTGGATTCCGAGCAGTACGACGCGAGCGCGTCCTCCGTCGTCACGCCACACGCGGCGCCGGTGGTCAGCGTCGGCGGGGTGGCCGCGAGCCGGAACGCCTGCCGGAGGCTGGTGGTGAGGTCGGCCAAGGCCTCCCGGTTGTCGAGCCGGACGTTCTCCGCCGCCGCCTGCTCGTTCGCCGCGGCGGAGCCGAAACCGCCTTGTGTACTGCGGCCTTCGATCTCCCGTTCGTCGATCATCGCGCACCGGGCGGGCCCGTCGGTGAAGCCGAATTGGAACGCCGAAACGCGGTCGAACGCGTTGCCGTGCGCGCCGTCGTCGTCGAAGGCGACCCCGGCGGAGTCGCGGATCTGGAACAGCGCGGTGAGCACCTCGTTCAGCCCGCGCCCGGTGGAGACCTGGAACATCGGAGACTTGCCCTCGGCGACCCAGCGGAGGTACGCCCCGGTGTAGCAGTCGGCCTGCTGTTCCTTGACGATCGACGGCGTCGCGGCCGGGAGGCCCAGCCGGAACTGGACGGCGTGGCCGATCTCGTGGGCGAGTACGGCCATCACCGCCGCCGGGCCGATCGAGTCGTTGAGCATCGGCAGCAGTTCGCCGCGATCCCAGGCGACGACGTCGTCGGCCGAGCAGTAGAACGCGTTGACCAGCCCTGCCGTGGAGGCTCCGCAGATCACGCGGCCACGGCCGCCCGAGTCGTACGAGACGAGGTTGGCCAGCGGCCGGAACTCGCGTTCGAAGATCGCGGGCAGATGCTCTTGCCAGTATCGCTGGACGTCGGCGACGGCGTTGGCCGCGAGCTTGTCGATCTCGCCGTCGTCCCCGCCGGTGACCGGGAGTCCCGCGTCGAGCACGCCGGGCTTGAGCCCACTGGGCCCGTCGGTGATCCCGAGCCCGGCGACCCGGGTGGGGTCCACCGGTTGTGCCGCTCCTCCTACGGTCGCGGCACAACCGGCGAGGAACAGAGACAGGCTCACCAGGATCGCCCAACCGGATCGACGCTTCATCACGCCATCGACACGGACGGCGGACCGACGCGGTTCAAAAGAATCTTGGAGATCTTCAAACCCGCAAGTAGAGGACTACTTGCAGCCTTAGTCGAGCAGCGCGGCGCGGTGGGCGAGCAGGGCCGCCTGGACGCGATTGGTGCACGCGAGTTTCGCGAGAATACGACTGACGTGGGTTTTCACCGTGGCCTCGCTGAGATGGAACTCGGCGGCGATATCGACGTTGGACAGCCCGCGGGCGACAGCGACGAGCACTTCGCGTTCCTTGCCGGTCAAGACCTCGAGCCGCCGTTCGGCGTCGGCCCGCGGCCCGGTGACGGGTTCGGTGAACCGGGTGAGCAGGCGACGGGTGATCCGGGGAGAGAGCATCGCGTCGCCGCCGGCGGCGGACCGGACCGCGGTGAGCATGTCGTTCGCGGTCGCGTCCTTGAGCAGGAAGCCGACGGCTCCGGCACGCAGCGCGGTGTCGACGTACTCGTCCAGGTCGAAGGTGGTCAAGACCACGACCTTCGGTGGATCCACCAGTCCGCGAAGCCGCCGGGCGGCGTCGAGGCCGTCGACACGGGGCATCCTGATGTCGAGCAGGACCACGTCGGGCCGGGTGGATCGAGCCAGGCTCACCGCTTCGGCACCATCGGCGGCCTCACCGGTGACGGTGATGTCGTCGGCGGACTCCATGATCGTGCGCAGCATGGACCGCACCATCCACTCGTCGTCGGCGATGAGAACGCGGATCACCGGCCGGACTCCCTGTCGATGGGGACGACGGCCTCGACGAGGTACCCGCCGTCCGCGGTGGGCTCGGCGGTCAGCTCGCCCCCGACGAGACGGATCCGTTCGGCGATACCGAGCAGGCCGTGCCCGCCACCGGGCAGTCCACTGCCGCGGTCGGCCGCGGTACCGCCACGGTTGTGCACGACGAGCCGGAGCAGGTCCGGTTCCCGGCGCACGCGGACTTGGGTCGCGGCGTCGCCGGCATGCTTGCGGACGTTGGTGAGCGCCTCCTGGACCACGCGGTATACCGCGTGCTGGACCAGCGCGGGCGTCGGCGTGCCGGTGTCCACGTCGAGGACGACCGGAACCCCGAGCGCGCGGGTCTGGTCCACCAGGTCGGCGAGGTCGGCCAGGCCCGGTTGCGGTGCCAGCGGAGCCGCACTGTCGGCCCGCAGCACGGACACCACGGAACGCAGTTCGTCGAGCGCGGCTCGCCCGATCTTCCCTATCCGCCCGGCGACCGCGGTGGCGTCGCGACCATGGGTGGCCTCCAGCGCGGTCGCGTGCAGCACCATCAGCGAAACGCGGTGGGTGACGACGTCGTGCATGTCGCGGGCGATCTGGGCACGTTCGTCGCTGCGGGCCTGCCGGACCCTCAGGTCCCGTTCCTGCTCTGCCTGTTCGACCCGTTCACGCATTTCGGAGATCAGCTCGCGCCGGGTGCCGACGTAGAGGCCGAGCAGCGCGGGGGCCACGCAGACGGCGACACAGTGCGGAAGGCTCGCGTCGAAACCGCCCAGCCGCCAGATCGGCAGGCCGACCACGATCAGCGTGCCGACGGTGCTGAGCGCGGTGAGCCGCCACGAGCGGGTGCGTTCGGCCACGGTGTACTGGGCGAGCATGACCGCGAAGATCCCCGACAGCGCCACCCAGCCCGCGAGCGCGACCACGGCGAACCACGACGGGCGGCCCCGCCGGAACCAGGCCGTGACCCCCACCAGCGTTACGACCGGGAGCCAGAACCACAACGGTGGGTACCAGCGAAAGTAGCCGTAGATGAGACCCGACGCCGCGAACGGGGTGGTCGCCACCGCGCAGCAGACCGCCAGCGCACCATCGGCCACCCGGGCCGGCACGGAGATCGCAGACAGGTCCACGGGGCGCATACCGATCAACCTAATCCGATCGCCGCCGATCGACATCGGTGAAAAGTTGTAGACGGCGACCGCGGATATCCCTCCATCGGCGCGCGGTCCGCGTCGTTGTGCCGACGCGACCGGCCGGTGGCGGCCACGACGCTTGGTCCCATGAAGGAAACCCGATCCCCGTCTTGGCGAACGATGACACCGCGAGCACACCAGCGGTGGTGGCAGCTCGGCTTCGCCGGGTTCTCCGTGGCCGCGATCCTGATCCTGTTCCCCGGCGAGAACGCCGTACTGCCGACGATCCGCACGATGGGGGTGGTCGGCTACGCGGTGGCGGCAGCCGTGTCCCTCGGATGCGCCGCCGCCCTTCCGAAACCGGGGGCGCGACGGCTGCTCATCGGCTTCCATCTCGCGTTCGTGCCTCTGCAGTTCCTGTTCGCCTTCCCGAACCCGGTGCCGAACCTCGGGATGGGACTTTCGGTGGTGATGCTGATCGGACTGCGGCCGCGATTCCCCCGGCTTTCGCGGCGGGCCAGGAAAGTCTGGCTCATCCTGCACATCGGCGTCAGCGTGGGATGGCTGGGCCTTTCGCTGGGGATGCTCGTGCTCGCGCTCACCGGGCTCCTCGCCGCGACGCACGCCGGACGGCACGGCGCCTACGAGATCTTCCACCTGTTCGACCTCGTGATCGTGATCCCCAGTGTGGTGCTGACGATCGTCACCGGTCTCGTCCTCGCACTCGGCACGCCTTGGGGACTGGTCAAGCACCGGTGGGTGCTGGCGAAATTCCTGATCTCCCTGAGCATCCCGGCCGCGGCGGCCGTGGAAAGCAGGTGGGTCACCGAACTGGTCGCACGCACCGAAGACCCAGCGGCCGAACCGGGGGCTCTCGGTGTCGCGCTCGTATCCACCGTCGGCTGCTTCACGATCTTGTTGTGGACCGCCACCATCCTGTCCGTCCTGAAACCGTGGGGCAGGACCAGATGGGGCCGTGACAACGGTTCTGCGCCCGCCATCGCGGTCACTGTCACCGACCGGCGACGGGTCGCCGACGACACCGTCGAGCTGACCCTGGTGCCGGCAGGCGACCATGACCTGCCGCGGTGGGAGCCAGGCGCGCACGTCGACTTGGTTCTGCCGTCGGGTCTGGTCCGCCAATATTCGCTGTGCGGCGACCCTGCCGGGACAAGTGGCTACCGGCTCGCCGTGCTGCGCGAGCCCGCGGGCCGCGGCGGTTCCGTCGAGGCACACGCCCTGCGGCCCGGTGCCCGGGTGGAGATCCGCGGTCCCCGCAACAACTTTCCGATCGTCGACGCTCCGGAACACCTGTTGATCGCCGGCGGGATCGGGATCACGCCCTTCCTGCCGATGCTTCCCCGGCTCACCGCGGCCGGTATCCCGTGGCAGCTGGTCTATCGAGGGCGTTCACTCGACCGGATGGCCTACGCCGCCCCGCTCGCGGCGGACTATCCGGGCAAGGTCTCGTTGTACCCTGCCGACACCTGTCGACGCCCGAATCTCGCCGAACTGGTGCGACGCCTTCCCGACGGGGCCGCGGTCTACTGCTGTGGCCCGGCGGAGCTGATCGAAGCGGTGACCGTGGCGATGACGCACGACTGTCCACACGGGACACTGCACGTCGAAAGATTCGCCTCCACATCGAGGACAAGGGCAGGCCACCCGTTCGACGCGGAACTGCGCCGCAGCGGACGGACCGTGCGGGTGCCCGCGGACGGCACCCTGCTGGACGCCATCCACGAGGTCAACCCCGCGGTGCCCGCTTCCTGTACCGACGGGGTGTGCGGCAGCTGCCGCGTCCCGGTACTCGCCGGTGCCCCCGACCATCGCGACGACGTGCTGCAACCGCACGAACAAGACCGGACCGACGTGATCTACCCCTGTGTCTCGCGCGCCCGCGGCGGCAAGATCGTGCTCGACGCTTGAGTCGCGAGTAGGCGACTACTCGCCCGCTCTCCTCAACAGTCTGGGAAGCCGTGCAATGAAGGGCTCCTTCCCTACCCTCAAGGTCAGGGTCCCGGCAAAGTCGCAGAGCTGCTGATCTGCGCTGCTCTTGGTAATCCGGGCTTGGCATCGCTAGTGCCCGCAAGGGTCGAGCGGGGAGGATTTCGGACGTTGAACGTCCGGATTCTTCCCCGCTCAGGGGGCTCCGCAACCGGTGTGCCCACTGACGGTGAAGGAATGGGGACACTGAACCTGGATCCACCGGTGTGATGTGGGTGTTTGGGGTGTGTCCGGGTACGCAAATGCCCTCTGGCTTGGGATGATTGTTCTTGCGACGGAACAAAAACCACTGAGCGAGAGGGCATCTGCTGGATGCGATCATCTCATACTGCCGGATCGGTGTCGGTGAGGTTCGATGATGAAAGTCTCGTGTCGTGCGCGGGGCTGGTGCCGGTGCTGCGGCTGGCCG